>DATMIB010000200.1:0-4100 GCA_035554635.1 Steroidobacteraceae bacterium | reverse complement strand
GTCTCCTGGGGTGCTGCATCGCAGCATTTGTTGCAGTGCACAATAGTTGAACCGTGCCACACTGTCAAATGAGGGGAAATGCAGAAACACAGGGGGAAGAGCCCGTAGGAAGGCGGGAAGCACGCATTTTCAAGCGCTTTTTGCATCAATGGCCGGCCCGGTCGGCCGTTTCCCCGGCGCAGACTTGCCTGCGCGTGCGTCGTCACGCAGAGTCCGACCCCCAAATGCGCACCCTCCCAGTCCTCGTCGTGCTCGTGCTGGCCGTCGCCGTGGCGGGCCTCGCTCCGTCGTCGTCGCCTGCTACGGCCGACGAGGGGCAGCCGGCCGCGCAGGCGACCGGCACCGGCGGTGTGCTCGAGACGTCCATCGTGGTGGAAAAGCTCGCGGTTCCACGCGGCGCGTCCGGGCACGAGGGCGGGCGCTGGGTGCCGGCCCAGCGGCTGAGCGCCGGCGACGAGGTCCACTACACCGTCCGCGTGCGCAATCCCGGCGAGAGTGCCGTGACCGACGTCGTCGTCACCAAGCGGCTGCCGTTCGGGGTCAGGTACGAACTCGGTTCGGCCACGGGTCCGGGTTGCGAGATCCAGCTCTCCGCCGACGGCGGCCGCAGCTTCACGAGGCCGGAAGCCACCCGCGGCAAGAAGGGCCAGCGCAAGGCCGCAGAAGTCGAGTACACGCACGTGCGCTGGGTCATGAGCCGCCCGCTGGCGCCCGGCGCGACGGCGCTGCTGCGCTTCCGCGCCACGTTCTCCTGAGCATGGCCGCACCTCTCGCCGACGTCCTGGGGCCGGACGGGCCGCTCGCCGCCGCGTTGCCCGGGTACGTGACGCGGCCACAGCAGGTGGCGATGGCCGAGCACGTGGCCGCGGCCCTCGAGACGCGCACGCAGCTGATCGTCGAGGCAGGCACAGGCACGGGCAAGACGTTTGCCTACCTGGTGCCGGCGCTGCTTTCGGGGCGGCGCGTCATCGTCTCGACCGGCACCCGGACACTCCAGGACCAGCTCTATCACCGCGACCTGCCCACGATCGGCAGGGCGCTCGGCCGGCCGGTGCGCGTCGCGCTGCTCAAGGGGCGCGCGAATTACCTCTGCCGGCACCGGCTGGAGCTGGCGGAACAGCAGGCCTATGCGCGCGGCTTGCGTCGCGAAGTCGCGACCGCGCTGCCGAAGGTGCGCAACTGGTCGTACACGACGCGGCGTGGCGACGTGGCGGAACTGCCCGGCCTCGGTGAACAGGACCCCGTGCTGCCATGGGTCACCTCGACGCGCGAAAATTGCCTCGGCGCCGAATGCCCGCGATTCGACGAGTGCTTCGTGCTGGCCGCGCGCCGCGAGGCGCAGGCCGCCGACATCGTCGTCGTCAACCACTACCTGCTTCTCGCCGACCTCGTGCTCAAGGAGGAGGGCTTCGGCGACCTGCTGCCGGGCGCCGACGCCATCGTCATCGACGAAGCGCACCAGCTACCCGACGTCGCGGCGCAGTTCCTCGGCTACAGCGTCAGCACGCGGCAACTCACCAACCTGTCGAAGGACGTGGCCGGCGAGCTGCTGCTGGCGCAGCAGATGGCGGGCAGCGTCGACGCGGCGCTGAGTGGGCTGGATGCACAGGTGGCCGCGGTGCTCGCCGTGACCGCGGGGCAGGAGGCACGCCTCGAACACGCGCAGTGGCCAGAGCGCCTGCTCGAGGCCCTGAACGGCCTCGGCGCCCGTGCGGCCGACCTGGCCGCGGCGATCGCCCCGCTCGGCGGGCCCGACGGCCAGGCCGCGTTCACGCGTCTGCAGGAACGGCTCGAGGAGAGTGCGCAGCGGCTGCATGAGCTGACCGCGGCGGAAGCGCCCGGCGGCGTGCGCTGGGCGGAGTCGACCGCGCGCAGCGTGAGTGCGCACTACGCGCCGGTCGACGTCGCGCAGCAGCTCTCGGCGCTGATGGAGGCGCAGGGCTGCGCGTGGGTGCTGACCTCGGCGACGCTGGCGGTCGGCGAGGACTTTTCGCACTTCAAGCGTCGCAGTGGCCTCGCGCGTGCGAACACGGTGCGGTTCGAGAGCCCGTTCGATTTCCCGAACCAGGCGCTGATGTACCTGCCCAAGGGCCTCGCCGATCCGGGCGCGCCGGGACACTCGCGCGCCGTGATCGAGGCCGCGCTGCCGGTGATTGCGGCCAGTGGAGGCCGCGCGTTCATCTTGTTCACGAGCCACCGCGCGCTGCGCGAAGGCGCCGAGGAACTGTATCGGCACTGGGGCGAGCGTCCGCCGTTCCCGGTGCTGGTCCAGGGCGGTGGCGCGCGCGACCAGTTGCTGCGCGCGTTCCGCGAGGCCGGCAATGCGGTGCTGCTCGGCACGGGCAGCTTCTGGGAAGGCATCGACGTCAAGGGCGAGGCGCTCAGCGTGGTCGTGATCGACAAGCTGCCCTTCGCCGTGCCCGACGAGCCACTGCTCAAGGCGCGACTCGCGGCGATCCGCGAACAGGGCGGCAATCCGTTCTTCGACGAGCAGGTGCCGCAGGCCGTGATCGCGCTGAAGCAGGGCGTCGGCAGGCTGATCCGCGACGAAACCGATTTCGGCGTCGTGATGCTCTGCGATACTCGGCTCGTGACCAAGGGCTACGGCCGCTCGTTCATCACCAGCCTGCCGCCGATGAAGCGGACGCGTTCGCTCGAGGAAGTGCAGGCGTTCCTGCACGCGCGGCTTGGCACCACACCCGCAGAGGCCGTGAACCCGTGAACCCGTCGTCGCCGCCTGTCGAAAAAACGTCCTCGCGCCCGCGCGTGCTGGCGATCGACACCTCGACCGAGCTGTGTTCGGCCGCGTTGCTGCTGCCCGACGCGAAGCTGCTGCTGCGTCAGACGCTGACCGAGCGCGGCCATGCCGACCTGATCCTGCCGATGGTCGACGAACTGCTGCGTGAAGCGGGCATCGCATTGCGCGAACTCGACGGGCTCGCGTTCGGACGCGGGCCCGGGGGCTTCACGGGCTTGCGGATCGCCGCCGGCGTCGCACAGGGGCTCGCCTTCGGTGCCGGTCTGCCCGTCGCACCGGTGTCGAGCCTCGCCGCCGTCGCCTTCCTCACCTCTCCCGCGGCAACGGGAGAGGTCGCCCACAGGGCGGGTGAGGGCGGGGGCGTGCTGGTCTGCAACGACGCGCGCATGAACGAGCTGTACTGGGGCGCCTTCCGGTTCGACGCCGCAGACCCCGCTTTGCCGGTGCCATTGACGCCCGAACGCGTCGGCCCGATGGATGCCGTCGAGATTCCTGCCGGCGTCACACACTTCGCCGGTAACGGCATTGCGCGCTACCCGGCATTGCGTGCGCGACTCGAAGCGGCCGGATTGCATTTCCATGACGGGCTGTACCCGCGTGCCGACGCCGTGGCCCGCATCGGCGCCGCGCTGCTCGCGCGCGGCCAGGGCGTCGCCGCGGTGGACGCCGTGCCGACTTACGTGCGCGACGACGTCGCGCGGCCGTCGGTCGCACCGCCGCCTGTCACGTGAATGTCATAATCGATCCCTGTAATACGCCTGCAATGGCTCATGCCGCTTCCGGAATGGACATGACGGGCAAGCAGATCCTGATCGTCGAGGACGAGAAGCCGATCCGCGACATGATCGCGTTCGGGTTGCGTCGCGCGGGTTTCACCGTGCGCGAGGCCGAGGACTGCAGCGAGGCACGCTCGCGCATCGCGGACTCGCGTCCCGATCTGCTGCTCGTCGACTGGATGCTGCCCGACCAGAGCGGGCTCGAACTCACGCGTGCACTCAAGCGCAACAAGGAGACGCAGGACCTGCCGGTCATCATGCTGACCGCGCGCGCCGAGGAGCATGACAAGGTGGCCGGTCTCGAAGGCGGCGCCGACGACTACGTTACCAAGCCGTTCAGCCCGCGCGAATTGCTCGCACGCGTGCAGGCGGTGCTGCGACGGACGTCCGCGGGAGGCGCCGGCACCATGATCGAGGCGGGCGTGCTCAAGCTCGACCCGACGAGCCATCGCGTGACCGTCGACGAACAGACCGTGGCGCTGGGCCCGACCGAGTACCGGCTGCTGCAGTTCTTCATGGAGCACCCGGAACGCGTCTATTCGCGAGGCCAGTTGCTCGACCGCGTC
>DATMIB010000199.1:0-21606 GCA_035554635.1 Steroidobacteraceae bacterium | reverse complement strand
GTCTTGCCGAGCGCGCCGACGTGATCGTCGACTTCAGCGACGTGCCCGAGGGAGACTTCGTGCTTCGCAACGTCGGGCCGGACGAGCCGTTCGGTGGTGGCGAGCCCGGTGACGAATTCGACGTCGCCGATCCGTCCTCGACCGGGCAAGTACTGCAGTTCCGGGTCGGCGCCGCACTGTCACCGGACACCACCACACCCGCACGGTTCCTGCGACTGCCGGCCATCACGCCGCTCGCGACGGCCACCACCACGCGCCGCCTCGCATTGCTCGAGCACATGTCGAGCACATTCGCGGACGTGCCGACCGAGGCGATGCTGGGAAACGTCGCCGACGATCCGGCACTCGGCGCCGTGTCGACCGTGACGAGGCATTGGGGCGACCCGGTCACCGAGAATCCCGTCGCCGGCGCGACCGAAGTCTGGGAGTTCTACAACACGACGGCCGACGCGCATCCGATGCACGTGCACGAAGTAGCGTTCGAGGTGATCGATCGCCAACCCATCGTGGTCACCGAGCCTGCGGCGGAGGGCATGGCGCCGACCGTCGAACTCGCGGGCGACTCGCAGCCCCGACCGCCCGAGCCTTGGGAGACGGGGCTCAAGGACACCGTGCTTGCGTATCCCGGCGAAGTCACGCGTATCCGCGCGCAATTCCTCGAGCCCGGGCAGTTCGTGTGGCATTGCCACATCGTCGAGCACGAGGACAACGAAATGATGCGCCCGTTCCGGATCGGCCCGGTGCAGACGGGGCAGCCACAGTAGCGCGACCGGGTGCCCCGTGAGTCCGCAGCCGACCTGGGAGCGCATCCTGAACTACGAGACACGCTGGATGACCCGCCGGGAACTCGTCGACGCAACCTACGACGCGGCGGATCGACTCAACACGCTGAAGCAGCGTCATGGACGCATCACGCGTCGCGAGGCGAAGGCAGTCGCGACGCGAATTGCGGCGGCGCGCCGCTTACGCGCGCGCCAACAGCAAGCGGCCGACGCCGGCGAACCGCTCTCGGCCGAGCTCGCCGGCGACATCAACCGCTTCAGTGTTTCGACGGTCTGCGACAAGCGCGAGCTCTTCTGGTCGCGCCACCTCGTCAACTTCCGGTTGGCCGGGCTCGCCCGGCTCGGGTGGGGCCTGCTCGGCGCTGCGCTGCAGACGAACAGGGCGGGCCTGCGACACTCGCGCTAGGCCATGCCGGGATCACTCCTGCGCGACGGGGTGTTGTCGCCGCGCATCCTGATGCGAGCCCCAGAACCACTCGCCCAAGGTGCTGCGCAACGGATACAGGCTCACGAAGAGCCCCGCGACGCCCCACACGAGAAAGAGCGCGATGAACGCCATGACCAGCACTCGCACGATTTCCTGTCCCACGTCGCCTCCTGCTGCCTTCCGCCAACCTCAGGTGGCGGAGCCCATCATCTCCGGCCGTATTTTTTCAAAGCAATGAAGGGCACGCTGTAAGTCATCGATGAATCGGTCGTGGTGTCAGGCTGACGAAACCCAGCGCACTTCGAACGGCGACGCGCGGACCGCTTCGCCCCCGCCGTCCGGCATGGGTTTCTCTCACAAGCACAGCCATCGTCTCCTACATATGTCGCGGGTCGCGTGGCCTAAAAAGTCGACCCCTCACCCGTTGTGGGTTCACTCCAAGGAAGGAGACGCAGATGGCAGACGCCAGGAAGGACAAGGACGAAAAGAAGGACACGGCCGGTATGGTCGGAGGCGCATTCGCGGGCGGCGCGGTCGGCGGCGTGGCGGGCGGTGCGATGGCAGGGGCGGCAGCGGGCGGCCTCGGTGGCCCGGCCGGCGCAGCCATCGGTGCGGCGGTCGGTGCCGTCGCCGGCGCGCTGGGCGGCAAGGCGATCGCGAGCAGGATCGACCCGGAGGCGGAGGACGCTCATTGGCGGTCGAACTACTCCTCGCAGCCGTACGTCACGAAGGGCTCGCGGTACGAGGACTATGGTCCTGCCTACAAGCTCGGCTACGAGCGTTACCCCGAGTACCACGGTCGTTCGTTCGAGGAGGCGGAGTCCGACCTGCAGCGTGACTGGGAGTCGCGACGCGGCGAATCGCGTCTGCAGTGGAACGAGGCCAGGCACGCGACGCGCGATGCGTTCAACCGCACGCGTGATTCCATCGCAGCGGCCGGCTCCGTGGCGAGCGCGTCGAGTGAGGAAGTCGTCGACGACCTCAACGAATTGCTGCGAGGCGAATTGTCGGCCACGGAAACCTACCGGCAGGCGCTCGACAAGATCCGCGACCAGTTCGGCCACGATGCCAAGTTCCAGCAACTGGCCGCCATGCAGCGCGACCATGAACAGGCGGCCGGCGAGCTGCGTTCGATGGTCCAGCAGTACGGCGGCACGCCGTCGAACGACTCCGGAGCCTGGGGCACGTGGTCCAACACGGTGATGGGCGCCGCACGGATCTTCGGCGACCGGGCTGCGCTGTCCGCGCTGCTGAGCGGCGAGAAGTCCGGCATCGAGGATTACCAGGAAGCGCTCCAGCGTGAGCACACGCCGGACCAGGTGCGCCATGCGTTCCGTAACCGCATGGTCCGCAACCAGGAGCATATCCAGCAGCTCGAGCAGATGATCGCCGCGACCTGAGCCACGAGGCTCCGGCCGGTACCACTGCCCTCAGCAAGGGCCCCCGGGGTGCGTGGAAACCCCGGGGGTCGTCATTGCCGTCGCTCCCGCTCTCGCCGCGTCGCGCGCTCGGACCGCGCCAGCCGTCAGGGCGCGACCTTGCGCTTGATCGCCTGTGCCAGCGGACTCGGCAGCCCGCCGATCGCGGCCAGCAGCCGCGGCAACAGCTTCAGTCGCAACCCCGAGAAGACCGTCGGCACGATCGCCTCGATCAGGTGCGGCCCCGGGCTGCGGAAGGCATTTTCCAGCGCGACGACGAACTCCTCGGCCGTCGTCGCCCGCACGGCAGGCACGCCCATGCCGTGACTGAGCTGCACGAAATCGAGGCCCGGATTGCCGAGGTCGAGCTGCGAGCGTGCCTTGGCGCCTTGTCCTTGCGCACCGACCCGCTGCAACTCGACGTTGAGGATCGCGTAGGAGCGGTTGTTCAGGATGACGTTCGTGACGTTCAAGCGTTCGCGCGCCATCGTCCACAAGGCTTGCAGCGTGTACATGGACGAACCGTCGCCGCACAAGGCGAGCACCGGCCGGTCTGGACACGCGACGGCGGCACCCACGGCCGTGGGCAGGCCCTGCCCGATGGCGCCGCCGGTCAACGTCAGCACGTCGTGCCGCGGCGCGCCGCGGGTGAACGCGGGCAGCAGCACGCCGGAAGTCTGCGCCTCGTCGACGACGATGGCCCGTTCGGGCAGCAGCGCCCCGATCGCCTTGCACACTTTTTCCGCGGTCAGCTTTCCACGCGGCGGTGCGGGACGCGCCGGGGCCTGCAGGAAGGGGCTCTCGTCTTGCAGTCCGAGACGTTCCACGAGTCGCGCCAGCGTGGCCTCGGCATCCTGCTCGAACGTAGCCAGCGTGTGGACCGTGCAACCCTCGGGAACCAGGTCACTCTTCTTGCCGGGGTAGGCGAAGAAGGAGACGGGCGACTTCGCATCCACCAGGATCAGGTGTCGCAGGCCCTGCAGCTGTACGGATGCAAGTTCCGCGAAGTAGGCAATGCGCTCGACGACGGGGAGCCCCGCGCCGCGCTCGAGGCGAGTCGGAAAGACCTCGGCCAGCAGCCTGACGCCGTGCCTGGCCGCGAGGCGCGCCGCCGCCAGCAATGCAGGCTCGCGCAGCGCACGCCCGCCGAGCAGCAGCGCCGCGGGCTCGCCGCTGCGCACGGCTCGTGCAATCGCGTCGATCACCGAGTCGTCCGCGCGCTGCGGCATGGACGGTGGTGGCATCGCCGCGGGCAGCGCGCCCTCGGACCACGAGACGTCCGCCGGCAGGATCAAGGTTGCGACCTGGCCCGGCGGACCCATCGCCGCGGTGATCGCCTCCACCGCGTCCTTTGCAAGGGCCTGCGTGGAGGCGGACGTCCGCACCCAGGGCGACACGTTGCGCGCGACGGTCTCGATGTCGGACTGCAGTTGCGCGTCGTACCGGACGTGATAGGTGGCGTGGTCCCCGACGATGTTCACAACCGGCACGCGACCCTTGCGCGCGTTGTGCAGGTTGGCGAGTCCATTGCCGAGACCGCAGCCGAGGTGCAGCAGCGTGGCCGCGGGCTTGCCCGCCATGCGGGCATAGCCGTCGGCGGCGCCAGTGGCGACGCCCTCGAACAACGCGAGCACTGCGCGCATGCGCGGCTCGTGGTCGAGCGCGGCGACGAAATGCATTTCCGAGGTGCCAGGGTTCGTGAAGCAGACCTCCACGCCCGCATCGGCCAGTGTCTTCAACAGGGCCTGGGCACCGTTCATCGTCGTCGTCCACGTTGCATGCTGAGTCCCCCGGGGCGCGTCGTGACCGAAGCCCGCCGCTGTGATCGCGACTATAGGCTGCACGTGCCGCGGTGGCATCACTTGATGCGGCAGGGCGTGCGCCGCCGCGCCCCGGTCCTCCCGGGATCGCGGCGCAGAGCGAGCTTCCGCTCGCGCGGAAGCCGCGTGTCCGTACGATCGACGCCGACCGCTCAGCGGCCGACGATGATCATCGGATCCTCGATCCCGACGGTCGCCCCCGCGGCGTCCCTGATCTCCACCGTGTACTTGTACGCGCCGTCACGCTCGGCTTTCCCCTTGAACGCCGTGCTCATCCAGCCCGTCGAGCTGGGAGGCTCGGCGGGTGCGTCACGAAACGGCCACGGGTCTGTCGGCGTGGCGACGCCGGCAAAGTCGATGATGGCAAACGTCAGCTTGAACGTGTGCCTCTGTGGGCAGTTCCAGATGAAAGTTCGGTGCCCGTTCGAGTAACCGTTGCCCCGGTTGTTGCCGAACTTCACCTTGCCGTCTTCGGGTTCGAAGTCGAACGTGCTGTCGACGACCAGCTCACTGTCTGCGTCCATGCTGCCTCCCTGCGGCGAGCGTCTGGTTCAATGTCGCAGGCAGACCTTGCCCCCAAGCAGCCGGTCGTTGCAAGACACATTCGTGCTCGGCATCGTCAGGCGTCGGGCGGCGCACCCCGCTGCCCGGCGAAAAGGCTCCGCACGGTCGCCATCGTGTCGGCTTCGGCTACGCTCTTGTCCGGGCGGTATCGCTTCACGCGCGCCAGCCGCAGCGCGATTCCACCCGGGTAGCGCGGGCTCGCCTGCAGGTCGCTGAAGGCGATCTCGACGACGAGTTCCGGGCGCACGTAGACGGTCATCGCGTCGCGAGCCGTCTCGCGGGCGAGCAACTCCTGCGTCTGCCACGCCAGCATCACGTCGGTGAGTCCCTTGAAGGTCTTGCCGAGCATGATCCATTCACCGGTGGCGGCATCGAGTGCGCCGAGATGCAGGTTCGAGAGCAGGCCGGTGCGACGCCCGTGCCCCCATTCGGCAGCGAGGATGATGAGGTCGAGCGTGTGAGCGTGCTTGATCTTGAGCCAGCTCGCGCCCCGGCTTCCCGCTTCATAAGGTGCGTCGAGCGACTTGGCCATGACGCCTTCGTGCCCCGCGGCCAGCGCGTCGTCGTAAAACGCCTGCGCCTCTGACTCCGAACGCGTGACCAGCCGGGGAATGCGCATCGTCTCCGGCAGGGCGGAGGCGAGCGCCTCGAAACGTTCGCGTGTCGGTTGGTCGGCGAGGGTCGCCTCCCCGAGCCGCAGGCAATCGAAGAACCAGGCGCGCATGGGCAGCTCCGAGCGCAGGCGCTCGACGTCGAGCTTGCGGCCGAAGCGCCGCATCGTGACCTGGAACGGGTGCGGGCGATTCGCCGCGTCGTAGGCCACCGCCTCGCCGTCCAGGATCAGTTGCGTCGACGGCAGGTGCGCGACTGCGTCGACGATCTCCGGCAGCGCGGCGCCTACCTCGTTGAGGTTGCGTGTGTAGATCCGCACGGTCTCGCCGGACTTGTGCACCTGGATGCGCGCACCGTCGACCTTCCACTCGAAAGCTGCTTCACCGCCGAGCTCGCGCAGGGCCTGCGCCGGGTCGGCCGCGGTCTGTGCCAGCATCGGTGCCACGGGCGAGAGGATCTCGAGCTGGAATACGCCGAAGCCGTCGCCTCCCGGGTCGAAGGCCGCCTGCGCGACGGCACCGAGATGCGGCGCGTACATCGTCGCGCGTCGCACTTCGCTGACCGGTGCGTCCGCCGCGACCGCGATCGCGTCGACCATCACGCCGGCCAGTGCCCCTTGTCGCAATTCGCCGAGCAGCAGCCGTTGCAGGAAGTGGCGTTCGGCTGCGGTCGCGCGCGCGAACAGCTCGCGAAGCGCCGCGGCACGGCGTGCGGCGACACCCTTGCCACACAACGCCGCGATCGACGTCAGCAGCGCGTCGACGTCGTACAGCGAGAGCACAGGCGTGCTCGCCGACTCGGTCGCCAGCGCTTCACGCAAGGCCGTCGGGCCGATCCCGCAGCGACCCTGCGGCACCTCGCCGGCGAGGTACGGCACACCCACTGCGACTTCCGCCGGTTCGAGCGTACGCAGGAACTGCGCGAGCTCACGCACCTTGCCGAGACGCGCGGACTCGGTGCCCACGCGCCGCGAAACTTCCACCAAGCTCGCCAGCAGTGTCATGTGCTTCCGGCCTCACCTGCGCCCCGTGCCACGTCAGGGACGCGACGGCAGACGGAACGGGTCGTCGAGTCGCCACGACGATCCCGCGCGGTTGCGAGAAAAGGTCGCAAGCCTTCGGGGCTTGCGGAACCGGCCGGGAATTCGCGCGCCTGTCAGGCAAGCCCTCTCGTGCGGTCGCACAGCGGCCACCCACTGTGCAGGTGCAACGATCACGCGTAACGTGCCGTCGTGGCCCAAACGGGGCGCGCGTCGACGAGGTCCAACGGCAATGGCTACGGGCGGATGCAACTGCGGAGCGGTCCAGTTCGAGATCGACGCGGAGCTGACAGGTGTCTACGTCTGCCACTGCTCGATCTGCCGGCGGTTCACGGGCAGCAGTGGCATCGCGGTCGTCGTCATCCCGAACGAGCAGTTTCGGTGGGTCCGCGGCCGCGACGCGGTCACGACGTGGAAAAAGCCAGGCGCCGAATGGGAAGCGTGGTTCTGCAGCGTGTGCGGCTCGGCCGCCCCGGGCCAGAACGACTCGAAGACGATGTTCGTGCCGGCCGGGTCGATCACCGAGGGCGGCGAGGCGCTCAGGGTCGTGCATCACGTCTTCGTCGGTTCGAAGGCGGTCTGGGACGAAATCGGCGATTCCGGCCAGCTGCACGACCAGGGGATACGCAGCTGACGCCGACCGGGGCGCACGCGCACTGCGCGGACCCCGGTTGGTGCAGGGCCGGCCGTCGCCGCCGACCCTGTCAGTGTGGCGTCGGGACGGGCCTCAGCCCTTGCCGGCGGGTTTGTACGAGAACTTCTGTCCGCCCACCGACGCTTCGTACATTAGACCGCCCTTGACGATCTGGAAGACGGCCATGCCCTTGTGGTACTTGCCGGCGGTCTCCGCATCCTTCTTGCCGGCACTCGCGCCCGCCGAGGCACCGGTCGTGCCGGCCGTGCCCGACGCCGCCGCCGTGATCACGACCGCGTTGACGTTGGCGCCGAACTCGAAGTTGCCGGTCTTGAACTCGTCGATCGCACGCTGGTCCTCGAAAAAGATGATCTGGCTGTAGCCCTGGCCGCCGGCCTGGAAGCCGATGCTGAGCTGCGTCATCTTGGTGTCGCCGATGTACTTGCCGCCTTCGTAGACTCGGCCCTCGCCGTAGGCGCCGCCGACGCCGAGTCCGCCCTTGCCGATTGTCGGAAAGACCGCGTAGCCGCGGCTTTTGCCGAAGAAGCTCGCGCTTTCGCCGGCGTCCTTGAACAGCTTGATCGTGTCGTCGTACTTGTCTGCATGGGCCGGCGCTGCCGCCAACAGCAGAGCGGCCAGCATCGGGATCAACGATTGGAAGCGTCGCATTGAATGGTCCCTCCGTGGGCATTGCTTACGCGATTCGGGGCTCCGCGCCGTCTGGCGGAGCCGAGTGCTCGCCGCAGTATCGTCCGCGTCGCCGTGGACGGCAATGGACGCGGGACGACGGCATCGCGGGGACCACGCATGGCCGGCCGGCCGGCGCGCTACGCTATGAAAACAACGACGCGACAGGCGTCTTGCCGCGCCGCTCCGGGCGGTGGCGGTATGTGGCAACCCCCTATGCGTCGGTGGTCGACGTCCGGCACGATGCCGTCCCCGTCCCGTACCGCCGGGTTCCGATGGACACGCGCCTGCCCGCCACCGTCACGCCGCCCGCGCCGCCGGCCCGCCCCTGGCACCGGTGGTGGGTCGCGTCGCGCCCGCGCACGTTGACCATGGCCGTGACGCCCGTCGTGGCGGGCGCCTGCCTGGCCTGGGGTGACGGTGCACCGGTGCGCACCCTCGTGTTCCTGCTGACGCTCGCGTGCGCCGTGCTGATCCAGGCCGGGACCAACCTGCTCAACGACGTCGCCGATCACGAAAAGGGCAACGACGGTGCGGACCGCGTCGGGCCCCTGCGCATCACCGCGGCCGGCTGGGCCACGCCGGCGGAGGTGCGCCGTGCCGCGCGCGTCGCATTCGGCATCGCACTGCTGCTCGGCCTGCCCCTGGTCTGGAGCGGTGGCGTGCCGATCCTTCTCCTGGGGCTGCTGTCGATCGTCGGAGGCTGGGCGTATTCGGGCGGTGCGCGACCGGTGTCGTATCGCGCGACGGGCGAACTGTTCGTGCTGATCTTTTTCGGACTGGTCGCGGTCGCGGGCACGTACTACCTGCAGGCCGGCCACTGGTCCCTGGCGGCGCTGGGCGTGGGCGCCGCGCTCGGTGCGATCGCGGCCGCGGTGCTGCTGCTCAACAACTATCGCGATCTCGGGCCAGACAGCGCCGTCGGTCGTCGCACGCTGGCGGGCATGCTCGGCCCTGCCGGCTCACGCACGCTGTACGCCTGCCTGATGCTGGCACCACTCGCGCTGCCGCCACTCCTTGCGCTCGGCATGCCGTCGCGGCCGGGCGCCTGGCTCGCCTGGTTCGCCGCGCCACCGCTGCTCACGTCGGTGGTCTTGATGCGCAAGTTCCACGGCTCCGAGCTCAACCCCGTGCTGGCGCGCACCGCGCAGGCACAGGTCGTGTACGGCGCGCTGCTGTCGATCGGCGTGCTGTTCTGATGTCGGACGTCGTGCAGACACTGCTGCCTGCGGCGCTCGCGATCATCATGTTTGCGGTCGGCATCACGCTGGTGCCCGCCGACTTCTCGCGTCTCGCCGCGCGACCACGTGCCATCGTCGCGGGCCTGATCGGGCAGGTCGTCGTGCTGCCGGCCGCGGCCTACGGTCTCGCGCTTGCCTGCCGTCTGTCGCCGGTGATGGCGGCGGGACTCATGATCGTCGCGGCTTGCCCGGGCGGCGCCAGTTCCGCCCTGATCGCCCACCTCGCTCGCGGCTCGGCCGCGCTCTCGGTCACGCTGACGGCCATCACGAGCATTGCGGCGCTCGTGACGATGCCGCTGGTCGTCCAGGCCGGCGTGCGACTGTTCATGGGACAGGAAGCGCCGGCGGAGTTCTCGGTCGGCGGCATCGTGCGCGGCGTGTTCGTGATCGCCACGGTGCCGGTGGCGCTGGGCGTGGCATTGCGCTCCTGGCAGCCCGCGCTGATTGCGCGCATCGAGCGTCCGCTCGGCAAGGTGGCGACGGCGCTGTTCGTGGCGATCGTGGTCGCGACGTTCGTGGCCCAGCGCGAGCCGTTGCTCGCGAACATGTCGACCGTCGGACCGGCCGCGGCGATCCTCAACGTGACCATGATGGCTGCGGGCGTGGCCCTCGGCAGGGCTTTCGGCGTGAATCGTCGCGACGGCATCGCGATCGCTGCCGATTGCGGCCTGCACAACGCCGCGCTCGGCATTTTCGTGGCAACGACGGTGTTCCAGGCGCCGGCGCTCGCGGTGCCGAGCGTGGTCTATGCACTGCTGATGAACGTCGGCGCGTTCGCGCTGATTGCGTTCGGCCGTCGTTACACGGCGCTGGAGAGCCGCCCCTGCGCCAGGGGTGCGACGACGTCTTCATCGTCTGCTTGAACTTGTACGGGCGTCCGCCGCATCGGCGCTGCGCGGACCTGGATTCGTCGCGTCGTGCGTGCTTGCAGACAGGTCGGCACCCGGCCGGGACGGCGCGGGTGCCGACGATTGCTCCGAGCTCAGTCCTGCGTCCAGCGCAGCCGCGCCGACGCGGACATGAACGCGCTCATTGGCCCGACGGAGGAGGCGTCTCGGACGCGGCGGAGTCGTTCGTGGGGGCGTCGGCCCGGTTGGGCCGGTTCGGGTCTGCCTGGTCGGCATCCATGCTCGCCCGGTGCGACTCGTGCCAGACACGGAGCTCGTCGCGCGTGAGCTTTGCGTCCTTGTCGACGTCGATCGAGTCGAAGCTCGCCGCCAGTGTCGGGTTGACCTTCGCCAACTCGGCCTTCGAAAGGTAGCCGTCGCCGTCCCCGTCGGCTTCCGTCCAGCGATTCGTCGCCGCGGGCGTGGCGTTGTCCTTGCCATCGTGTTCCGCGGACGTCGACTTCGGTTCGGCAGGATCGTCACCGACGGTGCCGGCCGCGTATGGATAGTACGCACCGCTCGTGGCCTTTTCGTCCACGTTGCTCTCAGGCGACCCGACCTCCGGGTTGGCGTTGCCCTGCGTTGCCGAAGGGCTCGTGTCAGACGGCGACGTGACTTGCGCCGGCTGGTCCGCGGGCGTCGTAGTCGTTTCGGGGCCTGCCTGTGCCGTCACGGCACCGCCCAGCAATAGTGACGAAATTACAACGGCCAGTGTGCTGTTCCGCATTGCGCGACCCTCCTTGGTTCGTTGGTTCATTTGTGACCCCGGCACCGCGCTGGCGTTCCCACCGGCCACTGTCGGTGACTGGCGACACGAGTCCCTCGTGGCCGGGCCATCCCGCGACGGCCTCGCGCGTGGGCCGGATAGCAAGCGTTTGTTTGATAAACTCCAGCGTCGTAGCGTGCGCGGCTGACGGGCGGCCGCAAACGCGTTGCGCATCACGAAGGACAAGCGACGGGGAAGTCGCGCAAGGGGAGTGCGAGCCAATGACACGCAAGGCACTTTCGGCGACGCTCGTTGCGACGCTGCTGGTGATGCCGATCGTCGGCGCCGCTCCGGCGCAGGCCGACGAGTGGCGGCACACGGTGCTGCTGTACGGCATGGGTGCCGCACTCGATGGCACGGCACAGGTCGGGCCGCTCGAGGTGCCGGTCGATCTGAGCATCTCGGACTTGTTCGATGCACTCGAATTGGGAGCCATGGCGGCGTATCGCGTCGAGAACGACACCTGGTCGGTGACGGGCGACATGACGTACATGGGCCTGGGCGGGCACTCGCGCAGCGAGGGCGGACGCGTCAAGGGCGACGTCGACGTCGACCAGTTCACGTTGATGGGCACTGTCGGGCGGCGACTGTCGGAGCGCTTCGAACTGCTGCTCAGCCTGTCGTACTTCAATCTTTCGACGGACCTCAAGGTCGACACCACTGCGCCCGTCCCCGGCGAAGTCACGACACGCGCGGCGAGCGTCGACGTCGACTGGGTCGACCCGATGCTCGGCATGCACTACGAGGTGCCGTTCCACGAGGACTGGAAGCTCAACCTGCGCGGCGACATCGGCGGTTTCGGCGTGGGGTCGAACTTCAGCTACCAGATGCTCGTGACGCTGCAGTGGCAGTCGGCCGGCGGCGCAGGCGCGGTGTTTGGCTATCGGCTGATCGGGTTCGACTATGAAGACGGACAGCGCAGCAGCCCGAGCTACGAGCGCTTCGACCTGACCGAGCAGGGGCCGCTCATCGGCATGACGTACCGGTTCTGAGCACGTCCTGTCGCGCTCGTTCTCGACTCATGTGCCGTCTTCGCGCAGCGCGTTGATCATGTGCTGCAGGATGGCCATGAGCGCCGCAGCCGTCATGCCCAGCATCAACACGCCACAGACGGCCTCGAGCGGCCCCAGCAGCTTCCAGGGCTTGCTCATGACGATGTCGCCGTAGCCCAGCGAGGAAAGATTGACGGCCGAGTGGTAGACCGCCTCGTAGGCCTCGTCGAACTCGCCGAGCGCGAGAAACAACGTCGCCCAGAGCGAGATCTGGACGAGGGCGCCGCACAGCAGGATCAGCACGGCGACGAGGATCGGTCGGATGGCGCGCAGCAACCTGTCGTCGGCGCTGCGCCTCGCTGCCGGGTGGCGAACGTAATAGCGCACGCACCAGAACGCGAACGCGACCTGCACGACCATGCAGACGAGCACGGTCGGCAAGCCCACAGCCAGGTTCCTCAGCATCACGGTGCGACTCCTCGGGCCCGCGCGTCCACACGGGCCAGTGAATGACGACGCGCCAGGCGCCAGTGTTCCAGCGCCCACACCGTGGCCCACGCGTAGAAAGCCACGGCCACGAACAGGGTTGTGCGAACAAACGCGGCCTGCAGCACGCTCTTGCCGCCCGCGCTGTCCTCGATCGCAGGCCCCAGCAGGATCAGCGCCGTCACGAGCGCATTGGCCCAGAACGAGGGCGGCATCGTCGTGCGGCGCAGCCGGAACATGCCCGAGGCGCACCACAGCGCCGCCGCCATGAGCCACAACGTCAGCATCCACAGGCTCGGCCACATTGAGAGCCCGAACCAGGCGATGGCGGCGACCAGCGCGCCCATCGCGGTCGAGCCCACGAGTTCGCGGCCTGCAGTTCGCGCGGTCGTGTGCGAGGCCTGTTGGCCGAGCGTCACGGTCTTCATGATCGCCGCGATGTAGAGCGAGGGGTTCGTGAGCGCCAGCACGAAGACCGGCATCACGATCAGCGTGCCACGCAGTGCGATCCAGGCCGCGGTCGGTCCGTCGACACCGCGCGCCGGCACCGGTCGGCTGCCGGCCGTCGGCGAGTCTGGGAACAGCGCGTGCGACAGCGCGTTGACCAGCGTGGCAACGCCGAGGCCGACGGTCATCGCGAGTGTCAGCGCGCCCATGAGGGCCTGTTCCGCGACACCGGCGACCGGGATCAGCGCAAACGCAAGCAGCAGCACCGTCGTCAGCGGGTGGGCGCGCCGCAGGCCGCCGTAGAACACGACGAACAGGATCGCCGCCGTGAGCAGCACGCCGGTGAATGCGTAATGCTCGAGCAGCGGCACCATGAGCATGCCGGTGGCCAGCAGCGCTCCGAACACGAGCGCCAGCACCGCGCCCTTCGCGAGCGGCAGCGGCGGCCCCGGCTTGCACAGCACCAGCGTCGCCATCACGCAGGCGACGAACGGCAACGGCACTGCAAAGCCGTACGCGAGCGCGGTCGCGGCGCCCAGCCCGCAGGTGACCCGCAATGCGGCCTTGTCCGCGCGTGTCACGGGGATGTCGCTCAGTAGAGGTACGAGAACCAGCTGAGGATGCGAATGTAGACGGACCCGAGCAGGTTCAGGATGGGATTGTCGCCCGTGTAGACGAGCACGTCCGCCTGGCCGCCGATCCGCACCCGCTGCACCTTGCGCGCTTCCTCAGGATCCAGTTCGACGACGACTGGAATCCGCTGTGCCTGGCGCAGCCAGTCCCGGGAGTTGTCCACCGATGGCAGCGTCCCCGGTGACGACGACTGCCCCGTGCCGACGCCACCGCCGACGCTGCGCACACGTCCCTTGAGCACACGGCCCGGCAGGATGTCGAGCACGACCGCGGCGGCATCGCCCGGATCGAGGTGGCCGAGGTTGTTCTCGGTCATGTCGGCGCTGATCCAGACGTCGTGGCCCGCGATCAGCGTCATGGCCGGTGCCCCGGCCTGCGCAAAATTGCCGATGTCGGTGCGCAGGTCCGTCACCACGCCGGCCGCGGGCGCCACGACTTTCGTGCGTGCGAGGTCGAGTTCGGCCTTTTCGACGGCGGCCCGGGCGCTGCGCAATTGCGCGTTGGCATCGCCGGCGTCGCCGGCGGCCTCCTCGGCCTTGCGCAGGTCGGCCTCGGCGCGCGTCACCTTGCTGCGAGCCTCCTCGCGTGTCGACTGCGCGATCTCGAGCCGACGCACCGAGATCGCGCCCGGATCCTCCTCGTACAGCCGTTCCTGGCGGCTCGCGTCCTTGCGCGACATTTCGTAGTTCTCGCGTGCTGCGGCGAGCGACGCCCTCGCGGCATCGACGCCGGCGGTCGAAGCGTTGACCGAACGTCGCACCGACTCGTAGTCGGACTGCGCGCGCTGCAAGGCGATCCGGTACTGCTCGGGATCGACGTCGAACAGCGGCTGTCCGACTTCGACGGCCTGATCGTTGCGCACATGGACTGCGAGCACCCTGCCGGAGACTTCCGCCGCGACCGGCACGACGAATGCCTGCACGCGCGCCTGTGAGGTGTGCGGCGTGTGGCGGTCGCCGACGACATACAGCACGAGGCTGCAGACGATCAGTGCGGCGATCACGGCGGCGCCGATCCGCGCGCCGCGACCGGTGACCTCGGCGTCGGGCGTGACGGGTGCAGCGGGCGGCGTGTCGGTGGTCACGGGTTCCTGGCTCATGCGGGTTCCTAGCGCGGTGGCGGCGCTGACGATCCGGCAGCGGGCAGCGGTGCCACCAGCAAGTCCCGCCAGTCACTGCGTTCGGCCATTTGCGTGCGCGTCGCTTCGTCGACCAGGGGTCGTTCGCGGGCGGTCTGCCAGCCGCCGCCCATCGCCTTGTACAGCGCGATCAGGCTCTGCGTGACCGCACCGCGCGTCGTCACGAGCCGGTCCTGCTGGCCGAACAGCGTGCGTTGCGAGTCGAGCACGCGCTCGAAATCGACGAGCCCTTCCTGGTACTGCACCGTCGCGATCTCGAGCGATCGACGCGCGGCCTGCACCGCCTGTTCGAGCACGTCGACCTGCGCACGGTTGGTCGCGAACGACACCGCGGCGTCGTCGAGTTCGCGTGCCGCCTGCAGAACGGTGTTCTGATACGCCTCGTGCAGCTGCTGGAATCGCGCGTCCTGCACGAGCACTTCGTTCTTGAGCCGGCCGTAGTCGAACACGTTCCAGACCAGCGCGGGCCCCGCGCTCCACGCGAGCGTCGTGGCCGAGGACTGTTGCGAGGTCGACGACAGGCCGACCGATCCGACCAGCGCGATCGACGGGTACAACGCGGCTTTGCTGACGCCGATCAGCGCCGACTGGGCCGCGAGCTGCATTTCGGCCGTGCGCACGTCGGGGCGACGCCGCAGCAGGTCGGCCGGCATGTCCACGATCACGTCGAGGTCCGCGTGCGGGATCTGCTCGCGCCCAGTGGCCAGTTCGGGCAGCGGACCCGGCGGTCGGCCGAGCAGCACGCCGAGCGCGTTCTGCGCCTGGCGCTCGGCGCTCTCGAGTTCTGGGATCGTGGCGAGCGTGCCGTAGTAGAGCGAACGGGCCTGCTGCACGTCGAGTTCCGACTCGTTGCCGCTGCGGAACAGCCGCTCGGTGATCTCGAGGCTGCGTTGTTGCAGCGCGACGTTCTCGCGCGCGATGCGCAACCGCAGCTCGAACGTACGGACGGTCGCGTACAGGCTCGCGGCCTGCGCGGCGAGGAGCACCTGCACGTCGTCGTACTGCGCGATGCTGGCGAAATACGCCGCGTCGGCGGCCTCGATGCCACGCCGAAACCGTCCCCAGAAATCGAGTTCCCAGGCCACGTCGAGGGCCGCGCCGTAACTGGTGTACGAGGTGCTCCTGGCGTCCGACGGATCCTGACCCACCTCGAGCACCTGCGCGCTCGCCTGCTGCAGCTGCGGGTACAGTGCGCTGCCCGCGATGCCGAGCTGCGCGCGCGCCTCGAGGATCCGTAAGCCGGCGACGCGCACGCCGGGGTTGGACGCCCGTGCGGCCTGTACGATCCCGTCGAGCACCGGGTCGTCGAAGACGCGCCACCAGTCGTCCGGGGTCGCGGGCGGCGCGGGTTGGCCCGTCGGCGCGACCGTGCCCGGCGACGCCGGTTGCCACGTCTCCAGCCACGACACCTCGGGCGGTCGAAAGTCGGGACCGACGGCCGCGCAGCCGCCGAGGGCGAGCAGCACCCCGTAGCACGCCGCGCGTCGCGCCGGGCGACCCTGCATCACGGGGACCTCACTGGGCGACCGGCGGTGCCTCCGGCGCCACGGCGCCGTTGTGGACCCAGCTCATGAAGATCTGGTAACCGAGCGCCAGCAGCACCGCTCCGACGAACAGGCCGAGGATGCCCGCCGTCGCCATGCCGCCGAGCGCTCCGAGCAGGATCACCGGCATCGGTGCGTCGACGCCGCGCCCCAGCATCAACGGCTTGAGGAAGTTGTCGGCGATGCCCGCAATGAACAGCACGATGGAATAGGTGATGGCGGCGCCGGTGCCGTAGTCGCCCGACGTCCAGAGGTAAGCGATCGCCGGCAGCGTGACGAGCAGCGCCGGGATCTGCGCGATGCCGAGCACGAGCACGATCACCGACGCGACGCCCGCGAGCGGCACCTTCGCGACCAGCAGCGTCACGCCCACCGCGATCGCCTGGATCAGCGCCACGCCGATCACGCCCTGGGCGACCGCGCGGATCGTCGCGGTCGACAGCTTGACGAAGCCGGGAGCACGCTCGGGACTGATGATCCGCGCAAAGATCGCCTGGCTGGCGCCTGCGCCTTCCCGGCCGAATGCCATGATCACGCCGGCGATCAGGAACGACGCGAGGAACCCGAGGATGCCGCCGCCGATGCCGGCGACGAAGCGGAGCGCCTTGCGCGCGAGGTCGCCCACCTTGGGTTGCATGCTCTGCACGAGCGCCGGCAGGTTCTCGTGCGCCTCGGTCCAGTACGCGTGGAGCTTCTTGCCCACGAGCGGCCAGTCCTCGACACCGGGCCGCGGCGCGGGCACCTGCAGCGTGTTCTGCTCCACGGCGTGGACGAAGCCGCGCACCGAGTCGCCGAGCGAACTCAGCAGCGCGGCCGTGGGCCAGACGATCAGGACGGCGCCGACGATGGCGATCACCGTGGCCGCGAGGCCCTGCCGCCCGCCGAGACGGCGCGCGAGCGACTGGTGCAGCGGGTACATCGCGACGGCGAGGATCAGCGCCCACACCATCAGCGTGATGAACGGCGAGAAGATCCGGTAGCAGAGCGCAGCCAGGGCAAAGACGAGCCCGGCACGGATCAGTACATCGAGCAGCAGCGAGGACTTGCGGCGTTCTTCAGGCGTAGCGGCGGTCATGTGCCTCCCCAATCGCCATGTTCGTTGTAATTGCGCACTGAGCTTTTACGCCAACGCTGCGACACGGTAAAGCGCAGCCGGACGATCGGCACGTGAAGTGCCAGCGGGGCGCTGGAATCAGTCGTGATTCGTGTGCTGAACGCGTGCCGGGGATGCCGAACGCCCCGGTCCGCCGGCGCTATCAGCCGGACGCGTCCTCGACGCCCGCCTCGGGGGTCGTCCGGCGCACGCGGACGTCGCCGATGCGCGGCCCGTGCATCGAGAGCACTTCGATCTCGAATTCGGCCAGTTGCACCCGGTCGCCCACGCGTGGGATGCGGCCCAGCGTCTCGATGACGAGGCCGCCGACACTGTTGGCCTCGACCACTGGCGCCACGACGCCGAGTTCGCTCTCCAGGCTCAGGATCGACAGGCTCCCCGCGCCGGTCACGCTGCCATCGTCGGGCGCACGTCGCCAGGACGGCGACGATTTCGCGAACTCGTCCTCCACCGGCCCGAACAGCGACTCGACGACGTGTTCGAACGTGAGAAAGCCGATTTCGGTCTCGAGCGGGTCCACGACGATGCCGAAGTGCGGGTCGCCCCGACGGAACGCGGCGAGCACGGCTTCGAGCTGCTCGTTCTCGCGGACGTGGGGCAGCGGGCGCAGGTATTGCCGGATCGAACCGATGTCGCGCAGCCGCCCCGGGGCCGTGATCAGGTCCTTGATGTGCAGCAGCCCGATGAAGCGCTGTGTCTCGCGGTCCCGCACCGGGTAGCGCGTGAAGCGCGTGCGACGCACCTCTTCCAGCACGTCCTCGATCGTGGCGTCCTCGTCGACCCAGACCAGTTCGCCGAGCGGACGCATGACGTCGCCGACGACCAGTTCGCCGAGTTCGAGGCCACGGTAGGCGATCTGCGCCTCGACGGTGCCGACCTCGCCGTGTCGATGGCTAGCGCGCAGCACCGTTCGCAGCTCGTCGATCGAGTGCGCCTCGTCGCCTTCGGTCGCCATCTCGACGCCGAGGCGACGCAGCAGCGAGTTGGCGGCGCCGTTCAGCAGCCAGATGAACGGGTACATGATCCAGTAGAAGACGTACAGGGGCAGCGCTGTGTTCAGCGACACCGACTCGGCGCGACGGATCGCGAGTGACTTCGGCGCGAGCTCGCCGAGCACGATGTGCAGGAACGAGATCAGGCCGAAAGCGAAGGCGAACGCGATGCTGTGCACCACCTCCGGGTCGGTGATGCCCGCGAGCTCGAGCACCGGTTCGATCAACCGAGCGAACGCCGGCTCGCCGATCCAGCCGAGACCCAGTGAGGCCAGCGTGATGCCGAGCTGGCAGGCCGAGAGGTAAACGTCGAGGTGCGTGCGCACGATCCTCAGGATGCGTCCGCGCAGGCCCTCGGTGAGCGCGAGTTCTTCCGCCTGCGTGCGGCGCAGCTTGACGATCGCGAACTCGGCCGCGACGAAAAAACCGTTCAGGAGTACGAGCAGGAACCCGACCGCGGTCAGGAGCAATGTGTCGACAGGCATTGCCGCTATGTTATCAGCCGGTCGCGTATCGCCGCCGGCCGGGGGAGAGAGCGGTGGCCCGACGCCGCCGTTCCGGATAAGATAACGATCGTTACCGCACTGCCGGGCACGGCCGACGAAGGCTCCGCTTTCGCCGTGCACCACGAGGGCAATCGACGTGCGCTACCCGAAGCGACACAAGGAAGACGCGTGCCATCGCCTGGTCGACCGCGGCGGGCGTCATGCCAAGCGGCACGGCTTTGCCGGCAGCGGCATGGATGCGATCGCCGCGGCCGCGGGCGTCACTTCGGGCTCGCTGTACCGTCACTTCGACGGCAAGTCCGACCTGTTCGCCGCCATCGTAGAGCATGAACTCGGTCGCGCTGCAGCGGCGTACCGCGATCTTTCCGCGCACGACCGCCGGGCCCTCCTCGCGGCCTTCGACCGTTACCTGAGCACGGCCCACCTCGATCATCCCGAAGCGGGCTGCGTGCTGCCGACGCTCACTGCAGAGGTCGCGCGCGCCGACACGAGAGTCCGCGCGCGGTTCGAAGCGGGCGTCATCGAGATCCATGGGCTGCTCGAACAGGTCACGGGCTCGCGCCAGCAGGCGTGGGTGCTGCTCGCGCAGATCGTCGGCGCGGTGATGATCGCGCGCGCCATGCTCGATGCGGAGTTGCGCGGGCACGTGCTCGCGTCCGTGCAGCAGCATTGCCAGTCGCTGCTGGGAGCCGGCTGAGGCGGACCGTCATACGCGCAAGCGCACCGGAGGCCGAGCGATGAGCCGCACCGACACCACCGCCTGCATCCTCTGCTCGCGCAACTGCGGGCTGCAGGTCGAGATCGACGATGGCCGCTTCACGCGTATCCGCGGCGACGAGGCACACCCGAATTCCAGGGGCTACCTGTGCCAGAAGGCGGCGCGTCTGGAGCATTACCAGAATCACGCCGACCGGCTGCGGTTCCCGCTCAAGCGACAGCCGGACGGTGGTTTCGAGCGCATCTCCTGGGACCAGGCGCTCACCGAGATCGCGGCGCGGCTCACCACGATCCGCGACCGCCACGGCGGCGAGGCATTCGCGTTCGTCGGCGGTGCCGGGCAGGGCAACCACCTCGGCGGCGCCTACAGCCGCCAGTTGCTCGCGGCCATGCGCAGTCGTTACGCCTACAACTCGCTCGGCCAGGAAAAGACCGGCGACTTCTGGGTCAACGGCCGCCTGTTCGGCCATCAGACGTGTCACACGACCGAGGACGTCGAACACGCCGACTACGTGCTGTTCATCGGCTGCAACCCGTTCCAGTCGCACGGCATTCCGAACGCACGCGAGACGCTGCGGGCGCTCAGGAAGGACACGCGACGGACGATGGTCGTCGTCGACCCGCGCCGCACCGAGACGGCCGAGCAGGCCGACCTGCACCTGCAACTCAGACCGGGCACCGACGCGTACCTGCTCGCCGCGATGCTGGCCATCATCGTGCGCGACGGCCTGCAGGACGCCGGGTTCCTGCGCGAGCACTGCACGGGGTTCGACGAGGTCGAACGCAGCCTGCGCGCCGTCCCGATCGAGGAGTACGCGCGGCGCGCCGACGTGCCGCTCGAACTGGTCGAGCGGGTCGCGCACGGCTTTGCGCGCGCGAATCGCGCCTGCGTGCGCGTCGACCTCGGCACGCAGCACACGCTGCACACGACGCTGAACGCGTACCTGGAAAAGCTGCTGTGGCTCGTGACGGGCAAGTTCGGCCGCGAGGGCACCAACAACCTTCATTCGTTCCTGCTGCCGATCCTCGGCCACACCGACGAGCGCGTGCGCATCGAAGGCAAGCCGCTGCCGCGCACCGTGCACCACGGCATGCATCCGATCGCGGGCATGTTCCCGCCCAACATCCTGCCCGACGAGATCCTGCTGGGCGGTGAACGGCGGATCCGCGCGGTCGTCGCCGACAGCACCAACCCGCTGCTGACCTGGGCCGACACGGCCGCGTTCGAGCAGGCCTTCGCCTCGCTCGAACTGCTCGTCGTCGTGGACGTCGCGATGACCGAGACGGCACGCCTGGCCCATTACGTGCTGCCGGCCGCTTCGCAGTTCGAGAAATGGGAGGCGACGGGGTTCAACCTCGATTTCCCGGAGAACTGCTTCCACCTGCGTCACCCGTTGTTCGAGCCGCTCGCGGAGACGTTGCCGGAGCCCGAGATCTACACGCGGCTGCTCGAACACATGGGGGCGATCCCGCGTCGGCTGCCGCTCCTGTCGAGCGTCGCGCGTCTGCAGCCGGCGAGCGCGAACTGCGCACCGTACGTCGCGGCGCTCGGCGCGGCGTTTGCCCTGCACGAGCACTGGATGCCGTACGCGGCGTCGATCCTCTATCGCACGCTGGGCCCGACGCTGCCGCGCGGCGCGGCTGCGGCGGCGGTGCTGCTGCCGATGGCATTGCAGTACGCGGCACGACACGAAGCCGCCGTGCGTCGCGCCGGCCACGAAGGCAAAGGTGCCGCGCTCGGTCGCACGCTGTTTCGCGCCATCCTCGAGCGGCGTTCGGGGGTCGTGATGAGCCGGCACCGGTACGAGGACGTCTGGAGTCTCGTACGCACGCCCGACAAGCGCATCCGGCTCGAAGTGCCCGAGATGCTGCGTGAGCTCGACGCGCTCGCGGGCGAATCGCTCGACTCCGGCCCATATCCGTTCGTGCTGATGGCCGGCGAACGACGCAGCTACAACGCCAACCAGATCTTTCGCGATCCGGCGTGGCGCAAGATCGACCATGAAGGCGCGCTGCGCTTGCATCCGGCCGACGCCGCCCGGCTCGGCCTCGAGAAGGGCGACCGCGCCGTCGTCGAATCGCACACGGGCAGGATTGAAGTCGTCGTCGACATCGACGACAGCGTGCGTCCGGGCGTGGTGACGTTGCCGCACGGCTACG
>DATMIB010000198.1:0-3753 GCA_035554635.1 Steroidobacteraceae bacterium | reverse complement strand
ATGTCGGACGCGTTCTTCCGCGACCTTCAATTGCCCAAGCCACATTTCCACCTCGAGGTGGGCAGCGGCTCCCACGCGGAGCAGACCGGTGGCGTGATGGTCGCCTACGAAAAGGTGGCCTTGCGCGAAAAGCCCGACTGGATCGTGGTCGTCGGCGACGTCAACTCGACCGCGGCCTGCGCGCAGGTCGGCACCAAGCTCTGGATCCCGGTCGTGCACCTGGAGGCGGGGCTGCGCAGCGGTGACCGGCGCATGCCCGAGGAGATCAACCGGCTCGTGACCGACGCGATCTGCGACGTGCTCTGGACGCCGTCGCCCGATGCGGACGCGCACCTCGCGCGCGAAGGCGTGCCGGAGCACAAGATCGACCGCGTCGGCAACATCATGCTCGACTCGTTCGAGATGATGCGGGCCCAGATCGAGGCCGACGGCACGCGCGAGACGATGGGCCTGCCGCCCGGCGGCTACGCCGTCGTCACGCTGCACCGCCCCTCGAACGTGGACCGGCGCGAGACACTGGAGCCGCTGCTCCAGCAGCTCGTCGCGGTGTCGCGCGACCTGCCGCTCGTGTTCGCGGTGCACCCGCGGACCCGGAAGAAGCTGGAGGAGTTCGGGTTGATGGAGGTGCTCACCCAAGAAGCCTCCGCCCCGACCCTCTACCGCGCAGGCGTGGGAGAGGGTGGCCGGAGGCCGGGTGAGGGCTCCAGTGTCCACCTGACCGAGCCGCTCGGCTACATCCAGTTCATGAACCTGGTCCGCAGCGCCCGGGCCGTGATCACCGATTCGGGCGGCGTGCAGGAAGAAAGCACGTACCTCGGCATCCCGTGCCTGACGCTGCGCGAGAACACGGAACGGCCGATCACCGTGACCGAGGGCTCGAACCGGCTCGTGCCGCCAGAGCACCTGTACGAGCAGGTGGGCGAGGTGCTGGCCGGTCGCTGGCCGACCGGTCGCAAGCCGGCGCTGTGGGACGGACGCACGGCCGCACGCTGCGTCGCGGCTCTAAAGCGTCGGGCCGGCGTAAGCTGAAAAGCGAACGCCGCATCACGAGCTGGCCGACGGATCCGCATCCAGGTCAGGCCGCCGTCAACACGCCTGCGGTTTTCGGCACTCAGGGAGTGCCGGCCGCGTCTGTTAGACTTGCGTCCGCACTCGCGGCGAAGCGCTCGCGATATCCAATAGAAATCAAAGGATTACGCGTGAGAGTTACAGTATTCGGTTCGGGCTATGTCGGCCTCGTCACCGGGGCCTGCTTCGCCGAAGCGGGCAACCACGTCGTCTGTGTCGACATCGACGCCAACAAGGTCGCCCGGCTGCAGCAGGGTGACATTCCGATCCATGAGCCCGGCCTCGACGTGCTGGTCAAGCGCAACTTCGAGAAGGGCCGCCTCAAGTTCACGACCGATGCCGAAGAGGGCATCCGGCACGGCCTGTTCCAGTTCATCGCCGTCGGCACGCCGCCCGAAGAGGACGGCTCGGCCGATCTGTCGCACGTGCTCGCCGTGGCCGAGACCATCGGCCGCCACATGGAGGAGTACCGCGTCATCGTCGACAAGTCGACCGTGCCCGTGGGCACGGCGGACAAGGTCCGCGAGCGCATCTACCAGACGCTCGGCGAACGCGGCGCCAAGGTCGAGTTCGACGTCGTCTCCAACCCGGAATTCCTCAAGGAAGGCGCGGCGATCGGCGACTTCATGAAGCCTGACCGCGTGATCGTCGGCACCGACAATCCGCGCACGGCCGAACTGCTCAAGGCGTTGTACGACCCGTTCACGCGCAACCGCGACCGCATGATCGTGATGGACGTGCGCTCGGCGGAGCTGACCAAATACGCGGCGAACGCGATGCTCGCGACCAAGATCAGCTTCATGAACGAGATTGCGAACCTGGCCGAACGCATGGGCGCCGACGTCGAGAAGGTGCGCGTCGGCATCGGCTCCGACCCGCGCATCGGGTACAGCTTCATCTACCCGGGCGCGGGCTACGGCGGCTCG
Source organism: Steroidobacteraceae bacterium (assembly GCA_035554635.1). GTDB lineage: Bacteria > Pseudomonadota > Gammaproteobacteria > Steroidobacterales > Steroidobacteraceae > RPQJ01. Next base: position 1,759 of record DATMIB010000198.1, on the reverse strand, counting down.
TGCTTCCCCAAGGACGTGAAGGCGCTCGTGCACAGCGCCGGCGAATACGCCTTCGACGCGCAGCTGCTCAAGGCCGTCGAGGCCGTCAACAAGCAGCAGAAGCAAGTGCTGTTCCGCAAGCTCAAGGGCTTCTTCGACGGCAAGCTCAAGGGTCGCACGGTCGCGCTCTGGGGCCTCGCCTTCAAGCCGAACACCGACGACATGCGCGAGGCGCCGGCCCGCGAACTGATGGAAGCGCTGTGGGGTGCGGGCGCCAAGGTCCGTGCCTACGACCCGGTCGCGATGCCGGAGGCGGCACGTCTCTACGGCCAGCGTGACGACCTCGCGCTCTGCGAGAACGCCGAGGCGGCGCTCGAGGGGGCCGACGCGCTCGTCATCGTCACCGAGTGGCAGGAGTTCCGCAGCCCGGACTTCGACACGATCCGCGATGCGCTCTCGAGCAAGGCCATCTTTGACGGGCGCAACCTCTACGACCCGGCATTCGTGCGGACCTTCGGCCTGCGCTATTTCGGCATCGGCCGCGGCGAGACGCTCGTCGAACTCAAACCAGCCTGATAAGGACATCGTTCCGAATGCTCATTCCCTCGATTCTCTCTGGCGGCTCCGGCACGCGGCTCTGGCCGCTCTCGCGCGAGCTGTACCCGAAGCAGCTGCTGCCGCTCGTCGGCGAGCGCACGATGCTGCAGGAGACGGCGGCGCGCGTCGAAGGGCTGCCGGACCTCGCCGCGCCGATCGTCGTCTGCAACGAAAGCCATCGCTTCATGGTGGCCGAGCAGATGCGCGAATTCGGCGTCGAGCCGCAGGCGATCATCCTCGAGCCCGTCGGTCGCAACACCGCACCGGCCGTCGGCGTGGCGGCCCTGGTCGCGCTCGAGCGCGCCCGTGCCGGTGAGGGCGGCTCGGACGCCGACCCGGTGCTGCTCGTGCTGCCGGCCGACCACGTCATCCGCGACGTCGCTGCGTTCCAGCGCGCCGTGACGGTCGGTCGCGCGGCCGCCGAGGCCGGCAAGCTCGTCACTTTCGGCATCGTGCCGGACCGCGCCGAGACCGGGTACGGCTACATCCGCCGCAAGAACGGCAATGCGCTCGAGTTGCCGGGCGGCGCAGGGCAGGCGGCCGCATTTCCGGTGCAGCAGTTCGTCGAAAAGCCCGACGAAGCTACCGCGCAGCAGTACGTCGACTCGGGCGAGTACTACTGGAACAGCGGCATGTTCATGTTCCGGGCACAGGCCTACCTCGACGAGCTGAAGCGGCACGCGCCTGCCATGCTGGCCGCGTGCCAGACCGCCGTCGCCGCCGCGACGCGCGACCTCGATTTCACACGCCTGCCCGCAAAGGAGTTTGCGGCCTGCCCGAGCGACTCGATCGACTACGCCGTGATGGAAAAGACCGATGCGGCCGTGGTCGTGCCGCTCGACGCCGGCTGGAGCGACGTCGGTTCGTGGTCGGCGCTGCAGGACGCGCTGCCGCGCGACGACGACGGCAATGTCACGATGGGCGACGTGCTCATCGAAGACTCGACCGGCTGCTACCTGCATTCGACCAGTCGCCTGATCGGCGCCGTCGGGCTCAAGGACCACGTCGTCGTCGAGACCAAAGACGCCGTGCTCGTCGCGCCGCGCGAGCGCGTGCAGGACGTCAAGCAGTTGGTCGCGAAGCTCAAGCAGCAGGGTCGCTACGAAACCGCGCTGCATCGCGAAGTGTTCCGGCCGTGGGGCAGCTACGACAGCATCGACACCGGCGAGCGCTTCCAGGTCAA
>DATMIB010000197.1:0-26866 GCA_035554635.1 Steroidobacteraceae bacterium | reverse complement strand
AGGCCCATACGCTGGCCCCGATCGACATGGTGCTGCACGCGATCGTGCACCTGTTCGAGGGCGGCGAGATGGACGACGCCCTGCGTGAGCTCGTCGACCTCGACCAGTTGCTGCGGCATTTCGGGGCCACGGAGCCACAGTTCTGGACACGCTTCTGGCCCCGCGCCTGCGAACTCGACCTGGCCCGCCCGGCGTTTTACGGCTTGCGCTATGCGCAGCGGCTGCTCGGGACCCCCGTCCTCGAGGCGGTATTTGAGGCGGCGAGGGCGTGGGCGCCGTCAGACCCGACCCTGAGGCTGATGGACTGGCTGGTGCCCCGCGCGCTGTTTCCGCGTCACCCGGACCGGCCCGATCGCGCCGCGGCGGTGGCGCGCTGGCTGCTCTACCTGCGCTCGCACTGGCTCCGGATGCCGCCGCTCATGCTGGCGCGTCACCTGGCGTACAAGGCCTATCGCCGTCTCGTGCCCGACCGCGGATCGGAAACCCCGCCGGGGTGAGCAGGGCGGTACGAGCCCACCGGGTCTCGACGGTGGTCCGCGGCTCTTACTGTGCGTCGGGATTCATTACAGGTGCCGGAGTGGGGGTGGCGTAAGTCATTGAACCCCAACGGACCGGCAGTTTGGCACACCCTTTGCTTATTCCTTCGCGGGAAAGCTGCACGGATTGCTAGGCCGCCGCAGCGACACCGAAAACAAGGAGCAAGCAGTGAATATCAAAAAGATTCTGTTCTGCGGTCTTTCCGCAGCGGTGATGGGGCTGGGAGCCCAGGCTGCCGGCGCGGTCGCCACGCTGTACATCAGCGACGGCACCACGACGCATGTCATCACGGACGGTGGCGTGGGCGATTCCAACGCGTCAGCCGGCGTGGTGACCTTCGTCGGCACGATCGGCACGTTCAACATCAACGTGTCCACCGGCTACAACGACAGCGGCTCCGCGCTGAACCTGATGGACCTGAATTCGATCAATGCCGGCACGGCCGCTGGCACCCTGACGATCAAGTTCAGCGACACGGGTTACACGGGCGGCGGCACGACCAGCGCGCACTGGGGCGGCACGCTCTCCGGCGCGGGCAGCAGCGTCACGGCCGAAGCGTTCTACGGCGCCGACAACGCGCTCTTCACGGAAACCGGCAGCATCGTCGCGTTCGGGCCGTTCGGCGGTCCGTCGTTCTCGGCGGACGGCTCCGGCAACATCCCGATTGCGGGTCCGTACTCGCTGACGCAAATCATCACGATCACGGCGGGCCAGGCCGGTGTGGCCTATTCCGGCGACTTCGAACTGAAGGTGCCGGAGCCGGGCTCGCTCGCTCTCCTGGGCTTCGGACTGCTCGGCCTCGGTGCCGCGCGTCGTCGCCGTCAGTGATCGGCTGAGGCAGGCCTAGCGCAATAGACAGCTAAGAAGACTTTGAGATGTATTCGGCGGCGCCCCTCGGGGCGCCGCTTTTTTGTGCGTTCGATTCAGCTGATGGTCTTCGAAACCGACCCAGTCGGCCGGCTCTCGACGCCCGCGGTGTTGATCGAGCTCAGAGCGAAGTACCAGGTCCCTTCGGTCAGGTTCTCGACGACATAGGCCGTCGTGCCGGAGTTGCTGATGCGTACGCTCTGGTCGAGCGCACCCGCGGTCTTGCCGTATCGGATGACGTAACCCGAGAGGTCCGTCAGGGCAGTGCCGTCTTCGTTCGTGGTCGGCGGCTGCCAGGCCAGTTCGGCCGAACCCACGACCGGATCCACCACGCTGATGGCGAAGGCGGCAAGGGCGGTCGACGTCGTTCCGTCGCTCACCGTGATCTGTACGCCCGTATAGGTGCCGTTGCTGCCAGCCGGCGGCGTACCCGCGAGCGTTCCCGAGGCCGTGTCGAACGTGGCCCAGGACGGTTTGCCGATGATCGAATAGGTCAAGCGATCGCCGTCGGCGTCGGTGGCCGTCGGTGCGAAGGAGTAGGGCAGACTGACCTTGGCGGTCGTCACCGGCGTGCCGGAGATCTTGGGCGCGGTGTTGGTCGGCGTCGTGGGCGGAGGCGTGGTGCCAGTGCCGCCGCCGGAACCGCCGGAGCCACCCGGCACGGTCGACGTGTCGTCCGCCTTCTTGCCGCCCGACCCGCAGCCCACGAGGCCGGCCCCCAGCACGATCGACATTGCCGCCGCGGCCAGTATTTTTGCGCCCGTCATCGCCAATGTCTTCCCGTTCATCAGACTGCTCCGGTTCAGAACGCAAGCGCCGGAGCGGTCGGGTGGGCGGCGGAAACGGTTGCGACAACGCGGATTTCGCGTGTGCCGGCTGTGGCCTCCCTGCAGCGCCGGGCAACGCTCGATCCTGGCTGGCAACCCCGCTATCCCTGGATCGCCATCGGCGACGCCCGAGGACCGGAGGCTTTGCGTCCCCGTCTTGCGACGGGTTTGCCCTTGTCAGACGGCGAGGAGTTTTTGCGGAATCGGAGGACCCTGCAATGCGGGTCCACCGGAATTGCGGGCTACTTAACAGTTCGCTTGGGTCGCCCCGTCACCGTGCTGCGAGGTTGCCCCACATGACCTATGCGCATAGCATGCGCATGAGGAGATCAATGTGCACTATTACGACACCTCAGCCCGCAAGCGGCCAGTCAACCTCACCTTGAATGAGGACCTCGTCGCGCATGCGCGGGAGCTGACGGACAATCTGTCGGGGGTCGTCGAGAGTCTGCTCGCCGATTTTGTCCAGAAGTCTGGCGAGGCTCGTGATCGGCAAATGCGCGCAGTCCGGGAAACCATCGAAGCCTGGAACGTGCACAGCGGGGATCACGGCTCCATCGCCGACGAATATTCGCCGCTCTAGATGGCGCAATTCGACGTTCACCGCAATACCGGGCGTCTGCGCGAGACCGTCCCGTTTGTCGTCGTGGTGCAGTCCTCGCAGTTCGATGGCTATCGTCGTCGTGTCGTGGTGCCGCTGGTGAAGGCGAGCACGATTGATGCGCGCGTATTACGCGTGCTCAACCCGGAGTTCAGGGTCCGCAACGTCGCCGTCGTGTTGCATCCTCTCGATCTGGTCTCGGTGCCTGTGGACCAGCTGGGCGAGCGCGTGGGCTCACTGGCGGATTCGGCCGATGCGATCGTGCGCGCACTCGACGAAGTCCTCACGCGCGCCTGGAAGTAGCACTGCGCCGACCTGCGTTGCGCAAAGCCTCACCCGGCCATTGGCCGACCTCTCCGCGCACGGGAGAGGTGAAGAAGACGGAGCCCTCACCCGCGCATAGCGCGACCTCTCCCGCGCACGGGAGAGGTGAGGGCTATTCCTTGAACTCTTCCGGCCGCAGGTCGTGCTTCGTGAGCAGCTTGTAGAAGTCGGTCCGGTTCCGCTTGGCCATCCGCGCGGCCTGGCTGACGTTGCCCTGCGTGATGCGCAGCAACTGCACGAGATAGTTCTTCGTGAACTCGTCGCGCGCCTCGTCGAAGCTCGGCAACTGCGTCGCCTGGCCCAGCGCTTCCTGGACCTGCTCCGGCGTGATCACGGCACCGGCGCCGAGTGCCGCCACCTGTCGCACCACCATGCGCAGCTGGCGCACGTTGCCCGGCCACTTGGCGGACGCGAGCGACTCCATCGCTTCGGGTGACAGCGTGCGTTTGGGCGCGCCCGGGTTTTCGTTGCCGACGTCGTCGAGACACTGTGCCGCAAGCAGCGGGATGTCCTCGCGCCGCTTGCTCAGCGGCGGGAGGTCGATGTGCACGGCGCTCACGAACTCGAGCAGGTCGGTCAGGAAGCGCGCGTCGGATGCCAGCTCGTCGGGCCGCTGGTCGCTGGTGGCCATGACGCGCAGGTCGCGTGAACCGTGCAACAGCTCGACGAGGCGACGCTGCAGCGGCGAGGGCAGGTCGTCGACATTGCGCAGGAACACCGCGCCGGTCGCCGCGCCATCGACTGCCGCAACGAGCTTCTCCTCCGCCACGGCCTCGGTGATACCACCCTCGACCGACAGCGCGCTGCAGTCGATCGACACGAACGGCCCTTCGCGCCGCGCGCTGGCCTGGTGAATCGCGCGTGCGAGCAGCTCCTTGCCGGTGCCCGGCTCGCCCGTGATCAGCACCGACGAATCGGTCGCCGCGACCAGGTGCGCCTTCGACAACCGGTCCTCCATGATCGGGCTGCGCGTCGCGAACTCGGTGCGCCAGTCCTCGGCAGTGTCGGCGAAGCCCGAGGTCTTGAGCGCGCGGCGCACTTCGTCGAGCAGCTGTTCCTTCTCGACGGGCTTGGTCAGGAACGCGAAGGCACCCGACTGCGTGGCCTTGACCGCATCGGGGATGGTGCCGTGCGCGGTCAGCATGATGACGTTGAGGCTCGGCCAGCGGCGCTGCAGCTCGCGCAGCAGCGCGATGCCGTCCATCTCGGCCATCCTCAGGTCGGTGATCACGAGGTCGGGGCGGAAACGCGCGATGATCGACAGCGCCTTGGCACCGCTTTCGGCGGGCTCGACCTCGTATTTCTGCGAGCGCAGGCGGATCGTGAGCAGACGCAGCAACCCCGGGTCGTCGTCGACCACCAGGATCTTCGGGATGCGCTTGCTTTGACGAGTCATTCCTTAACCACCTGTCCACCTCGCGTGGCGTACGTGCAGCGCCGGCGTGGCCTGCCCTGGCCTATGGCTGCTGACCCTCGGGCGGCGTCAGCGCCCGTTCCATCTCGGCCACCGCCTCGAGCTTGCGCTCGGCCTCGGCGAGGGCCTTCTTGATCTTCTGGTTCTCGGTCGTGAGCGCGGCGACGCGCCGGTCGCCCTCGGCGTCGGCCGTCTTGAGGTCGCGTTCGGCTTCCTCGCGCTGGCGAGCCAGGTCGGCGTAGAGCGTCACGCGCGCGTCGAACTCGCGCAGGTAGGCCTTCGCGAGCGAGACCTCCTTGGGCTGCAGGTCGTTCGGCTCGGCGAGCAGTTCCGAAATCAGCCGCTTGGCCTCGATCGGATTGCTGTCGGTGCGACCGGCGGCGCCGAGCGCCAGGGCGTACTTCAGGCGGTTCGATGCGGTCGGCGTGACCTGCGCCTGCGAGGCGAGCTCGGCGACGACCGAGTACTGACGCGCCGTATCGCCAGGCGCCAGGCGATCGAGCATGTCGAGGTAGGTGACGACGTCGACCGGCTTCGGTGCCGCATCGGCGACGCCGGCGGCGCCTTTCGGCGGCGAGGCGGGCGCGAAGCCCGTGCAGCCGGTGACAGTGATCAGCACGGCCGCGGCGACGAGGCGGGAAATTCGATGGGTGAAGATCATTGCAGCGTGGATTCGGAATGCGTGGGTCGGCGGGTGCATTCGCGGGGCGTCTGCACGCGCGGATCGAATGATACGCCTTTGCCGACGATGGCCTCAGTCCTCTGTCGTCGTCGGAGAAACGGGCGCCAGTGGCAGGCACAGCCGGAAGTGCGCCCCGGGAAACTCGCCGTCACGGATCTCGATCGTTCCACCATGCGCGTGCACGAACTCCTGCACGACCGACAACCCGATCCCCGTGCCGCGCACGAGGCCGCCCTGCGGCGTCGCGCCCTGGTAGAACGCGTCGAAAATCCGTGGACGCTCCTCGACCGGGATGCCGGGCCCGGTGTCGGCGACGTCGAACGACAGTTGCTGGCGGGCCTCGTCCAGCGTCGCGCGCAGCGTGATCGCGCCGCCGTCCGGCGTGAACTTGACCGCGTTGGAGATCAGGTTGTCGAGGATCAGCTTGAGCTTCGCGCGGTCGGCGCTGAGCGTGATGTCGGGCACCTGCAGGTTCAGCCGCAGCCCGTGCGCGTTGATCGGCAACTGGTAGGTCTCGATGGCGCTTTTGACGAGCGGCAGCAGCCGGATCTCGCCCAGATCGAGTTCACTGCGACGCGCCTGCCACTCGCTGAATGAGAGCAGGTTCTCGATCAGCCGCTGCAGCCGCAGGCTGTTGTCGCGCAGGATGCCGGCGACCTCGCGCTGCTCGGCGCTGAGCGAGCCGACTGCGCCTTCGATCAGCAGTTCGGTGCCCTCGCGGATGTTGGCGAGAGGCGTCTTCAGTTCGTGCGACATGTGCCGCAGGAACTTGTTGCGCTCCTCCGAGATCTCGAGCAGCCGTTCCCGCAGCCACTCGAGCTGGCGCCCAAGCGCCTGCAGGTCGGTGGGGCCCTTGACCGTGACCGTCTGGCTGAGCCGGCCGTGGCCGATGTTGCCGATGGCCTCGTCGATCTGGCGGATCGGACGCGCGAGGAACAGCGCGAACATCACGATCAGGCCGACGGTCACCGGCACGAGCGCCGCCGACTGCCAGAACAGGCGACGGCGGACGGCCTCGGTCTCGACCTGCAGCAGGTTGAGTTCGCGGTCGGTCTGGTCGCTCGCGAGCCCGGACAGCTGGCCGGCGTCACGTGCGAGCTGGTTGAACTCGTGCAGCGTGCGGCCGATGCGCTCGACCGAGCGCGACTCCACCGCGCGCGCGATGCGCGTTTCCGTCTCGCGCATGCGCTGGATCACCTCGTGACGGCCGTCCTTGCCGCTCGGTAGCGCGGCGAAACCGTCGAGCGTCTCCGTGAGCACGGCCCGGTTCTGGCGGAACGTCTCGAGCAGGGTCTGCCGCGGGATGATCTGGTAGAGGCGCACCGTGCGTTCGAGCGAGGAGACCTGTCGCACGAGCGCCTGCGTGTATTGGGTCGCCGCGACGCCGTTGACGACCAGCCGTTCGCTCGCGGTCGACAACGCGCGCATTTCGATGGCGGCACTGATCGTGCCCAGCAGCGCCGGCAGCACGACGATCACGAAGCCCAGCAGGATCAGGCCCGTGAGCGAGCGGGGACGAAAGGAGAAGCGTGCCATGCGGGGGAGCAAGGGTATCACCAGCTGTGGAACAATCGCGCGATGACCCGCGACCGACCATCCCCGCACCCCTACGAAACGCTCACGCCCGACACGATCATCGCCGCCGTCGAGGCGCTGGGCCACGTCTGCGACGGGCGCATCCTGGCGCTCAACAGCTACGAAAACCGCGTCTACCAGGTGGGCCGCGAGGAGGGCGGGCCGGTCGTCGTCAAGTTCTATCGCCCCGGGCGCTGGACCACCCCCGCGATCCACGAGGAGCACGAGTTCGCGCTCGAGCTGGCGCGCGCGGAGGTCCCCGTTGTCGCGCCGGAGGTTCACGGCGGCCGCACGCTGCACGAATACGACGGCTTCCGCTACGCGGTCTATCGGCGGGCCGGCGGACGCTGGCCCGAACTCGGCACGCGTGACGATCGGCAGTGGATGGGGCGGTTCCTCGCGCGCATCCACAACGTCGGGCGTTCACGTCGGTTCCTGCACCGGCAGCGGCTGGACTGGGAGACGCTCGGGGCGGACACGGTCGACTACCTGCTCGAGCACCGCTGGATCCCGGCGCACATCGAGGTGGCCTACGAATCGGTGGCGAGCGACGCGCTCGACCTCGTCGCGCAGCGCTTCGACGAAGCGGCCCCGTACCGCGAATTCCGGCTGCACGGGGACTGCCACCCCGGCAACGTGCTCTGGACCGACGACGGTCCGCATTTCGTCGACCTCGACGACTGCATGACGGGGCCGGCAGTGCAGGACGTGTGGATGCTGCTGTCGGGCAAGCCGGAGGAAATGCGTGCGCAGCTCGACGACCTGTTGCAGGGCTACGAGGAGTTCGCCGATTTCGATCGTCACGAACTGACGTTGATCGAGCCGCTGCGGACGTTGCGGATCATGCATTACGCGGGGTGGCTCGCGCGCAGATGGGACGATCCGGCGTTCCCGCGCGCATTTCCGTGGTTCGAGGAACCCAAGTACTGGGAGCAGCACGTGCTCAACCTGCGCGAGCAGATCGCGGCGATGGAGGAGATGCCGACTTAGATGAGCGCGGTTTGACGCAGGCACAAACGGTGCTTGTCTGGCGCACATTTCGCGCTGGGTTGCGGAACCAATCACGGGCCGCGGCATCTATCCCGCTTGGTACCCGACGCCACGGTGCGTCGCGTGCCGACGAACTCCGGTCCAGGGACGTAGATCCGGTGGGGGCGGGGTCGGTGCATTCCAGAACAAGGAATTTTTCGTTCATGGATCGAACCCGTTCGCGCATGGCGGTCGCAACGACCGTCGGTTGTCTTTCGTACCTGGTTGCCGCAGTTGCAGTCGCCGCACCGCCGCCGTCACAGCCCCTGTTCGAGCGCGCGACACCAGCAGCGCACGAAGCCCTGCCGATGCATGCGCGGGCCGAGGCCGCGGTCTCCGGCGTGCTCGAGCCGCGGGTGCTCGATGCGCCCGCGGTGTCGCTCGCACTGGCGGACGGCCGTGTGCTGCGCGCCGAACTGCAGCGCACTGCCAGCGACGCACGTCGGGGCAGTCGATCGTGGATCGGCACGTTCCCGGCGGAGCCGGGCAGCCTGCTCGTGCTGAGCCAGGTCAGCGGCGTCATCAGCGGCTTCGCGAGCTACGGCCACGAGACCTTCGAGATCCAGCCCGCACGCGGCGGAAGGCACGTGTTCTATGCGCTCGACCCGTCGCGGGTGCCGGCGTACGACCGCTTCGACCGCAGCCTCGACGTGCACGAAGCATCGTCAGGGTCGGTCACGACCGAGACGGCGGCCGGAAATCTGGCCGAAGCCGATGCGGTGTCGAATCTGGCCGACGCGTACGCGATTGCGACGGATCTCGCCGGCACGGACGCGACTTCCGCGACCACGGTCCACGACGTCCTCATCATGTACACGCCGGCGGCAGCGAACTCACTCGGGCAGGCGAACCTCCTCAGCCAGGTCCAGTCCGCGGTGCAGGCCGCGATCCAGGCTTACCAGGACAGCCAGGTCCGCGTGACGCTGAACGTCGTCGCGACACAGCAGTCGCCGGTGGCCGAGTCGGGCGCGGGCATGCTGACGACGCTCGATCGATTCCGGACCAACGCCACCGTGCGCGCCGCGCGCGACCACTACGCCGCCGACATGGCCGTGCTGGTCACCAGCGAGAGTGACTGGTGCGGCCACGCGAACCTGCAGTCGACCACGATCAACGGCACGACCAACACCGAGGCCTATGCGATCGTCGCGACCCGTTGCCTGAGCAACCAGACGCTCGCGCACGAGCTCGGGCACCTGCAGGGGCTGGACCACGACCGCGCCAACGCGACCGGCTTCCACGAGTACGCGTACTCGTACGGCTACCGCAAGTGTGTCAGCGACGGGTTCATCGACATCATGTCGTACCCGTGTGCGTCGACTAGCGTCCCGCGGATCTCGCGGTTTTCCAATCCCAACCTCTACTACAACGGCTACGCGCTCGGCGTGAGCTACGAGAGTGACCCGACGAACTCCGCCGACAGCGCGCGCACGCTCAACAACACGGCGGCCAAGGTGGCGGGCTTCCGGGTCGGCAGCACCGTGACGCTGCCGCAGGCGCCGAGCGCGCTCGTGGCCTCCTCGGTGCAGGCGGGCAGCGTCGCGCTGGGCTGGTCCGACAACTCGGGCAACGAGGCCGGGTTCCGCGTCGAGCGCTCGGCCGACGGCGTCAACTTCGCCCTCATCGCGACGGTGGGGGCGGACACGCGCGTCTACACCGACGTCGCGGTGGCCGCGTCGACCAGTTACTGGTATCGCGTGCGTGCCTACAACGGTGCCGGCACCTCCGCGGCGAGCAACGTGCTGCAGGTCCGGACGGCCGCGAGCGGGGGCGGAAGCGGGAGCGGAAGCGCGGTGCCGGCGGCACCGTCCGCGGTCAGCGCGGTGAACGGCACGAACGGCACCGCGACGGTGAGCTGGGTCGACAACTCCGGCAACGAGACCAAGTTCGTCGTGCGTCGCTCGAAGTGGGACGCCTCGAGTCGCAAGTGGCTGCCGCGCACCACGGTCGGCACCGTCGCTGCCAACGTCGTGCGCTTCGTCGATGCCAGCGGCAAGGGCACCTTCCGGTATTACGTCAAGGCGGTCAACGCGTACGGCAGCTCGGCGGTCTCCGGCCCGGCCACCGTAACGGTGACGGGGCCGTGAGGCACGGCCGCAACGGATGACCTGCGGCTTGTTAGGATGACGCCATGAGCTCACCGCACACCCTGGTCACCGGCGGCGCCGGGTACATCGGCAGCCACGTCGTCCGCCAGCTCGTCGAGCGCGGCGAACGCGTGGTCGTCCTCGACAATCTTTCGACCGGCTACCGCAGTGCCGTGCTCGGTGCGCCGCTGGTCGTCGGCGACACGGGTGACAAGCAGCTCGTCGCGCGCGTGTTGCAGGAGCACCGGGTCGACACGGTGCTGCATTTCGCCGCGCACACGATCGTGCCGGAGTCGGTCGCCGACCCGCTCAAGTACTACGGCAACAACACCTGTGCCACGCGCAACCTGCTCGAGCAGTGCAGTCGCGCGGGTGTCAGGCGCTTCGTGTTCTCCTCGACTGCTGCGGTCTACGGCATCCCGGCGGGCGGCCTGGCCCGCGAGGATTCCCCGACGACGCCGATCAACCCGTACGGCCTCTCCAAGCTCATGAGCGAGTGGATGCTGCGCGACCTCGCCGCCGCATCGCCACAGCTCCGTTATGTCGCCTTGCGTTACTTCAACGTGGCCGGCAGCGACCCGGGCGGACGCATCGGTCACAGCGCGCCGAACGCGACACTGCTGGTCAAGGTGGCGAGCCAGGTCGCGGCCGGGGCGCGCGAGAGCCTGTCGATCTTCGGCTCCGACTACCCCACACCGGACGGCACGGGCGTGCGCGATTACATCCACGTCGAGGACCTCGCCGCGGCGCACCTGGCGGCGCTCGATTACCTCGCGCAGGGCGGGGGATCGATCACGCTCAACTGCGGGTACGGCCACGGCTACAGCGTGCGCGAGGTATTGCAGATGGTCGAGAAGGTCGCCGGCAAGCGGCTCGAAGTCGTCGAGGCGCCGCGTCGCGCCGGCGACCCGCCGTCGCTCGTCGCGCACGCCGAGCGCATCCGCGAGGTCCTGGGCTGGGTGCCGCGTTACGACGACCTCGAAACGATCGTGCGGACGCAGCTCGAGTGGGAGCACCGCCTGCGGCGTGAGCCGCAGCTGATCCAAAACTGAGTCCAGTCTGATCTTCACCGCCCGGGACTGCCGTCGGTGGCGCATTGGCGCGGAGCGGCGCGCAGCAGTGTGACGGCGTTCACTGGTCGGGACGCAACAGTGGCCCGGTAGTACCGATGTGGGTGCTATTCTCTGGCTCCTCCAGTCCGCTTGGTTGGCCCCGTGATGCGTGCAAATTCCTGCCGTCTCTGGATCCTGGCGCTCCTGTCCGGCCTGCTGTCCGCCTGCGGTGGCGGCGGTGGGGGTGGCGGTGGAAGTCCGGACCCGGGCACGCCGCCGGCCAACGTGACGGTCAGCGGCCGCATCACGTTCGAGCGCGTGCCGTTCCAGACGCCGACCAGTCTCGATGCGGGTGCGGGCCTCAACTACGCGGCCACCTTCGAAGCGCCTGCCCGCGCCGTCGTCGTGGAACTGCTGAATTCGACCAGCCAGGCCGTGCTCGCGACGACCACGACCGACGACAACGGCAGTTACACGTTCACGACCACGCCTAACACGGGCGTAATCGTGCGCGCCAAGGCGCAAACCCGACGCAGCGCGCCATCGTGGGACATCCGCGTCAGGAACAATGCGAACGGCAACGCGCTGTACGTGCTCGACTCGACCGCGTTCAACACCGGCACGGCAAACGTCACGCGCAACTTGCTGGCCACGACGGGCTGGGCGGACTTCGGCGGCACCAATTATGTGGGCCCTCGCGCCGCAGCGCCGTTCGCGATCCTCGACACGCTTTACGCGGCCGTGCAGTTCGTGCTCACGAACGGCAACGCGTCACAGAACCTGCCCGTGCTCGACGTGTTCTGGAGCCCGGCCAACAACAACGCGGCGGTCACGTTCAACCCGACCGTCGGCAACATCCAGTCGACGGCGTTCCGGACCGGCGACCTGGATTATCCCGACGGCATCTACGTGCTCGGGCAGGAAGGCAACGACACGGACGAGTTCGACCAGCACGTGATCGCGCACGAATTCCAGCACTTCCTCGAGGTGGCGATCAGCCGCGCCGAATCGCCGGGCGGGCCGCATTCGCTGGGGGACCGCAGCGACCTGCGGCTCGCGTTCAGCGAGGGTTTCGCGAATGCATTCTCCGCCATGGTGCTCAACGACCCGATCTACAAGGATTCGCTCGGCACCTCGCAGGGCAGCCGGTTCAATTTCAACCTCGAGGACAACACCGCCTCGCCGGAGGGCTGGTTCAACGAGGACTCGATCGGCATCGTCGCCTGGGACCTCTACGACGCGGCCAACGACAGCCCCGACGCGGTTTCGCTCGGGTACGGCCCGATCTTCGAAGTGCTGGCCGAGCAGGTGCGCACGACCCCGGCGCTCGTGAGCGTCTATCCGTTCCTGAGCGCGCTCAAGGCCCGTCCGGGCGCACCAGTGGCGGCAATCGATGCGCTGGCGCAATCACAGTCGATCTTCGGCACCGACCCGTACGGCACCGGGGAAACCAATGCCGGCTCGGTGACCGACGCGCTGCCGATCTACACCCCGCTCACGGTCAACGGCGGCGCGGTGGCTGTCTGCGGCACCACCACCGCCGGCACTTACAACGCGATCGGCAACCGGCGTTTCCTGCGCTTCTCGCTCGCCGCCGCCCGGACCGTGACCATCAATGTGGCGTACACCGCGACTGGTTCGATGACCGGAGGGCCGGACCCGGATCCGGACCTCGTGCTGTACCGCAACGGTTTCCTCGGCTACAGCGAGGAAACCGGGCCGTCGGAAACCCTGACGGGCGCCCTCGAGGCCGGCGACTACGTGATCGAAGTCTACGAGTTCAGCCACGTGGATTCGGAGGCGACCGAGCGTCGCGGACGGACCTGCATGGACGTCACGGTCGCGGGCTAGCGCCTCGACGCCGCCGCGACCGGGTGTCCGGCCGTGGCGTGCACCAGGGCACTGTCGATAGACTTTTCGCACTGAAAGACAACGGATCTCGCACATGACGCACGCTTGCGGCAGTTTGCAGAGGGAGACGCGGATGCAGATGGCACGTTCCATTGGGATCGCGATGCTGACGGCGCTGCTGGCCGCCGGTTGCGGTGCCGGCGACGGCGAGGGCGCCGCGAAGACGCAGGAGTCCGCCAAGGCACAGCCCGGGGCGACCGACCCGGCGGCTTCGTCTAAAGACGCCCCGACGCAGGTGGCTGCGGTGAAGCCCACCGACAAGGAGGCGCGTCTCGCGAGCGCGGTCGCCGACTCGAAGACGACGGCGCCGGTCGACCTGCAGTACGACATTCCGGCGAAGCCGGAGGTGGGACAGCCGTTCACCGTCGAATTCGCGGTCAAGCCGCGAATCCAGGCCGACGTGCTCGACGTCGAGCTGGCCGATTCGCCGGGTCTCACGATCCAGGGCGAGCGCCAGGCGCGGTTCCAGGCGGTCGAGGCGGGGCAGCCCTACACGTTCCAGGTGCAGTTGGCCGGCAATGCGGCCGGGCTCTACTACGTGAGCGTCACGGCCAAGATCTCGACGCAGGTCCAGACCGAGGCCCGGGCGTTCTCCGTCCCGGTCGTCATCGGGTCGCCGGCTCCGATGCAAAAGCCGGCGCCGCAGAAGGACGCGAGCGGACAACCGGTCGAGTCGCTGCCGGCCAAGGAAAGCTGATTTCCCACCTCTCCCGTTCGCGGGAGAGGTCGCGCAACGCGCGGGTGAGGGCTCGCTCTTCCACCTCTCCCGCTCGCGGGAGAGGTCGCGCAACGCGCGGGTGAGGGCTCCGGGGGGTTGGGGTAGAAATTCCTCACCGCAATTCTTTGCCGCCTGCCGGGTCACGCGGAAACACCCGGTGAGGGCGTGATCCGGTATACTTCGCGCCCTTTTTTTTCCGGGCCGGTCTCGCCGGCGCAGGCGCCCAGTGTCCTCGAACCCGACCCAGAACCTCCGCAACATCGCGATCATCGCGCACGTCGATCACGGCAAGACCACGCTGGTCGACCAGTTGCTCAAGCAGTCCGGCACCTTCGACGCCCGCGCGGTCGTGCCCGAGCGCGTCATGGACTCCAACGCGCTCGAGCGTGAGCGCGGCATCACGATCCTCGCCAAGAACACGGCGATCCGCTGGAACGACTACCGGATCAACATCGTCGACACGCCCGGGCACGCCGACTTCGGCGGCGAGGTCGAGCGCGTGCTGTCGATGGTCGATTCGGTGCTGTTGCTGGTCGACGCGGTCGACGGCCCGATGCCGCAGACGCGCTTCGTCACGCAGAAGGCGTTCGCACACGGGCTGCGTCCGATCGTCGTGATCAACAAGATCGACCGGCACGAAGCGCGCCCGAACTGGGTGCTCGACCAGACGTTCGACCTGTTCGACCGCCTCGGCGCCACCGAGGCACAGCTCGACTTCCCGGTCGTCTACGCCTCTGCGTTCCAGGGCTTCGCGACGTTCGACCCCGCGCACCGCGGCGGCGACATGCGGGAGTTGTTCGAGACCATCGTCAAGCACTGCCCGCCGCCGGACGTCGACCCGAACGGCCCGCTGCAGCTGCAGGTTTCCCAGCTCGACTATTCGAGCTACGTCGGCGCGATCGGCATTGGCCGGATCAAGCGCGGCAAGATCCGCAAGGGCATGAACGTGACCGTGGTCGACAGCCACGGCCAGGCCCGAAACGAGCGCATCATGCAGGTGCTCGGCTTCCATGGACTCAACCGGGTCGAGGTGGACGAGGCCGGGGCCGGCGACATCGTCGCCTTTTCCGGAATCGAGCGGCCTGCGATTTCGGAGACGCTGTGCGACCCTGAGCGGCCCGAGGCGCTGCACGCGCTGATCGTGGACGAGCCGACGATCGGCATGACGTTCGAGGTGAACACCTCGCCGTTCGCGGGCAGGGAAGGCAAGTACATCACCAGCCGCCAGATCCGCGAGCGGCTGTTCCGCGAGGCACTCACCAACGTCGCGCTGCGCGTCGAGGAAACGGAAGACCCGGACAAGTACCAGGTCTACGGCCGCGGCGAACTGCACCTGGGCGTGCTGCTCGAGAACATGCGGCGCGAAGGCTACGAGATCGCTGTGTCGCGCCCGCGCGTCGTCATCAAGGAGATCGACGGCGTCAGGAGCGAGCCGTACGAGATTCTCGCGGTGGACATCGAGGACTCGAGCCAGGGCGCGGTAATGACCGCACTCGGCAGCCGTGGCGGCCTGCTGCAGGCGATGCACC
The DNA here is from genome assembly GCA_035554635.1 of Steroidobacteraceae bacterium. Lineage (GTDB taxonomy): Bacteria > Pseudomonadota > Gammaproteobacteria > Steroidobacterales > Steroidobacteraceae > RPQJ01. Next base: position 11,713 of record DATMIB010000197.1, on the reverse strand, counting down.
CCGACGGCAAGGGCCGCGTGCGTCTCGACTACGTGATCCCGGCGCGGGGCCTGATCGGCTTCCAGACCGAGTTCCGCACGCTGACGTCCGGCCTCGGCCTGCTGTTCCACGTGTTCGATCACTACGCGCCGGTGTCGGATCGCGAGATCGCGAGCCGCCAGAACGGCGTGATGATCTCGAACGGGCAGGGCACCGTGCTGGCCTACTCGCTCTTCAACCTGCAGGAGCGCGGCAAGCTGATGTGCGCGCACGGCGACGAGGTGTACGAGGGCCAGGTCATCGGCATCCACAGTCGCGAGAACGACCTCGTCGTGAACCCGCTGAAGGGCAAGAAGCTCACGAACATGCGTGCGGCCGGCAAGGACGAGAACATCGTGCTGACGACGCCGATCCGCTACACGCTCGAGCAGGCGATGGAGTTCATCGAGGACGACGAGCTCGTCGAGATCACGCCGTCGTCGATCCGCATCCGCAAGCGCCAGCTCAAGGAGCTGGACCGCAAGCGCGCGGGCCGCGGCTCGGCCGAGGCGGATTGATCCTCACCTCTCCCGTTCGCGGGAGAGGTCGCGCAACGCGCGGGTGAGGGCTCTCAGGCTTCACCTCTCCCGCTCGCGGGAGAGGTCGACCGAAGGTCGGGTGAGGGCTCTTCACCTCTCCCGCTCGCGGGAGAGGTCGACCGAAGGTCGGGAGAGGGCAGCGGGGAGCCTCTTCCTTAATTCCTGTACGGCCCGGGCGATTTCACCGAGCACGACCATCGGCGTGCGCAGGACATCGTTGTCCCAGAATCGCAGCACGACAAATCCGCGATCTTCCATGAACCTCGTTCGCGCATTGTCGCGCGCGATTGCGGCCGGATCGTTGTGCTGGCCGCCGTCCAGTTCGACCACAAGTTGCAGGTCGAGGCATGCAAAGTCCGCGAAGTAGGGCCCGATTGGGTGCTGCCGTCGAAAGCGCAGGTTCATGAATCGCCGACCGCGCAGGTGGTACCAGATCAAGGACTCGGCATCCGTCTGGTGGCGGCGAAGCGACCGCGCAAATCGGAGTTGATCATCCGTCAGTTGCACTGCTCGACTATGCCGAGCGGCGACGGATCACGTGGATTGTTTACTAACGGGAATCCCTAGAAATCGGAGCCCTCACCCGGTGCTGCGCACCGACCTCTCCCGCGAACGGGAGAGGTGAAGAGCGGTCAGCTGGCCTTGCGGTCGGCGTCGACCGCAACCGCGGCCGAGGCCGCATCGCTCGGTGCGGCCATCATCAGCGTCCGCAGCGCCTCGACGGGCTGCGGCGACGCGATGTAGTGCCCCTGCGCGAACTGCACGCCGATCGCGCCGAGCTGCTCCAGCACTTCGGCGGAATCGACGCGTTCGGCGATGGTGGCGATGCCCATCGTGCCGGCGATCTGCGTGATCGCCTCGACCATGCTGCGGTCGATCGGGTCGCTGGTGACGTTGTGCACGAACTGGCCGTCGATCTTGATGTAGTCGACCGGCAGGTTCTTGAGGAACATGAACGACGACAGGCCGCTGCCGAAGTCGTCGAGCGAGAACTTGACGCCGCGCGCACGCAGTTCCCGGATGAAGCGCGTCGCGGCCGCGAGCGAGGTCATCGCCGTCGTCTCGGTCAGCTCGAAGCACAGCGCGCCGGGGCTCAGGTCGGCGTTGGCCACCTCCGCGAGCACGTAGTCGAGGAACTGCTCGTCGTTGATCGTCGTCGAGGACACGTTGATCGACATGCAGTAGGGCGCCACGGCGTTGCTGCCGTCGCGCCGGTGCGCGAGCTGCCGGCAGGCCTGCTTGACGACCCAGCGGTCGATCGACGGCATGACGTTGAAACGCTCGGCGGCCGGGATGAATTCGGCCGGCAGCACGAGCTCGCCGTTCTCGTCACGTATGCGCAGCAGCAGTTCGAACTGCCGCGTCGCCGCGACGTCATGCCGGATCGGCACGATCGGCTGGCAGTACAGCACCAACCGGTCCTCGTCGACGGCGCGGTTGAGCCGCGACACCCACTGCATCTCCCGGTGGCGCTCCGGGGCGCGCCCCTCGTTGTAGGTGTGCACCCGGTTGCGGCCCGATTCCTTGGCCGAATAGCAGGCGACGTCCGCGGCCGACATGATCGTCGACAGCGTCTCGCATTCGCCGCCCATCTCGGCCAGGCCGATCGAGACCCCGACGTTCATGACGCGGTCGCGCCAGACGAAGCGGAAGTCGCGGATGGCCTGACGCAGGTCCTCGGCGATCCGTTGTGCCATTTCGAGCGAACAGTCCTGCAGCAGCACGCCGAACTCGTCGCCGCCGAGGCGCGCCAGCGTGTCGGTGGTGCGCACGCGCGTCTGCAGCACGCTGGTGATCTGCTTGAGCAGGCGATCGCCGGCCGGGTGACCGCAGGTGTCGTTGACGACCTTGAACTGGTCGAGATCGAGGTACATGACGACGTGACGAACGCCCGGATCCTGCCGTGAGCAGTGCAGCGCCTCGTTGAGCCGGTGCTCGAATTCGCGCCGGTTGATGAGGCCGGTGAGCACGTCGTGCGTGGCCTGGTAGGCGAGTGCGCGCTGCAGCCGGCGCTCCTGGCTCACGTCGTGGAACACCATGACGACGCCGATCAGCCGGCCGCCGCGGTCGCGGATCGGCGCGGCGGAGTCCTGCACGGAGATCTCCTGGCCGCGGCGGTTGATCAGCACGGACGGCTCGACCATGTCGACGACGCGACCCTCGTGCAGGCACCGCGCGATCGGGCTGTCGACGGGCTGGCGCGTGCTCTCGGAGATCACGCGGAACACGTCGGCGATCGGGCGTCCGCAGGCTTCGCGCGACTCCCAGCCGGTCAGGTCCTCGGCGACGGGGTTCAGGTACTCGACGCGGCCGTCGGCATCGGTCGTGATGACCGCGTCGCCGATCGATTGCAGCGTGACCTGCGCCTTTTCCTTCTCCTCGTAGAGCTGGATCTCGGCCCGCTTGCGCTCGGTGATGTCGGTGATCGTGCCTTCGTAGCCCACGATGGTGCCCGCGGGGTCGCGGATCGCGCGCGCGTTCTCCTGCACGGTGATCAGCGTGCCGTCGCGCCGGCGCAGCTGGCTTTCGGCCCCACGGACGATGCCGTTGCGGTGCAGCGCGTCGAGCACGCGTTCGCGTTCGCTCGCGTGCGCGTAGATCGGCGAGTTGTCGGGCACCGCGAGAAGTTCCTCGGCACTGCTGTAGCCGAGCATCTGCACAAGCGCCGCATTGACGGCCTCGAAGCGCCCCGTCACGGTCGAGCGGTACACGCCCTCGATGACGTTCTCGAACAGGCCACGGTACTGCGCCTCGCTCCGACGCAGGGCTTCCTCGGACCGTTTGCGTTCGATCGCGATGCCGGCCAGCGCGGTGAGCCGCGTCATCAGCTCGAAGTCGCGACGCAGCGGGCTGCGCGGCTGGCGGAAATACAGCGCGACCGTGCCGAGCACGCGCCCGTCGGACGCGCGCACCGGCGTCGACCAGCACGCCCGCAGGCCCGCCTGGACGGCCGGCCCACGCACGTGTTCCCAGAGCGCGTCGCGCGTGATCTCGGCCACTACGACCTGACGCTGCAGGAACACGGCCGCGGCGCAGGAACCGTTGCGTGGCCCGATCTCGACGCGACGCTTCGCCTCGACGTAGGGCGCGGGCAGGTGCTGGCCGGCCACGTGCACGAGCACGTTGGCCTCGGGCTCGTAGACCGAGATTGCGCAGATCGCTTCGGGCGTCACGCGCTCGGCGGTCTCGGTGATCGCCTCGAGCGTCGCGGTGAGGTCGACCTGGCTCGTGATGCGTTCGAACACGCGCCGGTCACCCGTCGCGAGCAACTCGTTGCGCTTGCGTTCAGTGATGTCGGTGATGCTGCCGCGGATCAGGCGCTTGCCGGAGGAGGGCAGGCGCACCAGGCGCACGTCGCAGGGCACGTCGTGGCCGAGTGCGTCGCGGTGCAGCCATTCGAAGCTCGGCGCCTCGCCGGCGAGGGCACGGTCGAGAAAACCACGGGCGACGCCGAACGAGGCACTGCCGTCCGACTGGAACGGCGCGCTGATCTGCTCGGGGCCGACCCGCAGCAGTTCCTCGCGCGTCATCTTGAAGAACCGGACAGCGTTCTCGTTGACGTCGATGAAGTGGCCCTGGTCCATGTCGAGCACGACGATGGCCTCGGGGGCGTTCTCGACCAGCGTGCGGTAACGGGCTTCGCTGTCGCGGATCGCGGCTTCGGCGACCTTGCGGTCGGTCGTCTCGCGCAGGCAGACGATGTAGACCTCGCGCTTGTCGAGCTTGATCTTGCTGACGCCGATCTCGGCGTCGAACAACGTGCCGTTCTTGTGACGGCCGCGGGTTTCGCGCGGTGCGAGGTCGGCCTGCGTGTTCTCGACGGTCGTCGCGAGCTCGTCGAGCGACTCGACGATGCGCGGCCGGCGCGTGAGCGAGGGAATGAGCAGGTCGAGCTTCTGGCCACGGACGTCCTGTTCGTCGTAACCGAACACGCGCTCGCCGGTGGTGTTGAGCGTCTCGATGCGACCGGTTTCGTCGACCGTCAGGATCGCGTCCTTGACGTGGTCGAGGATCGCCTGCAGCTGGATCGCCGCGCTTTCGCGCACTTCGCGCGTGAACGCCGTCGTCTCGTCGGCGAGCAGCCGCATCGAGCGGACCACCCCACGACGCTCCTCGTCCCACTCCGCATACGCCGCGCTGATCGCGTGCAGCAGCTTGCGCAAGTCGAGTTGCCCGTCCTGCTGTCGGGCATCGTCGAACTGCTGCTTCAGGAGTGGGTGCAGGCTCATCGGCGGGACAGGATCCTCAGCCCGTTTGTGGGATGCCGAATGTTAGGTCCGTACTGGAGCTTACTGTTGTGACGGTCGTCTCAGGTCGCCCTTGCACCGGAGCGGACAGGAAGGGCGGCCCGCGCTGGCGGCCGTCCGTCCCGGCGTACTCAGATCCTGGTGCTCACGACCCCCGATCGCGCGCTCTCGATACCGGCTGTGTTGTAGCTGCTGATGGAGAAATACCACGAACCGGCGGCCAGACCCCGGATTTCGACACTGGACTCCGATGCCGGCACGTCCAGGCTCTTGTCCGGGACGCCCGCCGTCTGGCCGTAGTAGACGTGGTATCCGGCAAGGTCGGTCAGTGCCGAACCGTCCTCGTTGTTCGTAGGACTGGCCCAGTTCAAGGTTACCTTGCCGGTGGCAGTGCCCTCGGCCGGGGGCGGGGTGGACCCGCCACTGCCGGGAAGCTGCCCTGTTCCGGTGCCGGTGCCGGAGGCTGTGCCGCCGCCACATCCGGCGAGCAGGCACAGCGCGAGCAGGGTGGCCGAGACGAGGACGGCGGAGCGAAGCAGGTCCACGCGCGCTGCTGCGCACGCGAGCCTCACGGGTGTGTTCGTGTACATGACAGGACCCTCGAGTCCAGGGGGTTGTCGATTTGCACCCAGGACAGGAAGTCGGGTACCCGGTCGTTGGCGGGCTCTGGAGCCCTCAGTGGCCTGCGACCCGACAAGGCCGCGGGGCCGCACGGCGCGCGGATTATGTGAAAGCGCGCTGCGTTGCATCAAGAGGGAATCGCGACGAGTCTTACCCATCTGGTGCCGATACGGCGCGGTTCGGTGGCTTCCGACGCTCGACCAGTCGCGTCGAGCCGGCGTCGGGACAGGCCGGGCGGGGCGCGATAAGTTCGGAGGTTCAGGGGCTTATGACCCAAACTGCAGCCGAAGCCGCAACGTCGCCCACGGCTTTGACGACACGCTGTGTAAACTCCGCGCCGTGAGCCTGCCCCGCACCCAAACGCTGGCCCTGCCGGCCCTGCTCGGCCCCGCTGACCCCGCTCCGTTCGTCGTGCTCGGCGAACACGGGCGCGCGCCGGCGCTGGTCGTCTGCGATCACGCCAGCCGCGCGTTCCCGCGGTCGCTCGACCGGCTCGGCTTGCCGGAGCTCGCGACCTGGCAGCACATCGCCTGGGACATCGGCGCCGGAGAACTGGCGCGCGGCCTGGCGCACGCGCTCGACGCGCCCGCGGTGCTCGCCGGGTACTCGCGCCTCGTGGTCGACTGCAACCGGAGCCCGGACGATGCCGACTGGTGTCGCGTCGAGAGCGATGGCCGGGCGATTCCCGGTAACCGAGGTCTCGATGGCGACGCCCGGCGTGGTCGCCTCGGGGCCATTTTCGAGCCGTACCACGGCGGTATCGAGGCGATGCTGCGGGGGTTTCACGCCCGCGCGGTCGTGCCGATGCTCATCGCCGTTCACAGCTTTGCGCCACGGCTCGGCAATGCCGGCGCCGAGCGGCCGTGGCACGTCGGCGTGCTGTGGGACAGCGACGAGACCAACGCCCGGCGACTGCTGGCGGGTCTGCGTGCGCAGCCCGGGCTCGTCGTCGGCGACAACGAGCCTTACAGCGGCAAGCACCCGGCCAACTACACGATCGACCGCCACGCAAGGGCGACGGGTCTGCCGCACGTGTGCATCGAGGTGCGCCAGGACCTGCTCGAATCGCCGGCCGGCGTCGAGCGCTGGGTGCGACTGCTGACGCGCGTGCTTGGCGGCATGCTGGCCGAGTCGGCCACCGTCGACCGCAGCGCCGATGCCGGACCGTCTTCGGTTTCGTCGTCGACATCGTCGTTGCCGGTCGACGCCCGCGCCACTGCAGTTCCGATCGATGCCTGAGCGGTCGAGCCGAGTCACACACCCATGGCCCAGACACCACCACCGCTGACGCTCGGGATCGAGGAAGAGTTCCTGCTCGTCGATCGCGAGACGCGTGCCGTGGCGTGCGACCCGCCGCCGGAACTGTTCGCGGCATTGCACGAACGCTCCCACGGCCGGGCGTTTCCCGAGTTCCTGCGCTCGCAGGTCGAAGTCGCCACGCCGATCTGCCGCAACGTCGGCGACGCGCGTGCATCGCTGATCGAGCTGCGGCGCATCCTGATCGAGGAATCGGCGCGTCACGGACTCGCGCCGATCGCGGCCGGCACGCACCCGTTTTCGCTGTCGTCGAGCCAGAAACGCACCGACAAGGAACGCTACGTCGCGCTGCTCGAGGAAATGCAGGGTGTCGCACGCCGCATGATGATCTGCGGCCTGCACGTCCACGTCGGCGTCGACGACGACGAACTGCGCATCGACCTGATGAACCAGGCGCGGTATTTCCTGCCGCACCTGCTCGCGTTGTCGTGCAGTTCGCCGTTCTGGGAAGGCGAGCGCACGGGGTTGATGGCATTTCGGCTCATGGTCTTCAACGGTATCCCGCGCACCGGGCTGCCCGAGACCTTCGCGAGCCACACCGAATTCCGCCGGCACATGGACACGCTGATCGAGACCGGCGTGATCGTCGACACCTCGCGCATCTGGTGGGACCTGCGGCCGAGCTCGCGCTACCCGACGCTCGAGACGCGCATCATGGATTCGTGCACGTCGCTCGACGATTCGGTCAGCCTCGCGGCGCTCGACCTTTGCCTGATGCGCCGGCTCTGGCGGCTGCGGTGCGAAAACCATTCGTGGCGCTCGTACCCGTCGCTGCTGATCGGCGAGAACCGGTGGCGCGCGATGCGCTATTCCTGTGACGCGGGGCTGCTGGACCTCGGCCGGCAGCGCGTCGTGCCGTTCGACGAATTGCTGCGGGAACTCGTCGAGCTCGTCCGCGAAGACGCCGTCGCGCTCGGCTGTCTCCGCGAAATCGAGGCACTGCGTGCGATCCCGATCCGCGGCACGAGTGCGCATCGGCAGTTGCGCACCTACGAGCAGGCGCTGCGCGCCGGGGCGACAGAGCGCGAGGCGCTGATCGCCGTGGTCGACTGGCTCGTGTCCGAAACCGCAAACCTGCCGGGACTGCCGGCCAGCACGCCGGGCACGTTCGACGAGGTTGCGGCATGAGCGTTGTCGACCGGCGCCTCTGCGTCGCGCCGATGATGGACTACACGGATCGCCACTGCCGCTACCTGTTGCGGTTGCTGAGCCCGCGCTCGCTGCTGTACACCGAGATGGTCACGGCGCAGGCGCTCGCGCACGGCGACCTCGAGCGTCTGCTCGGGTTCGATGCGTTCGAACACCCGGTCGCACTGCAACTCGGCGGCTCCGACCCGGCACTGCTCGCGCGTGCGGCGCGACTCGGCGAGCAGTTCGGTTACGCCGAAATCAACCTGAACGTCGGCTGCCCGAGCGACCGCGTGCAGAGCGGGCGTTTCGGCGCCTGCCTGATGGCCGAGCCGGCGCTCGTGGCCGACTGCATGCGTGCGATGCGCGAGGCCGTCGCCGTCCCGGTCACGGTCAAGTGCCGCATCGGAATCGACGATCGCGACGATTACGGGTTTTTCGATCGTTTCGTCGCCGAGGTGCGCACGGCCGGTGTCGACGTGTTCGTCGTGCACGCGCGCAAGGCGCACCTGCAGGGGCTCAGCCCCAAGGAAAACCGCGAGATCCCGCCGCTGCGCTACGACGTGCCGGCGCGACTGAAGCGCGAGCACCCGGAACTCACCGTGGTCCTCAACGGCGGGCTCAAGACGGCGCAACAGGTGGACGAATGGCTGCCGAGCTTCGACGGCGTGATGCTCGGGCGCCAGGCCTACCAGGAGCCGTACCTGCTCGCGCAACTCGATGCAGCGCTCCTGGCGTCACCGGGCACGGTACCGCCGGCGCGCGACGCGGTGGTGTTTGCGTATGCCGATTACGTCGACCGCATGCTGCCGCAAGGCCACCGGCTGCCGCTGCTGCTGCGCCATGTGCTCGGCCTCTATGCGGGTTTGCCGAACGCGCGGTCGTGGCGCCGCTACCTGACCGAGCAGGGGCAACGCCCCGGCGCGGACGGCGACGTGCTGCGGCGGTCGCTCGAAATGGTGCGGCAGGCCGCCTGAGGCGGCCGGGCTCACGCTCGCCGGAACCGGGCGAAGAGGCCCGCACGCTCGCTATAATGCCGCGAGGCCAATGACGGCCGCGTTCGAGGTTTGGGGTAGCGAGTGTCCAGCGCCGAGACCGAAGTTGCCGTGCTTTTCGCCGACGTCGTGGGCAGCACGCGCCTTTACGAGCAACTCGGTGACAATCGGGCCCGTGAGCTGATCCTCGTCTGCATCGAGCTCATGCGCGAGGCGACCGACCGCAACCGCGGCACGGTGATCAAGACCATCGGCGACGAGGTCCTCTCGATCTTCCCGACCGTCGACGATGCGATCAACGCGGCCAGCGAAATGCATCAGGACATCGCCGCGCGACCCGAGCTGCTCGTGCAGGGCCAGCACGTCGCGATCCGCATCGGCTGCCATTTCGGCCCCGTCGTGTTCGAGAACCGCGACATCTTCGGCACTTCGGTGCACACGGCCAATCGCGTGACGAGCCAGGCGAAGGGCGGGCAGGTGCTGCTGTCGGCCGAGGCCATCCGCCGCTGCTCGCCCGAGTGGCGCGCAGTGTCGCGTCGCGTCGACGTCGCCACGCTGCGCGGCCTCGCCGAGGACATCGAACTCTGCGAGGTGCTCTGGCAGCAGGAAGACGTCACCAGCATGCTGCCCTCGATCGAGGTCGGCGCGAACCGCCAGCGACACGCGCGCGTGCGCGTGCGCTACCTCGACCGCGAGGTGCTGCTCGACGACGCTAAGAAGGAACTCACCATGGGCCGCGCCGACGAGAACGACCTCGTCGTCAAGGGCACGCTGATCTCGCGCCTGCACGCGCGAATCGAAGTGCTGCGCGACCGCTTCCTGCTCGTCGACCAGAGCACCAACGGCACCTTCGTCACCAACCAGGATGGCAAGGAAGCGTTCGTACGCCGGGACTCGGTCGTGCTGCAGGGCAAGGGCTGCATCGGACTCGGCAAGACGCCCGACGGCAATGCGGCCGACGTGATCCGGTACCAGCTGGAAGATTAGAGTCCAGAGTTCAGAGTCTAGAGTCTAGTCGGAGGCGACCTGCGGTCGCCCCGGCGCGAACGCGCCTCCGACTGAACTCTAAACTCTGGACTCTGAACTCTTCCGATCGCAGGCGCGAACGCGCCTCCGACTGGACTCTAAACTCTAGACTCTGAACTCTTCCTCGGCCTCAGCCGAGCGCCTTCTTCACCTGCTGGTACTTCTCGCGCAACGCCGCCGGCGTGCGCTGGCCGTAGCCTTCGAGGTAGTTGCCGATGTCCTCGATCTCCGCGTGCCATGCGGAGGTGTCGAGGTCGAGCAACTGGTGCAGTGCCTCGTTGCTGAGCTTGAGCCCGCCGAGGTCGATGTCCTCGGGACGCGGCAGGATGCCGACCGGAGTTTCGCGGCCCTGCGCGCGGCCTTCGCAACGGTCGATGACCCACGACAGCACGCGCAGGTTGTCGCCGAAACCCGGCCACAGGAACTTGCCGTCCTTGTCCTGGCGGAACCAGTTGACGTGGAAGACCTTCGGCAGCTTCTTCACGCGGCCCTCGAAGCTGAGCCAGTGCGTCCAGTAGTCGGCGAAGTTGTAGCCACAGAACGGCTTCATCGCCATCGAATCGCGACGCACGACGCCGACCTGGCCAACCGCCGCCGCCGTCGTTTCCGACGCCATGCCGGCGCCGATCATGACGCCGTGCGCCCAGTCGCGGGCCTCGTACACGAGCGGGGCGACTTCACGACGACGACCGCCGAACAGGATCGCCGAAATCGGCACGCCCTCGGGGTGCTCCATCAGGTGCGAGTACGCCGGGTTCTGTTTCGCCGAGACGGTGAAGCGCGAATTCGGGTGCGCGGCCGGCGTGGTCGCGGTGGCCTTGTCGTAGGGCTGGCCCTTCCAGTCGATGACCGGCGTGCCCGAAATGCGGCCCTCCCACCACGGCTCGTTGTCGGCCGTAAGCGCCACGTTCGTGAAGATCGTGTCGTGGTGGATCATCTCGTAGGCGTTGCGGTTGGTCTTCGGGCTCGTGCCCGGCACCACGCCGAAGAACCCGGCCTCCGGGTTGATCGCGCGCAGGCGACCGTCCGCGCCGACGTGCAGCCAGGCGATGTCCTCGCCGATGGTCCACACCTTCCAGCCCGGCATCGTGTCGGGCGGGATCAGCATGCCGAGGTTGGTCTTGCCGCAGGCCGAGGGGAACGCCGCGGCGACGTAATGGATCTCGCCGCGCGGGTTCTCGAGGCCGACCACGAGCATGTGCTCGGCGAGCCAGCCTTCCTGGCGTGCCTGGTAGCTCGCGATGCGCAGCGCGTGGCACTTCTTGCCGAGCAGCGCGTTGCCGCCGTAACCCGAGCCGATGCTCTTGATCGAGAGCTCGTCGGGAAAGTGCATGATGAAACGCTTGTCGGGGTCGAGGTCGCCGACCGAGTGCAGGCCCTTGACGAAGGTGCCGTCGCGTTCGATGCGCTGCAGGGCGTGCGTGCCCATGCGCGTCATGATGCGCATGTTGAGCACGACGTAGGGGCTGTCGGTGATCTCGACGCCGCAACGCGCGTAGGGCGAGCCGATCGGGCCCATGCAATACGGCACGACGTACATCGTGCGGCCCCGCATGCTGCCGGCGAACAGCGCGTCGATCTTCGCGTGCGCCTCCTGCGGGGCCATCCAGTTGTTGTTGGGGCCCGCGTCTTCCTTGTGCTCGGTGCAGATGAAGGTCAGGTGCTCGACGCGCGCGACGTCCGACGGGTGCGAGCGGTGCAGGTAGCAGTTCGGGAACGTCGCCTGGTTCAGGGCGATCAGGTCCCCGGTCCCGAGCATGAGCTCGACGAGTTCGTCGCGTTCGACGTCCGACCCGTTGCACCAGTGGATACGGTCGGGTTG
>DATMIB010000196.1:0-3034 GCA_035554635.1 Steroidobacteraceae bacterium | reverse complement strand
TGCGGAAGTGCGGCGCAGCAATAGGTACGTCTCGCCGCGGCTCCAGCCTGCCGCCAGCCGGTTTAGGACACGACCTCGCCTTCGATCACCGTGCCATCTGGACGCCGCAGCAGCTGTTGGGCCGTGCGTCCCACCGTGCGGCACACCAGCGCATCCATGGTGCCGCCGACCACACCGCCGAGGATCGGCACCAGGCGAGAAAAGTTCGAGACGCTGCGTTCCCCAACCCGCGTGAGCAGGCGCAAGCCGATGCGCTTGTTGACTTCCACGAGCGCACGGCCGGGAATCTGCTCGACGGCGCGCCGCGTGAGGCGGTTGCCGTAAACGATCCCCAGCCCGTCCATCGCGTCCCTGGCAACGTCGCCGGCGAGGCTCAGCAGGATCGTCGTGCGGGTCCGCGGCGACCCGACATCGTGGCCGTAGATCCGGGCGATCGCCGCCGCCATGCGCGCCTGCAGGACCCACGACGCGCCGAGCGCCGAGGGCACGGAGACGGGCAGCGTGATGACGCCTCCGAGACCTGTCACGAACCCAGTCGTGAAGTTCTTGGCAGTCTCGCGCAAGATCAGCCCCTCGACCCGTGCATCGTTCGACTCGTAGTCGGCATCGGTGAGGAACTCGTCCGCCAGCGACTCGGCACTCGCGAGCGGGCCCACGCCCAGGATGCCCTGGTCGAGCAGGTACTCGGCGAGCTTGCGCGCCGACGTCTCTGTCTTCTGCTTCGCGGCTTCCAGCCGTCGCATCGGTCCTCCTATGTATCGTGACCTCGCGATTGGGTTGACCCATCGAACGCCGAAAGCGATGCCGCAGTCATCGACAGGTGAGAAACGCTCCTCGGGTCGTGGCGGGCTGTCAAGTCCCTGCCACCGTGCCTGATCGAGCCGGATTCGTGTCGGCGGTACGCCATTGACGTACCTACGCCGCTGGCGTACGTTGTTCTGCGATCCCTCGCATCGGCCGCTGGCATGATCGACACCCAGGCACTCGAAGCACTCCTCAAGACCGCACGCACCCTGCGCCGGAAGCGACGCGCGCGAGTCGCGCGACTGCTCGGCATTCCCGTGACCGAAGCCAGGCCAGCAAGCAGCGAGCCGATCGACGTGCGGGCGATACGCCGCCGGACGGGCTTGTCGCAGGCCAAGTTCGCCGAACTGATCGACATCGAGTTGTCGACCCTGCGCAACTGGGAACAGGGTCGGCGACAGCCGACGGGCCCGGCCCGTGCGCTGCTGCGGGCGATCCGCAACGACACGCTCGCCGTCATGCGAGCCCTCAATCACTGAGAAGGTGCCCATGGCCACACGCCATCCGTTGTCCGACCTTCGTGGTTACGGCAGGCTCCTGTTCGACGCCTCGGGCGGCATCGTCGACGTCGTCGAGCGCATGCACCGCACGATCGAGCGGCGCCCGGGCATGATTGGCAAGCCCATCGTCGAATCCTCCAGGGGCATCACCGGGTTCGTCTATCGAGCCCTGCGCGGCAGCGCGCAAATGCTCGGCGCCGGCTTCGACTCAGCACTCGCGCCGCTCGAGCCGTTGTCTCCGCCGATCGCCTCCTCGCCCGGGCGCGACGTCTTCGTCTCGATCCTGAACGGCATGTACGGCGATCACCTGGAGCGCACCGGCAATCCGCTCGCCATCGACATGGAGCTGCAAGCCGACGGCATCCGTCTCGAAACCTGCACTGCGCACGCGCATTTTGCCGCGGCGGAGCGCGAGGCGCCGACAGGACGACTGCTGGTGCTCGTCCATGGCCTGTGCATGAGCGTGCAGCAGTGGACGCACGAGGGTGTCGACCAGGCCGCGACGCTCGGCCGCGAGTTGGGATACACGCCGCTGCACCTGCGCTACAACAGCGGCTTGGCGATCGCCGAAAACGGCCGCCAGTTCGCCCATCTGCTCGAGGAACTGCTCGAGCACTGGCCGCGATCCGTGGAGGAGCTGGTGCTCGTCGGCCACAGCCTGGGTGGGCTGGTGGCACGCAGCGCGTGTCACTACGGTCAGACGCAGCGCCACCAATGGCGGCGGCGCCTGCGCAGGCTCGTCTTCCTCGGCACACCGCACCATGGCGCGCCGCTCGAACGCGGCGGCCACGGCCTCGACACGCTGCTCGGCCTGAGCCCCTACACGGCGCCCTTCGCGCGCCTCGGGAATGCCCGCAGCGCAGGCATCAAGGACTTGCGCTCAGCCCGGCTCACGGACGCGGGCGACGGCTTCGTGCCACTGCCCCAGGACGTCGACTGCTATGCCGTCGCCGCCACGCTCGGCTCACGTCGCGACCTGCTGGCGGAACGGCTGGTCGGGGACGGCCTCGTGCCGCTCGACAGCGCGCTCGGTCGCCATTGCGATCGCGAGCGCTGCCTGCGGTTCGCAAGGACGCATCAGTGGGTCGCGTACCGCACAGGTCATCTGGAATTGCTGCACCGGCCCGAGGTATTCGCGCAGCTGCGGCACTGGCTGCAGGGTCCCGACGCGACCGTCGCCTGACGCCACACCGGCTCGGCCATGGCGCTCGACAGTGTGGTCCTGTCGAACGCCATGCCGGAGGTCTAACGCGCGCTGACCCGCTCGAGCCGCGGCGACTGCTCGGGCCAGCCCCCGGCCAGCGACCGATACAGGTCGACGAGCGCCGTCGCGGTGCGTGTGCGTCCGTCGGCAAACGCATCCTGTGCCTGCAACTGCGACCGCTCGGCATCGAGCACGTCGAGCAGGTCGGCGGCGCCCGCATCGAAGCGCACCCGCGCAAGTTGCGCCGCACGCGCACTCTCGTTCGCCGAGCGCTCCAGGTGACCGTCCTCGAGCCGTGCGTTGCCGTAGCGCACGAGCGCGTTCTCGGTGTCCTCGAGCGCACGCAACACCGTTTGCTGGTACTGCGCCAGTGCGCCCGCGGCGATCGCATCACTGGCGGCGATCCGTGCCCGCACGCGACCGACGTCGAGGAACGACCAGTCGACGCCGAGCACGACCAGCCGCGTTTCGCTGTCGCGCGAGAACAGCGCGCTGCTCTCGAATGCCTGTGTCCCGACCAGACCGC
>DATMIB010000195.1:0-23613 GCA_035554635.1 Steroidobacteraceae bacterium | reverse complement strand
GCCAGCAGGATGCAGCCGGCCGCGTCGATCCGCGTCGCGCGCCCCGTGTCGCAGGCACGCGCGACCGAGTAGCTGTACGCGGCGCACGCGTTCAGCATCGTGTACATGTCGGCCAGCTTGGCCTGCATCAACTGGAACGTGCCGATCGGTGCGCCGAACTGGCGCCGCTCGTGGACGTACGGCAGCACGACGTCGAGGCACGCGCGCATGATGCCGAGCGGCCCGCCCGAGAGCACGACGCGTTCGTAGTCGAGCCCGCTCATGAGCACCTTGCCGCCGCCGCCCACCTCACCGAGGACGTTTTCCGCGGGTACCTCGCAGTCCTGGAAGATGAGCTCGCAGGTGTCGGAGCCGCGCATGCCGAGCTTGTCGAGCTTGCGTCCGGTCGAGAAGCCCTTGAAGCCGCGCTCGACGATGAACGCCGTGACGCCCTTGTTACCGGCGCCCGGATCGACGGTCGCGTAGACCACGAGCACGTCGGCGCCCGGTCCGTTCGTGATCCACATCTTGCTGCCGTTCAGGACGTAGCGGTCGCCCTGCGGTCGCGCATGCAGCCGCATGCTCATGACGTCCGAGCCCGAGCCCGGTTCGCTCATCGCGAGCGAGCCGAGGTGCTCGCCGCTGACGAGACGCGGAAGGTAATGCTGCTTCTGCGCGGGCGTGCCCCAGCGGTGGACCTGGTTGACGCACAGGTTCGAGTGCGCGCCGTACGAAAGCCCGACGCTGCCCGAGGCGCGACTGATCTCCTCCATCGCGACGACGTGCGCGAGGTAGCCGAGGCCGGTGCCGCCGAATTCGGGGGCGACGGTGATGCCGTGCAGGCCGAGTTCGCCGAGTTTCGGCCACAGGTCGCGCGGAAAGGCGTTCGCGCGGTCGATCTCCTCCGCACGAGGCGCGATCTCCGCGGCGGCGAACTCGCGCACGGTCTGCCGCAGCAGGTCGATGTCCTCACCGAGGCCAAAGTCGAAGTCCACCATGACGGTTCCCCGCAACTTGCACGGTCCTGAGTCGACGCCTATATTGTCGGACAATTCGACGATCCGTCAATGGAGCCGACCGTGTCCGAACCGTCCGCCCCCGCCTACAAGGGCCCGCTGTTCGAACCGCTGCCACGACAGACGGCTGCCCATCGCATTTCCTCGGCCATCGAACAGAAGATCCTCCGTCGAGCACTGCACCCCGGCGATCCCTTGCCGACCGAGACCGAACTCGCCGAGCAATTCGCCGTGCACCGCTCGACCGTCCGTGAAGCCCTGCGTCGGCTCGAGTCCGCCGGGCTGGTCGGTCGCGAGGGCAACAGCAAGAAACTGCGGGTCACGCGGCCCGGCCACGCCGACACGGTGTCACGCGTCGGGCGTGCGCTCGCGCTCGACGAAGTGACGTTCATCGAGCTCTGGGAGGCCATGCGAGCGGTCGCGCCTCGCACCGCCGCACTTGCAGCCGAACACGGCACGCCGGCCGACGTGAGCGCACTCGAGGAGATCGTCGCGGGCCTGGAAAGCGCCCGCGCCGCGGACGCCGCCGTCACGCAAGTCGTGGAATTCTTCGGCAAGCTGGCCGAGCTGAGCGGCAACCGCGTGCTCATGCTCGCCATGCAACCGGTCACCAGGCTGCTCGCCCCGTCGCTGCGTCGCATGATCGACCGCGTGCCGCAGGGTCGCACGCGCATCCTCGTCGCGCAGCGCTGCATCGTCGAGGCGATCCGCACGCGCAAGCCCGACGAAGCCGAGACCTGGATGTCGCGGCACGTGCAGGATTTCCGCCGCGGCTACGAACTCGCCGACATCGCGCTCGACACGCGCGTCGGCACGGCGACGCTCGCGGACTGATCAGTCGTTGGCAGCGCGCTGGCGCACGCTGGCACGACGTTCGTGCAGCGCGAGCGGCCGGTTCGCCGGCCCCTGCAGCGGTTCGCCGTCGGTCGCGAACTGCGATCCGTGGCACGGACAGTCCCAGCACCGTTCGAAATCGTTCCAGCGCACGACGCAGCCTGCGTGCGTACACGTCGCATCCAGCAGTCTCAGCTCGCCGTCCGGGGTGCGGTAGGCCGCGACCGCCTCGCCGTCGAGCTTGACGATGCCGCCGTGCCCCGGCTGCACCTGGTCGAGCGACTCGACGTCGCCCTTGCCGAGGTGCGCGGCCCAGTGTCGCGACGCATCGAGGTTCTCCGTGAGGTATTCGCGCAACCCATGCAGCATCTTGCGCGAAGGCTCGTAGAGCCGACCCCAGGGGTGCGTGCCGCCGTTGACCTGTTCGCGCAGGATCATCGAGGCGGCCACGGCCGTCGTGAGCCCCTGCCCGCTGTCGCCGGTGACGAGCCAGACACGCTCGTGCTGCGGGCTCCGACCGATGAACGGCAGGTAGTCGGCCGGCTCCAGCACCTGGCCGGACCAGCGATGGGTCACGGTGCCCAGCATCGGGAACCGCGCACGCGTCCAGCGTTCGAGCGCTGCGAAACGCTGCTCCATGTCGTTCCTTTCGCCGGTCTTGTGGTCTTCGCCGCCGACGATGACCACGTCCTGCTCCGCGCCCGGCTGTATGCGCACGTAGTGGTAGCCGGGCTCGAGCGTGTCCCAGACCAGCGTGTCCGGCACCGTATCCTTGGGAACCGGCGCCGCAATCACGTACGTGCGGTACGGGGCCTGCTTGGTGTGGATGGGGATCCGCAGGTGGAACGGCGAGTTCGTCGCAGCGACCACGGCACTGGCGCGGATGCGCGGGCCTTGCCCGCACTGCGCGACTACGTGGTCGCTCTGCTCGTCGAGCGACACGACCGCGGTGTGCCCATACACCTCGACGCCGCGTGCCCGCAGCACGGCCAGCAGGCCGTAGAGATACCGCAGCGGATGGAACCGCGCCTGGCGCGGATAGCGGATGGCCGGCGTCAACGCCCACGGCCCCGGCCCGCGCTCGAGCCATTCGGCGTCGCCGAACCCTGCCTGCACCGAGGCGTCGAATTCCTGCCGCAGGTACGCGACGTCTTCGGCCTTGGCCGGCACGAAATAGCCGTCGACCCGGGCGAAATCGCAGTCGATGCCTTCGTCGGCGACGATTTGTTCGACACGATCGATCGCGGCACGCTGGCTCGTGTAGTGGATCTGCGCCGCCGCGACGTCGTGCACCTTGATCAGTTCGCAGTTGAAGTCGTCGATCTCGCAGGCCAGGTGTGCGCTCGTCCGTGCGCTCATGCCGAGCGCCGGCCGACCACGGTCGACGACGGTCACCTTGCGGCCGCTCAGCGCGAGCTCGTACGCGGTCGAGAGCCCCGCGATGCCGGCGCCGACGACGAGGACGTCGGTCGTCAGGTCGTCGGCGAGCACTGGCACCTCGATCGGCGGCAGGTCCATCCACAGCGATCGGCTCTGTTCTTCCTCGACGTTCATGCGAAGCCCTCTCGTCGGGTCGCATGGAATAGCAGCGCGCTGCGACCACGCCCGCCCTGGGCGTGACCGGAGACTAGGAAAAGCAAGAAGCCGGCGTTGTCAGCGCGGCCTGAATTTGCTGACGGCCAAGGACGCGGCCCGTAAAATCGGTCGCGCAGGCCCCGGTGGCGGAACCGGTAGACGCTACGGACTTAAAATCCGTTGCCCGCAAGGGCGTGCCGGTTCGAGTCCGGCCCGGGGCACCAGCCCGTAAAACACGCGCATCCCTGTGTTTTGCCGGTCACACCGCCGCTGCCTACTGCAAGCGGCCGATCGATGCGAGTTCAGGCGCAAAGTACTGCAGGACGTGCCGCCACGCACTCCTCGGTAACGTTCGGGTCGCAATGTCGACCAGCACCGAACCGGTGCTGCTGTCAGAGCCTGCCACGCACTATCAATCTCGGCCCGTCGGTCGCATCGCCAGCAATACGCAGTCAGCTGGGATTCGTGGCTTACGCCGTCGCCGCCGCTCGCGCGGCCGTCTGCGCCTCCGCCGCACGCAGCGTGTTCCCGAGCAGCATCGCAATGGTCATCGGCCCGACGCCGCCCGGCACCGGCGTGATCGCCGAGGCGACCTTGGCCGCTTCCGCGTAGTCGACGTCGCCGACCAGCTTGTCGTCGACGCGGTTGATGCCGACGTCGATGACCACGGCGCCCGGCTTGACCCAGTCGCCCTTGACGAACTTCGGGATGCCGACCGCCGCGACGACGATGTCCGCCTGCCGCGTGTACGCCGCGATGTCCGGCGTCCGGCTGTGGCAAAGCGTGACGGTCGCGTCGACGCCCTTCTGCGCGAGCAGCACCGACATCGGCTTGCCGACGATGTCGCTGCGGCCGATCACGACCGCGTGCTTGCCGCTCGTCTGCACGCCCGCGGCCTGCAGCATGCGCATGACGCCGGCCGGCGTGCACGGCAGGAACCGCGGCCGACCCTGCGACATCAGGCCGACGTTCTCTGGATGGAACCCGTCGACGTCCTTTGACGGCAGGATCGTGTCCAGGACCTGGGTCGCGTCGAGTCCCTTGGGCAGCGGCAGCTGGACGAGGATGCCGTGCACGTCCTGGTCCCCGTTGAGCTGCGCGACCAGCGTCATCAGTTCATCCTGCGTGGTCGTCGCGGGCAGGCGATGCAGCGTGCTTTTCATGCCAGCCTTCTCGCAGGCGAGCTGCTTGTTGCGGACGTACACCGCGCTCGCCGGGTCTTCGCCGACGAGCACCGCGGCGAGGTGCGGCACGATGCCCGTTCTCCGGACGAGCTCACTTGCGCGTTCGGCGTGTTCGGCACGCGTCCGCTCCGCGATCTGCTTGCCGTCGATCACTCGGGCCGTCGTCGACGCGGTCGGCATCGTCAGGGTCATCGTGTCGTCACTCCTCGGGAGGGCCGAAGGATACCGCGGGGAACCGGGCCGCAACCGGTCGAATGCCACGACCCCGGATCCTCACGGCCGGTACGGATCAGCGGCTAATGCCCAGAACTTCCCGTGTAATATCTTTTGCTTACGACACACTTGTGAGCCTTCGATGAAGAGCAGCTCGCACCCGGTCACCGCACGTACGCTCGGCCTGCTCGGTGGCATGAGCTGGGAGTCGACGGCCGTGTACTACCGCCTGATCAACGAAGGCGTGCGCGACCGGCTCGGCGGCCTGCACTCGGCATCCCTCTTGCTGTTGAGCGTCGATTTCGCGGGCATCGAACGGCTCCAGCACGCGGGCCGCTGGGACGACGCCGGCGAGGTACTCGCGGATGGCGCGCGACGGCTCGAAGCGGCCGGCGCCGACTGCGTCGTGCTGTGCACGAACACGATGCACAAGCTCGCCGAACACATCGGAGCGGCGACACGGCTGCCCTTCCTGCACATTGCAGACGCGACCGCTGCCGCCGTTCACCGGCAGGGCATCTCGACAGTCGGGCTGCTCGGCACGGCCTTCACGATGGAGCAGGCGTTCTTCCGTGACCGCCTCGCGGACCGGCACGGACTCCGCGTGCTGGTGCCGGACGAGGCGCGCCGCCGTGAGGTGCACCGCGTGATCTACGAAGAACTCTGTGTCGGCCGCGTGGAAGAGAGGTCGCGCGCGTTCCTGCTCGAGACGATCGCGGACCTGGTCCGCGCGGGTGCCGGCGCCGTCCTGCTCTGCTGCACAGAGCTGATGCTGCTCGTACGCCCGGGCGACGCTACCGTCCCCGTCATCGATTCCACGACCGAGCATGCCCGTGCGGCCGTCGAGTTTTCGCTCGCGGCGGCCGGAGGTCGACCGGCCTGACACGAGCCGGTGCGGGAAGCACGGCGCAATACGGCGCCTGCGAGCGCGACATGGCGTCCGGGAGCACGTCGCGAGACACAGTCTTGGGTCGCGTGGCCCTGCGATTGATCCACGTCAATTCGCGATGACCGGGATCGCCGTCTAATGCGCGCCGCCACACACTCGGTCGGCAACATGGCATTCCACGACCTGCGTACGTATCTCGACCGCCTCGAACGCGGCGGCGCCCTGCGCCGTGTCGCCGATCCGGTCGACCCCGAACTCGAAAGCACTGCGCTGTGCCTGCGCACGCTCAAGGCGCGGGGCCCTGCCCTGCTGTTCGAACAACCGGTCGGCTCGTCGCACGCGTTGCTCGGCAACCTGTTCGGCCGGCGCGACCGCATCGAGACCGCGCTCGAAGGCCGCCCCGTCGCCTCGTTGCGTGAACTCGGCGAGCTGCTCGCCTCCGTGCGCGAGCCACGCTGGCCCGGCAACCTGCGCGAAGCGCTCGAACGCTGGCCGCAGTTCGCCCAGCTCGCGAACGTCGCGCCGCGACAGCAGCGCGACGCGGCGTTCCTCGACGAGGTGCGCACCGGTGCCGACGTCGAGCTGGGCGTGTTGCCGATCCAGCGTTGCTGGCCCGAGGACGCCGGTCGGCTGATCACGTTCGGTCTCGTCGTCACGCGCGGCACGCGCCATCCACGGCAGAACGTCGCGATCTATCGCCAGCAACTGCTCGGCCCGAACCGCGTGATCATGCGCTGGCTGCCACACCGCGGCGGCGCGCTCGACTACGCGAGCTGGCGCTCCCAACACCCCGACCGCCCCTTCCCCGTGCTCGTCGCGATCGGCGCGGACCCGGCGACGACGCTCGCGGCCGTCGCGCCGGTGCCGGACACGCTGTCGGAGTACGAATTCGCCGGCCTGCTGCGCGGCGACCGCACGCGAGTCTGGCACAGCGCCCTGACGGGGCTCGATGCGCCGGCCGGCGCCGAGATCCTGCTCGAAGGTTTCATCCACCCGAACGACACGGCCATCGAGGGCCCGTTCGGCGACCACACCGGGTACTACAACTCGCAAGGCGAGTTCCCGGTGCTCACGGTCGAGCGCATGTCGATGCGGCGGAATGCGATCTATCACGGCAGCTACATGGGCCGCTCGCCCCACGACGAGCCATCGGAACTCGCGCTCGCGCTCAACGAGCTGTTCGTGCCGATCCTGCGGCGCATGTTCCCCGAGATCGTCGACTTCCACCTGCCGGCCGAGGCCTGCTCGTACCGCGTCGCGGTCGTCAGCATCCGCAAGCAGTACCCGGGCCATGCGCGTCGCATGATGATGGGGCTGTGGTCGTGCCTGCGGCAGTTCACGTACACCAAGTTCGTGATCGTCACCGACGAGGACATCGACGTCCGCGACTGGTCGCAGGTGATCTGGGCCATCTCGACCCGCGTCGACCCGGCGCGTGACACGCTGATGGTCGAGAACACGCCGATCGATTACCTCGACTTCTCGAGCCCGGTGCCAAACCTCGGCTCGAAGCTCGGCATCGACGCGACCAACAAGTGGCCGGCGGAGACCACGCGCCCGTGGAGCCGGCCGATCGAACTCGATGCCGCCGTCGAGCGCCGCGTCGACCAGCTGTATTCGCGTCTTTTCGCCACGAAGCCTCAGGCCTCGTGAACGCGCCAGGAGATTCCCCAATGCGTCTCGTGTGTCCCGCGGGCAGCCCGCCCGCCCTGCAGGCCGCAATCGACCACGGTGCGGATGCCGTCTACGTAGGCTTCCGCGACCAGACCAACGCCCGGGCGTTCCCGGGCCTGAACTTCACCGAAGACGACCTGCGCCGCGGCATCACCTACGCGCACGCGCGTGGCCGCCACGTCTATGTCGCGCTCAACACTTACCCGAGCCCGTCCGGGCTCGGCGCCTGGGAAGCAGCGGTCGATCGTGCCGCCGGGCTCGGGGTCGACGCGCTGATCTGCGCCGACATGGGCGTGCTCGACTACGCGATGCGCCGTCACCCGGACCTGCCGCGGCACTTGTCCGTGCAGGGCTCGGCGACGACGCACGCGGCGCTGCGCTATTACCGCGAGCGCTTCGGCATCGCGCGGGCCGTGCTGCCGCGCGTGCTGTCGTTGCAGCAGGTCGAACGGCTCTGTGAACAGGCGGTCGTGCCGATCGAGGTGTTCGCGTTCGGCAGCCTCTGCATCATGGTCGAAGGCCGCTGCCAGTTGTCGAGTTACGTGACCGGCGCCTCGCCCAACCGTCACGGTGTCTGCTCGCCCGCCAAGTGCGTGCGCTGGATCGAGGAAGCCGACGGCGTGCGCAGCGTCACGCTCAATGGCCGGCTGATCGACCGCTTCGAGCCCGACGAACCCGCGGGCTACCCGACCGTCTGCAAGGGTCGTTACGACGTGCGCGGCGAGGTGTTCCACGCGCTCGAGGAACCGACCAGCCTCAATACGCTGGAGCTGCTGCCGCGGCTGCAGGCCGCGGGCGTCGTCGCGCTCAAGGTCGAAGGCCGCCAGCGCGGCCAGGCCTACGTCGCCTCGGTCACGCGTGTCTGGCGCGAAGCGCTCGACCGGCTCGCGCGCAACCCGCAGGGCTGGCAACCCGACCCCGCCTGGCAGCGCGAGCTCGCCCGCCATGCCGAAGGCCGGCAGACGACGCTCGGTCCCTATCACCGGTCCTGGCACTGAGGTGCGCGCCATGCGATTGACCCTGGGACCCCTGCAGTACTTCTGGCCGCGCGAGACGGTCTACGCGTTCTACCGCGAGGCGGCGCAGTGGCCGCTCGACGTGATTTACCTCGGCGAAACCGTCTGCAGCAAGCGGCGCGAGTTGCGCACGCGCGACTGGATCGAGCTCGCACACGAACTCGCCGACACGGGACGCGAAGTCGTGTTGTCGTCGCTGGCGTTGCTCGAGGCCGAATCGGAACTGTCGGCGCTGCGCCGGCTGGTCGAGAACGGCCGCCTGCGCGTCGAGGCCAACGACATGTCGGCCGTGCAGCTGCTGCGCGAACGCGGCCTGCCGTTCGTCGGCGGGCCGGCACTCAACGTCTACAACCACGCGACGCTGCGACTGCTCCAGGAGGACGGCTTGCAGCGGCTCGTGCTCGGCGTCGAGCACGGTCGCGCCGCGATCGAGGAGTGGCGGGCGCACGCGGCACCGCTGCCCGAACTCGAGGTCGCCGGCTGGGGCCGGCTGCCCCTCGCCTATTCGGCGCGCTGCTTCACGGCACGGGCGCTGGACCTGGCCAAGGACGACTGCGGCTTCCGCTGCATCGAGCACCCGGACGGCTTGCCGCTCACGTCACGCGACGGCACGCCGTTCCTGACGGTCAACGGTATCTCCGTGCAGACCGCGGGTGCCTGCGACCTCGGGCCGGAACTCGACGAGTTGCGCGCCGCCGGCGTGGACCTCGTGCGGCTCTATCCGCAGCGCGAGGGCATGGCGGACATCGTCGCGCGTTTTCGCCACGCCCTCGACCAGGCGGGCACGCTGCCGCGTCACGGCGAAGAGAACGGCTACTGGCGCGGCACGGCCGGGATGCTGCAGGTCAACGCGCCGTAAGCGCCTCGTCGGAGCGGTGCGCGTCGCGCGCCGCACGCGCGAACCGTGCACCACGGTTCAGGGCGACGCGCAGCCCGAGCGGGATCGCCTCCCAGGGCAGCTGGTCGAGCAGGTTGCGGATCGCGAGTCCGAGCTCGACGTCGCCGGTCAGCTGCAGTCGCCGGTGGAAGAACAGCGTGTCGGCGTCTTCGAGCCGCGCCGCAAGCAGCAGCAGGTCGGTCGCCGTGCCGCGCACGGTCGCTTCCGCCTCGCCTTCGACCTCGACGCGTTCGAGACGCCGGTTCCCGACGCGGACGACCCAGCGCATCCCGAGGTCGGTCACCTCGACGCCGAGCGTGCGACCGGCCATGTCGTCGAGCACGCCGGTCTCGAACGGGCCCGCCAGGACCCGTTCCAGCAGCCGCTGAGTGGTGGCACGCACGAACGGCGCCGGCACCAGGCGCAGCGGCGCTTGCAATCGCGTCGGGGGCGGTACGAACCGCAGCAGTGTCTGAGTGTCCATGCGCGGATTGTACGCCGTGCCCCCGTGCAGCGGGCCTCAGAACCGGTATGCGATCTGCGTGCTCAACACGTCGATCGAGGAGTCCTGGCTACCGACCAGCCATCCATAGGCGGCGGTGTTGCCGGCGTTCTGATCGATCGGCGCGTCGTCCGCAAACAGGTGCGCATACCCCAGGTCGATCACGATCGACTCGGAAGGCTGCCAGCGCGCACCCAGCGCGAGCCAGGTGCGTGCGGGATCGGGCAGACGCGGCGTGCGGTGCTCGTCCGCCACCTCGGTGCCGTCGTAGGCGACGCCGCCGCGCAGCGTCCAGGCCGGGGTGACCGCGTAGGTCCCGCCGAGCGCGTAACGCATGACGTTGCTCCACTTCTCGGGCGTCTCGGACACGACTTCGCCCGTGTCGCGCACGACGCGCAGTTCCTGGATCGAACTCCAGCCGGTCCAGCCGATATCGACCAGCAACTCGCCGCGCGACCCGAGCTTCTGGCGCAGCGACAACAGCGCGGTGTCGGGCAGCGTCACGTCGAGCGCCGCGGGTCCGTCGGCCAGTGTGCCGGAAGACGCGGCCGCGATGATCGCGGCGCCGACCGGGTTGGTCGCCACCGGCTCGTCGAAACGTGCCGAACCCGACACGTGATAGTCGATCGCCGAGCGATATGACAGGCCGATGCGCGTGGCCTCGGTGATGTCGATCAGCACGCCGACGTTGTAACCCCAGGCGTCATCGTCGCCGCGCACGCGTGCTCCGCCCTCGAGGCCGAGGTTGGCCGCGATCACGGCCGGCGCCTGCGACGCAGGCAACTGGCCCTGCTGCACCATCTGCTGCACGCCCTGCGCGACCACAGCGGAGTAGTTCACCGCGTTGGTGAGTTCCGCCTGGATGCGCTGATAGCTGATGCCGACGCCGACCGACAAACGCGGATTGACCCGCCAGGCGATCGAAGGATTGAAATTGACCGTACTGATCTCGGAATTGACCGCCTGGAAGCGACCGGTCCAGTCCGGGTCGTACTCGAGCTTCAACCCGAACGGCACGTTGATGCCGAGACCGACGGCGAGGTTCTCGCGCAGCGGCGCCGTGATGTAGGCGCCCGGCACGAAGTTCCAGCCGCCCGCATCGCCGCCGGCGTCGCCCAAGGGTTGCCCGAACGCCGGCTGTGACGCCTCGTCGCGGAACCGCGAAGAGATGTGCACCCCGCTCGCCACGAACGTCAGCTCGCGGCTGTCGAGCTCCACGAGTCCTGCCGGGTTGTAGTACGTCGTCGTGGCGTCGTCGGCGACCGCGGCGGTGCCCGCGAACGCGGTCCCCAGACGGCTCGCGCTCTGCTCGAGCAGCGAAAAGCCCGAGGCGTGCGCGGCCAGCGGGCCGAACGCGAGGGCAGCGACGAGCGACGGACGGGCCGTGCGACGAATGAAGCGTTGGGACATGGTGTGCAGTCCTGAGCAAAAAAAGCGCGCCATTTGAGCAGACCCGCGGAGTCTCCTCACTGCGGTTTGCCGACCTTGCGCTTGCGCAAAACATGTTCCCGGCACAGTTTGCTGCACCGCGTCAAGTGCAATCGGTTTTCTGTGCCGCACTGCAGCAATACACCGGAATATGCCGCGCATGAACGCTCGCCCTCGACGTGCAGCGGTCTCTGCGCTCTTGCGCGACGACCCGTTCTCGGCTCTGGGGAACACGGCACGCGAACGACGGCGAAGTCGGGCACGTCGCCAGACGGTGATGGCCGTCTCGATCTCGTGTCAGCGAGTCTGGCAGTCGGTTTGTAAGGAAATGCTCCGTTTGAGACGGCACGCGACCCTCGACCGCACAACCGCGGGAGTGCCGTCGCCCGCGAAGGACTGGCGGAAGCGGATCCTCGCAGGCTCGCCGTGCCCTGATTGCCGCAGTCGTTCGACCCGATCTCGGAGCCGCCGCACCCTGTGGACGGCGACAT
This sequence comes from Steroidobacteraceae bacterium, assembly GCA_035554635.1. Lineage (GTDB taxonomy): Bacteria > Pseudomonadota > Gammaproteobacteria > Steroidobacterales > Steroidobacteraceae > RPQJ01. Next base: position 11,935 of record DATMIB010000195.1, on the reverse strand, counting down.
CTTTGGCTTGTTAAGGTCGACGCGGCCTCGTGTCGGCTCACGGAACGGTGGCCCGCTCGGGGCCGCCACGGTTCGACCGTCAGACCCGCTGCCTGGACGGCGCGCACGGCAAAGGGAATTCAAAGCGCATGAATCACCGACTTGCGTCTGCGGTGGCGGCGGTCCTGGCATCGAGCCCCGCGCAAGTGCTCGTCGCCCAGACGAGCCCCTCCTCCGGCAGACTCGAGGAAGTGGTCGTCACGGCCCAGCGACGCGAGGAGAGCCTGCAGGACGTGCCGCTCGCGGTGCAGGCATTGACGGGCGAATCGCTCCAGCAACTGAAGGCCGTGACGATCGACGAGTTCGTCCGGTTCCTGCCGAGCGTCACGACGGCGAATCTCGGCCCGACGCAGAACCACATCTACATGCGTGGCTTGAGCGTCGGGACTCTTGCGACACAGGGCCAGGGTTCGACCGGGCTGTGGCCCAACGTGGCGGTTTACCTCGACGAGCAGTCGACCCAGGTACCGGGCCGCAACCTCGACGTTTACGCGGCCGACCTCGAGCGCATCGAGGTGTTGACCGGCCCGCAGGGCACCTTGTTCGGCGCTGGCGCCCAGGCGGGCGTGTTGCGCTACATCACCAACAAGCCCGACCTCGACGCAACGACGTTCACGGCGCGGGGCGGCTACGCGACGACGGCGCACGGCGAAGACAGCACCGCGATCGAGGGTACGCTGAACCTGCCGCTGATCGAGGGCCGGCTCGGCCTGCGCGTGGTCGTATACAACGACAGCCGCGGCGGCTACATCGACAACGTGCCGAGCACCTTCACGCGGCGCAGCACCGACCTCGGTTTCGCTTTCCGCACCGACGGTGTCGTGCCGGCAGATTCCGTGGTGATCGACAACTTCGGTCTCGCCCGCGACGACATCAACTCGGTCGACTACCGCGGCGTGCGCGCGAGTCTCAAGTGGCAGGTCAACGAAGACTGGGACGTGCTGCTGGCGCAGAGCTACCAGGAGATCGATGCCGAGGGCGTGTTCTACCAGATGCCGAACGGCTCGGAAGGCAACACGCTCGACCCGTTGCAGGTCACAGTGTTCAACGACGGCCACACCGACGACCGCTACTCGAACACTGCGCTAACCGTCACCGGCAAGGTCGGGCCGCTCGACCTCGTCTACGCGGGCGCTTACCTCTCGCGAGAGAACGAGCAGCTCAGCGACTACACCAACTATGCCCGCGGCGTCTGGGGGACCTACTACCAGTGCACGGGCTACGCCGGCGACAGCGTCGACCGTTGCTACACGCCGTCGAGCACCTGGTTCGACTGGTCGGAGAACCACAACCTGAGCCAGGAGATCCGGCTCAGCAGCCCGAGCGACTGGCGCCTGCGCTTCGTCGGCGGCCTGTTCTACGAAAAGCGCGAACTCGATGCGATGACGGACTGGATGTACAAGTCCGTGCCCGAGTGCCCCGACACCGGCACGTCGAGCGGCGACTGCTTCCTGTACCTCGATCCGTCGGCCGCACCGAAGTTCGAGTCGGCCTCGGTCAATCGGCGCGCCCGGCGCAACTCGCGGGTCGGTTTCTTCAACGACTTCCAGCGCGAGTACACGCAGTTCGCGACCTTCGCCTCGGTCGACTTCGACCTCCTGCCGACGCTGACGCTGACGCTCGGCACTCGCTATTACGACATCGAGAACGAGATGCTCGGCGCGAACATGGGCAGCTTCTACTGCAAGGTGTTCGGCACCGGCGAGTCGGGCCCCTGCACGGGCGCGCTGTACGGGTACGGCGACGAAACTGCGCCCTACGGCACCAACCTCGACGAACAACCCGACCACAGCAGCCAGTCCGACGGCTTCCGCAGCCGTGCCAACGTCACGTGGCGAATCACCGACGAGGTGATGGTCTATGCCACGTGGTCGGAGGGTTACCGACCCGGCGGCTTCAACCGCGGCGCGTCCTGTGGCTTGCGCGACGTCGAGACCGGCGTCCAGCAGTGGTGCACGCCAATTTCGTACGACTCCGATGACCTGACCAACTACGAGGCCGGCTGGAAAACGACCTTGCTCGGCGGGCGGCTGCAGTTCAACGGCGCCGTGTACCGTGAGGTCTGGCAGGACGTGCAGACCGGCATTTTCGCACCGCAGCTCGGCTTGCCAAACCTGACCGCCGCCGTGAACGGCCCCGAGTACGAGGTGAACGGCATCGAGGTCAGCTTCACGGCCATGCCCCTCGACGGCCTCACGATCCAGGGCGCAGGCTCGTACAACGACTCCGAGCTGACCAATTCTCCGCAACTCGTGAGCAACAATCCGGAGAGCCCGACTTTCGGCCAGGTCATCACGCAGGCGTGCCTGTTGTACGAGGCGGGCGTCTGCGGCAACACGGTCGACGTCGTCAACGTGTTCGGGCCGACGGGCCAGGAGCTGGCCCACTCGCCGAAGCTGCAATGGAACCTGCGCGCGCGCTACGCGTGGTCGCTGGACACGCTGCAGCCCTATGTGAGCGCCGCCGTGCAGTACCAGGACGAGTCGTATTCATCGGCCACCGAGGTCAATCGCAACCGGATGCCGTCGTGGACCACGTTCGACGCTGCGATCGGCGTCGCCAAGGACGACTGGAGCGTCGAGCTCTACGGCATCAACCTGGGCGACGAGAACAAGAGCCTGTTCACGTCGAACTCGCAGGTCATCCTGGTCGAGACGCCCATGCGTCCACGCACGATCGGGGTACGCATCGGCTATTCGTTCGCCGGGCGTTGACGCCGGGACGTGCCGACGAGGCTCATGGCCGAAACAGAACCGGACATCCGCCCTGCTCCTGCAATCGCGGCGGATTCGGTCCCGGACGCGGAACCGACCGCGACGGCACTGGGACGCGCGCGTGCAGCGATCGAACAGCGCCGGTTCGAGGAGGCGCTCGCGGGTACGCGGCGATTGCTGGCTGCCGAGCCCAACCTGCGTGATGCGCTGTACATGCAGGCTGTCGCGCTGCGTCACCTGAACCGTGTCGACGAGGCGCTGGCGACGCTGGCACGGCTGGAAGAACTTCACCCGACGTACGCGCGGCTGTTCCAGGAACGCGGGCACTGTCACGTGTTCGAGCGTCGTGCGCCCGAGGCGATTGCTGCCTTCCGCCGAGCGGTCGAACTGGACCCGGCCCTGCCGGGCAGCTGGCGCAGGCTCGAGCAGTTGTATCGGATGAGCGGCGAACTCGCGCAGTCGCGCATCGCCGGCCAGCACGTGGCGAAACTCGGCTCGCTGGCGGTCGAGGTGGTGACGGCCCGCAGCATGCTGGCCGAGGGCGACCTGCGTGGCGCCGAGGACCTCATCCGACCGTACGTGGCCCGTCAGCCCGATGACATCGAAGCGTTGCGCGTCCTTGCCACGGTGGCGCACCGCAACGAGTTTTCGAAAGACGCGGTGATCCTGCTCGAACGCGTGCTCGAGCGCGCCCCGACGTACCACGCCGCACGCCGCGACTACGCGGAGGCGCTCGCCGCGGTGCACCGCCATCGGGAGGCGGAAACGCAGGCTCGCCTGCTCATGGGCGCGGAGCCCGGGAACCTTGCGCACCGCGCGCTGCTCGCGAGCATCCTGGTGGCGGCCGGAGATACCACGCATGGCATCGCCGCCTACGATGAATTGCTGCGCGACCGGCCCACGGACGCGGGGTTTCACCTCTCGCTCGGGCATGCGCTGAAGACGCAGGGGCGCCGGGCCGAGGCCGAACGCGCCTATCGCGAGGCGGCGCGCCTCGAACCCTCGTTCGGCGACGCATACTGGAGCCTGGCGAACCTCAAGACTTACCGCTTCGACGATGCCGAGATCGAGACGATGCGGCGACAGGTCGAGGCGCCGCGGACGCGCCCGGTCGACCGCCACCACCTCTGCTTCGCGCTCGGCAAGGCGCTCGAGGACCGCGGCGAATACGGCGAGTCGTTCCGCTTCTACGAGCGTGGCAATGCGCTCAAGAAGGCCGACAGTTCGTACCGGCCGGAGGCGTTCGAGCGCACAGTCGAGCGACAGATCGAGGTCTGCACGCCGGAGTTCTTCGCCGCGCGCCGCGACTGGGGGTGCCGGAGCGAGGCGCCGATTTTCATCGTCGGTCTGCCGCGGGCCGGCTCGACGCTGCTCGAGCAGATCCTCGCCTCGCACTCGCAGGTCGAAGGCACGATGGAGCTCGCGGACATCCCGCGTCTGGTCAATTCGCTCGACCAGCACCCGGGCGGCACCCGCTACCCGCGCGTGCTTTCAAGCCTGACCGCGGCCGACGTCGAGCAGTTCGGTGAGGCGTACCTGCGCGACACGCGGCATTACCGCGCCGAGGGCCGGCCGCGTTTCGTCGACAAGATGCCGAACAACTTTCGTCACGTCGGGCTGATCCACCTGATGTTGCCGCACGCGCGGATCATCGACGCGCGTCGCGAGGCGATGGCCTGCTGCTTCAGCAACTTCAAGCAACTGTTCGCCTCGGGCCAGCCGTTCACTTATGGACTCGAGGACATCGGCCGCTATTACCGCGCTTACCTGCGGCTCATGGACCACTGGGACGCGGTCTTGCCAGGTCGCGTGCTGCGTGTGCACTACGAGGACGTCGTCGACGACCTCGAGGGCAGCGTCCGCCGCTTGCTCGACGGTCTGGGCCTGCCGTTCGAGCCGGCCTGCGTCGAGTTCCACAGGACCGCGCGTCGCGTGCACACGGCGAGCTCCGAACAGGTGCGTCGGCCGATCAACCGCGAGGGCCTCGACCAGTGGCGGCACTACGAGCCGTGGCTCGCCCCACTCCGCACCGCCTTGCGGAAATAGGGGACACTCTCCAATTTTTTCGCGAAACGCTCGTTAGCCTTTGAAATATAAGGCGAAATCGGCACTTTGACGCAGAAAATGGAGAGTGTCCCCTATTTGAAGACGACGGTGCGGTTGCCGTTCAGGAACACCCGATGCTCGGTCGCGAGCCTGACTGCCCGCGACAGCGCGCGACGCTCGGAGTCGCGCCCCGCCGCCACGAGCATCTCGGGCGTGTGGCAATGGTCCACGTGCTCGACGATCTGCTCGATGATCGGGCCTTCGTCGAGGTCGGCCGTGACGTAGTGCGCCGTCGCCCCGATCACCTTGACGCCCCTTTCGTAGGCTTGGTGATACGGCTTGGCGCCCTTGAAGCCGGGCAGGAACGAATGGTGGATGTTGATCGCCCGCCCGCGCAGCCGCTCGCAAAGCCCATCCGAGAGAATCTGCATGTAGCGAGCGAGCACGACCAGTTCGGTGCCGGTCGAGTCGACCAGTTCCAACAGCCGCGCTTCCTGCTGCGGCTTGGTCTGCGCTGTCACCGGCAGGTGGAAGAACGGGATCCGGTGCTGTGCCGCCGTCGGTTGCAGCGTCGGGTGGTTCGACACGATCGCCGTGACGTCCATCCGCAGTTCACCGATCCGGTGGCGATACAGCAGGTCCTCGAGGCAATGGTCGTAACTTGAGACCATGATCAGCACGCGCGGCCGGACCTGGGAATCGTGGATCTGCCACTCCATGCCCTCGATCGTCGCGACCTCGACGAACTCCTCGCGCAGCCGCGCCAGGTCGACCTTCTCACCCCTCACCGCGCAGAACGTCACTCGCACGAAGAATCGTTGCGAGATCGTGTCGTCGAACTGCTGCATTTCGAGGATGTAGAACCGCCGGGTCGCGAGGAACGTCGTCACGCGGGCCGTGGTCCCCATGCGGCTCGTGCAGGTCGCGGCAAGGACGAAGGGATGCTCGGTGTCGAAGGTCATGCGCAGGCTCCCACGACACAGCGGCTGTGCGCTGCGTCTCGACCGAGAGTGTCAGAACGCGACGACGCCGCGCAAGCGGCGCAGGCGCGAGGTGCTGCGCGAGCGGCAGCGGCACAGCACGGCATCCGCTGTGCCTGACGAGGAAGTGCTGGAGTGGCCCTGCTTTGCGCCGCGCCCCGAACGCCGATACAGTGCATGAGGAACGTCGCGCCGGTCTTTCCGGTGAGCCGCGAGGCCACCCCGATCGAGCGCCGCGTCCATGCAGGGGCCGTCCGGGCGCCCGTCGTCGAATGCAGCAAGGCTCAGGGGGAGCATCGCCGAATGACCGAGGGGACCGACACTTTCGACCTCAACACGCTCGACGACCAGGAACTGGTCGAGCAGGTCTACGACGACCTCTACAACGGTCTCAAGGACGAGGTCGTCGAGGCGACGAACATCTTCCTGCGGCGCGGCTGGGCACCCGACAAGGTACTGAACGACACGCTGGTGGAAGGCATGCGCATCGTCGGCATCGACTTCCGCGACGGCATCCTGTTCGTGCCCGAAGTGCTGCTCGCCGCCAACGCGATGAAGGCCGGCATGGAAGTGCTGCGGCCGCTGCTCGCCGAGACCGGCGCCGAACCGATCGGCAAGGTCGTCATCGGCACGGTCAAGGGCGACATCCACGACATCGGCAAGAACCTCGTCTCGATGATGCTCGAGGGCGCCGGCTTCGAAGTCATCAACCTCGGCATCAACAACCCGGTCGAGAAATACCTCGCCGCGCTCGAAGAGCACCAGCCCGACATCCTCGGCATGTCGGCCCTGCTCACGACCACGATGCCCTACATGAAGGTCGTGATCGACGCGCTCAAGGCACAGGGCCTGCGCGACAAGTACATCGTGCTCGTCGGCGGTGCGCCGCTGAACGACGAGTTCGCACAGGCCATCGGCGCCGACGCGTACTGCCGCGATGCCGCAGTCGCCGTCGAGACCGCCAAGACGCTGGTGGCCGCGCGTCGCGCCGCCGCGCATTGACGGGCGATCGGCGACCGGCCATGGTGGAAGAAAGTGCACGCATCCTGGTCATCGCCTGCGGTGCGCTGGCGCGGGAGATCGTCGCGCTGAAAAAGGCCGGCGGGTGGGTCCACGTCGACGTACAGTGCCTGCCGCCGGAACTGCACAACCGTCCGGAACGCATCCCGGCCGCCGTGCAGGCAGCAATCGTCGCGGCACGCGAACTGTACCCGCGGATCTTCGTCGCCTACGCCGACTGTGGCACCGGTGGCCGGCTCGACAAGGTGCTGGCCGAACAGCAGGTCGAGCGTCTGCCCGGCGCGCACTGCTACGAGTTCTTCGCGACTGCACCGCGCTTCGCCGCTCTCGCGGACGCGGCACCCGGCACGTTCTACCTGACCGACTTCCTCGTCCGGCATTTCGAGCGGCTGTTCGTCGAAGGGCTGGGCCTGGACCGTCATCCCGAATTGGCGGCCGATTACCTGCGGCATTACACCCGCATGGTTTACCTGGTGCAGGCTCGCGACCCCGAGTTGATGCACCAGGCGCGCGCGATCGCCGGGCGCTATGGTCTCGAGTACGAGGAGTTGAACACCGGGTACGGGGAGCTCGAGACCGGGCTGCAGCGCTGGGCCGAAGCCCCGGACCGCGCGCAGGGCCGCGGCCAGCAATCGAGCGAACGCGGCGTGCAACAGCTGCGCGAACACAGCATGGGACAACTGCGCCAAGACGGCGCGCAACAACCGCGCGATTGCGCCGGCCGGCAGCCGCACGAACACGGCATCCGTCAGCCGCACGAACACTCGCTGGAGCCGCTGCCATGGCGTCGTTGATCGTGATCTCCTGGCGCGACGTGCCCGCACAGGTGATCGCCAAGCGCGGCCGCGAAGCGGCCAAAGTGCAGCTCTCGCAGCGCTTCCAGGAGGCCGTCGACCGCGCCGCGATGCGTGCCGGCCGCGGCAGCTCCGACGCCTACCTCGAGGATTGGCGTCGCAGCGCTCCCCTGCCTTGTGGCGACGACCTGCAGGCAGAGGCGGCAGCAGCGGCCGCGGCGATCGAGGCCCGCTACACGGACGACGACCTCGAGCAACTGATCCGGGCCAAGGGCATCGACGCGAGCAAGGCAGCGATCGCACCCGGCGGGGACGCCACCATCCGCACCAATGCCCACGACGCGCCTGTCGACGTCGATGCCGTTGTGCGACCCGACGTCGGCGCCAAAGACGACGGCGTCACGTGATCATGTCCGCGAACCGCCCCGACGCGCGTCGCACGCCATGAAGCAACCGCTGGACCCGCTCGTCGTCTTCACGCCGTCCGGCAAGCGCGGCCGTTTCGCAGTCGGCACGCCGCTGCTGACCGCGGCACGCCAGCTCGGCGTCGACATCGATTCCGTCTGTGGCGGCCGTGCCATTTGCGGTCGCTGCCAGGTGCTCGTCGCCGAGGGCGAGTTTGCCAAGCACGGCGTGCGATCGAGCGCCGCCTCGCTCTCGCCGCCCTCCGCCACGGAGCAACGCTACGACACGCGCAAGGTGCTGGCCGCCGGCCGACGGCTCTCGTGTCAGGCACGCGTCGAGGGCGACGTCGTCGTCGACGTGCCGTCGAGCAGCCAGGTCCACCGGCAAGTGGTGCGCAAGGCAGCCGAGGCCCGCGACATCGAACTCTACCCGCTCGTCACCTTGCACTACGTCGAGGTCGCCGAGCCGGACATGCACGACCCGAGCGGCGACCTGCAGCGTCTCGAAACGGCGCTCGCGCGCGAGTGGCAGTTGCAGGGGCTCGCGTGCGAGCTCTCGATGCTGCGAAAGCTACAGTCGACGTTGCGCGCCGGGCATTGGCAGGTCACCGTGGCCGTGCATGCCGCCTCGCGGATCATTGCGGTGTGGCCCGGTTTCCACGAATCGGTGCATGGCCTCGCCGTCGACGTCGGTTCGACCACGATCGCTGCGCACCTCTGTGACCTCGTCTCCGGCGAGGTCGTCGCTTCCGCCGGACGCATGAACCCGCAGATCCGCTACGGCGAAGACCTCATGAGTCGCGTGTCCTACGCGATGATGAATCCGGGCGGCGCGGCACAGATGACGCACGCCGTGCGCGAGGCACTCGACGAACTCGCCACCGAGGTGGCCACGGCCGCCGGCGTCGAGCGGGATTCGATCCTCGAGGTCACGCTGGTCGGCAACCCGATCATGCATCACCTCGTGCTCGGCATCGACCCGGTCGAGCTCGGCGGCGCGCCGTTTGCACTAGCGATCGACCGTGCCATCACCGTGACGGCAGCCGAGCTCGGCCTGTCACTCCCTCCGGCCGCGCGTATCTACGCCCTGCCCTGCATCGCCGGCCATGTCGGTGCCGACACCGCGGGCGTCATCCTCGCCGAGCGACCGGACCTCGGCGACGAGCTGACGCTGCTCGTCGACGTCGGCACCAACGCCGAGATCGTGCTCGGCAATCGAGACCGGCTCCTCGCCTGCTCGAGCCCGACGGGCCCGGCGTTCGAAGGCGCACAGATCAGCTGCGGCCAGCGCGCGGCCGCCGGCGCCATCGAACGGGTGCGCATCGACCGCGACACGCTCGAGCCGCGGTTCAAGGTGATCGGCTGCGAGCTCTGGTCCGACGAGCCCGGCTTCGACCAGGCCACGCGCGCCATCGGCGTCACGGGCGTGTGTGGCTCCGGCATCATCGAGGTCGTGGCCGAGATGTACCTGGCGGGCATCCTCACGCAGGACGGTGTGCTCGACGGCGGCCTCGCCGCGCGCAGCCCGCGCATCGTCCCGAACGGCCGCACGTACTCGTACGTGCTGCACGAGAGCCCACAGCAGACGCTTGCGATCACGCAGAATGACGTGCGGGCGATCCAGCTGGCCAAGGCGGCGCTGATGGCCGGCATCCGGCTGCTGATGGAGCGGCTCGGCACCGAGCGCGTCGATCGCATCCGTCTCGCCGGCGCGTTCGGCGCCCACATCGACGTCAAGTACGCGACCGTGCTCGGCATGTTGCCGGACTGCGACCTCGCGCAGGTGACCTCGGCCGGCAATGCAGCCGGCACCGGGGCGCGCATCGCGCTGCTCGACGCGCGTTCGCGGCCGACGATCGAGACGCTCGTGCGACGAGTGGAAAAGATCGAGACGGCGATCGAACCGGGCTTCCAGCAGCACTTCGTCGACGCGATGGCGATCCCGCACAAGACCGCGTCGTACCCGAACCTGCGACGGGTTCTCGAACTGCCGCCACCGCGGACCGCGACCGCCGCGACGACCGACTCGACCGGTGGCCGCGAACGACGCAACCGGCGGCCCGTGCGGCCGGGGTAGCCGGGCCGATCAGAAACGCCGCGCCGCCCGGACGATCGGGGCGACCCGAACCGTCAGCGATCCGCGGACTAGGCGCGACCGGGGGCACCGCCCAGCACGCGGGCCGGCAGCATGACGACGGCGCGCAGCAGCGCGAACACGCCCTCGACGGCGATGCCGACCAGCCGGAACGGCAGCGTGACCAGCCACACGAGCGGCCACAGCAGCAATGCGACGACCGCGAGCGGCCAGCACGCCACGAACAACAGCAGCCAGAGCAGGAACTTGATCATGGGCGCCCTCCGTCGCAACCAGTATCGCGCGGTTGCCCCGCCCGGCCCAGGGCTTTGTCGCAGCCGTGCCACGGCCCGGCCCGTGCGGCACCCGGCGGTTTCGGGTTTGCGCAATGGACGTGGCACGGTCTTGGGCTATGTTGCCTCGGTGGCGCCGTCCGCGCCCTGCCCGCCCATGGAGACGACATGAGACTTGCCGACGCCCTGTTGCAGGGCATGGTCGACCACGGCGTCGAGCGCATCTTCGGCATCCCCGGCGACTTCGCGTTGCCGCTGTTCAAGGCGGTCGCCGAGTTCGGGCGGTTGCCGTTGCACACCTTGAGCCACGAACCCTCGCTCGGGTTCGCGGCGGACGCGGCTGCCCGCATCTCGCGCGCACCCTGCGCGGCGCTCGTAACCTACGGCGCCGGCGCCCTCAACATGGTCAACTCGGTGGCCTCGGCCTACGCCGAGCAGGTGCCGCTCGTCGTGATCTCCGGTGCACCCGGCGCACGCGAAAGCCGCGGCATCCTCAAGCTCCACCACCAGGTGAAGACGCTCGAATCGCAGCTTGCGATCTACCGCGAGATCACCTGCGACCACGCGCGCCTCGACGACCCCAGCCGCGCCGCGGCCGACATTGCGCGGGTGATGTCGAACTGCCTCGCGCACTCGCGACCGGTCTACTTCGAAGTGCCGCGCGACCTGCTCGACGCGGCCACCGAACCCGTTCCGGTGCTGCCGCCGCTGCGCCACTCGCGCGATGCGACTGCCGCGTGCGTCGACGAAGTGCTGACACGCATCGCGCAGGCACGTTCGCCCGTGATGATGCTCGGCGTCGAAGTCCGGCGTTTCCGACTCGAAGCCGATGTCGCCCGGCTCGCGCGACGGCTCGGCATCCCGGTGGTCACCTCGTTCATGGGGCACGGCCTGCTGGCCGGTGACGATTCCCCGGTCATCGGTGCGTACCTCGGCACCGCGGGCGATCCTGCGATCACGGCTTTGGTCGAGGAGTCCGATTGCCTGATGCTGCTCGGCGTCACGCCGACCGACACCAACTTCGGGGTCTCCGAACAGGCCATCGCGCCACGCAACGCCGTGCTCGCCTACGAGCGTGCCGTCGGTGTCGGTTACCACACCTACCCGAACGTGCCGCTCGGCGCGTTCGTCGCGGCGCTGCTCGAACGGCTGCAGGACGAGGCCCTGACACAGCGCGTCGTGCCGTCACTCGTGCCTGCGGCCGCGCCTCGATTCGAGCGCGACGAGCAGCCGCTCGGCCCATCCGACATCGCCGCGGCCGTCAACGAGGCGTTTGCCCGACACGGCGCCCTGCCGCTCGCTGCCGACATGGGCGACTGCATGTTCGCCGCGTTCGACATCGGCAACTCCGACCTCGTCGCACCGGGCTACTACGCGAGCATGGGGTACGGCGTGCCGGCCGCACTCGGGGTGCAGGCGGCCACCGGACGGCGACCGGTGGTCCTCGTCGGCGACGGCGCGTTCCAGATGACCGGCTGGGAACTCGGCAACTGCCGGCGGTACGGCTGGGACCCGATCGTCATCGTGTTCAACAACCGCAGCTGGGAGATGCTGCGCCTGTTCCAGCCTGG
>DATMIB010000194.1:0-15667 GCA_035554635.1 Steroidobacteraceae bacterium | reverse complement strand
AGCCGTTGAAGGCGCGGGCCAGCGGCTTGCTGGTGTTGCAGCAATCTTCCCAGCCGAAGCCATCGTCCCAGTAGTTCTTGTTGCCCTGGAACCCGTACGCATTCCAGAAGTAGTCGATATAGGCCTGGTTGCAGATGACGGAACCGTAAAGGTTGTCGCCACTGGCCGACTTGTCGGGAACCGTATAGGTGCAGCTTGCCATCGTATTGCTCCAGGCGATTGAGGACCGCTCGGGCGAACGCTCAGCAGGGCTTGCACCCTCCGTCTCCGTTGCCGCACGGGCCGGCACCGCCGCTGTCGTGCCCGTCACTCGCCCCCAGGTCGTGCCCCGGCATGTCCGCCTGATCGCGGCAGCGCAGGTGCAAACCGCCCTGCGCCTGCGGGACCTTGCGGACGTCCACGCGCTGAATGTCCAGGATCCGGTGGTCACGCTCGGGCAGCGTTTTCAGCAGGGTGTCGCGCGCATGCTCGCCGCCATGCTGCAGGTAGCCCTGGACTGCCGCACGTTTCACCGAGAAGTTCTCGTGGTTGACGTGGCGCAACAGCACCTCGAGCGCGCGGCCACTGCCTTCGCCGGCCATGCGCGTGGCGGCTTCGACCGCCGTGGTGCGAATCATCACCTCTTCGCCGACCGTGGTGAAACTGTGCGGATCGGTGGACTGCTCGCCCGGGATCCGGCTCGACAGGAGGAGGTCGATCGCATCGAGGGCGGCCTCGTCCTTGAGCTCCGCCATCAACTGGATCAATGCCCACCGGTCCAGGTAATGCTGGGCGTCCAGCCTTTCGTATTGGTCGGCGAGCGCCTTGATGACTTCGCGGGACCTGCGCGCCAGCCCGTCGAGCGCGCGCTGGTAACAGGCCTCGGCCCGCTCGCCCACGCCGCCCATCAGGTTGATGGCATCGACGATCCGCTGCGCGAGTTCCGGGTCCACGCTGCGCTCGAAACTGAAGACACTCGCCACGGCCTCTACCTTCAGGACATCGTCGCCCGCCAGTCGTGGCGTATCCCCTCCGCGCATGGTCGGTTCCATTTTTCTCGGCCCCCACCCGATTCCGTTCAGGCGCCGAACCAAGCTACGCCTTATGCGCGATGTCAGTCAAGGCACCGGCTGCCGCACGCAATAGACCCTGGCATGCCCGCCGACATCGTCTCGCGCCGACGCTCGCTTGACGGCTTCTCGGCCCAGGCGCGTAGTACGCGCACGCGCAATGGGTCGCGCACAGGGAGGTGTGCGATGTGCAGAACAGACCGCTTCGGTGCAGTCGAACACAGCTTCCGATTGCCCGTTCCGCTCCGCGCCATGACGGCCGGCCTGGCACTCGCCCTCGTTCTCGCGCCGACGCTGTCGCGTGCGCAGATCGCCTTCGTCGACACCACCAACACCGCCGGTGTCGCGCACAAGGGCGAGACGTACGGCGCCTCGTGGGGCGATTTCAACGGCGACGCGTACCCGGACCTCTTCGCGAGCAACCATCGCACGCGCGAGAGCCTGTTCGTCAACCGCGGCAACGGCACGTTCGTCGACATCGCGGGGCAGGTGCCCACCTGGCGCAACAAGCCGAACGCCGACACGCACGGCGCCTCGTGGGCCGACATCGACAACGACGGCGACCAGGACCTGCTGGTGAGTTCCGGCACGGGCAACCTGAGCCAGCTGCTGTTCAACCAGAACCGCAACCTCGTCAACCTGACCAAGGAACGCGGCCTGACGACGACCAACCTGGGCGGTCGCCTGCCGGTGTGGGTCGACTACGACGGCGACAAGCTCCTCGACCTCGTGATGACGCAGTTTGGCGGTGTCGCGAAGCTGTACCGCCAGGGCCCGGTTGGGTTCTTCACGGAGACGACCACCGAGGCGAAGCTGCTGTGCATCCGCTTCCACTACGCGCAGCTCATCGACGTCACCAACGACGGTCGCGTCGACCTGATGTGCTCCGACCAGGACCTGTTCCCGCAGAAAATCTACGACACGGAGCCCATGCCCTGGCGCAAGGTCTTCGACGCGACCAAGCCGCCCGCGTGGCTCAAGCCGGTGCCGAAGAGTGTCGATTCGGCCATCGCGGACTTCAACGGCGACGGTCGTGTCGACCTGTTCGTGATCGGCCGCGTCGAACTGCATCCGTCCGGCGTCGTGCAGAGCAGCGCCACGCACTTCGAGTCGCACCTCACGGACGCCAACAAGGGCTTCCAGTTCGTCACCGCTGGCAAGGTGAAGTTCGACTTCGACTGGAACAAGCAGGACCTGCGTACGACGACCTCGTTCACGCGCGTCGAGATCGGCGCTGGCGGCCGCCACCCCACCACGGTGCCGTTCACCCTCGATCCGGCCGACGCGAGCGTGCGCGGCATGCCGCCGGCGCCGACGACGCAGGCGGACATTCCCGTCATGCGCATCGGCTACGACGCGGCGAGCCGCAAGTGGACCGTGGTCGTTCACTCGCAGTTGAACGAGACCGCACCGATCGTCTTCAGCGAGGTGTACTTCAAGATCGATTCGACGTCCGCCATCACGGGCCTCACGCCGACCGGACTGCTGCCGAGCGACACGGCCAAGCGACCCACGCTGCTGGCGAACCGCTCGGGTGGCTTCATCGACGAGACGGCGGCTGCGGGGCTCGACGCGCCGATCGAGTGCGCCACCGTCGTCGCCGGCGATTTCGACAACGACATGGATGTCGACCTGTACCTGGGCTGTCGCACCGGTGCCAGCAACCTGCCCAACATCCTGTACGAGAACCTCGGCCGCGGGACGTTCCGCAAGGTCGCCGACGCGGGCGGTGCGATGGGGCCGGTCGGCATCGCGTTCGCGAGCGGCGCCGGCTGGGCCGATTCGGTCGTGACCGCCGACTACGACGTCGACGGCTTCCTCGACCTTTACGTGACCAACGGCCTCAATCTGCGCCCGCGGCTGTACGGCGGCCCGACCAAGCTGTTCCGCAACAAGGGCAACGGCAAGCGCTGGATCGAGCTCGACCTCGTGGGCACGCGCTCGGACCGCGACGCCACCGGCGCGCGTGTCTATGCGACGGCCAACGGCGTGACTCAACTGCGCGTGCAGGACGGCGGCTATCACCGCTGGTCGCAGAACATGAAACGCACGCATTTCGGCCTGGCCGGTGCGACGCAGGCCACGCTGCGCGTCGAGTGGCCGAGCGGAACCGTGCAGACGTTCAACGGTGTCGCGACCAACAAGCTCTACCGGATCACCGAAGGCGGCGGAATCGTCGTGGTGCCGCGCACCGTGGCGCCAGCGGGGCCTTGACGGTCGCCCTCACCCCAACCCTCTCTCGCTCGCGCGGGAGAGGGAGCAAGAGCCCTCACCCCCACCCTCTCCCGTTTGCACGGGAGAGGGAGTGAGAGCATCACCGCCGCGTGACCGGCCGCAGGTGGTTCTTCACCACCCACTGCGCCGTTCGTCGACCCAGCGTTGCGCCGTCGTCGTTCGAAAAACGGAAGTGCATGCCGCCGTGCACGCGCGCGTCCTTGATCTCGCGGATCATCTCGTGCACCGACGCGTACGAATGCGTCGTCCCCGTCACCGCGCTGCTCCAAATGAAGGGCACCTGCGGCGTGCCGTGATATGACTTCACGACCTCCGCGACGGCCCCGGCGATGCAAGTGTGGCCCGACGGATACTCGGGGTGGTTCGGGCTGGTCGCGAGCGGTGTCCAGCCCGCGTCGGCGCCCGTCGCCGCGTTGCCGTCCGCGTCGGCCGACGGAATCGCGGTGCGCGGCCGCCATGCATTGAAGTGGTACTTCGAATCGAAGCAGCCCAGGATCGTGTCGCCGATCGCGAGCTGCAGCAGGGCCCCAAGGCGCGCATTCTCGACCAGCGTCGGGCGGTCGAGAAAGACGCGCGTTGCACGCGGCCAGAACAGGTTCGGGTTCTCCGTGTGGAACCGCGCGGTGTCGTGCTGTTCGGGGCTCAGGTCCGTGCCGCCGGCGCGGCCGTACTTCTTCACTTCGGCATAAGCCTCGGCGTAACTCGCGCTGCTGAGCGCGGGCGGGCCGTCGGCGCGGAACTGCGCAGCCGTCGTGAGCGTGAACGCTCGCATGTTCGGCGCGAAGTGCCAGACGGGGTTGCCCGGCGCGGCGGGCTCGAACCGCCCCACGCCGCCGCCCGGCACGTAATCCTGGGGCGTGTTGCGGCCGTCGTTGGCGCGCTCGAGCAGCATCTTCTGCCCGACTTCGACGCCGAGCGCGATGCCCCTTGCCGTCCGGTCGTCGGCCGACGTTCCGGTCTGGTACGCCGCGCAGTCGGCCTGGTACTGCGGCGCTCGGTTCGGGAACAAGCCCTGCAGCACCGTGCAGGCCGCCGCCGCGGCGGCGGTGCTCGACGACGCACCCTGCGCCGGGCTCACCGGCACGATGGCATAGGGCTTGTAGTGGCCCTCGACCGCGACGACGGCGTCGTACATCGCGAGGTGCACGGTGGCCAGGTCGACGAACGACAACGTGCGCTTTTCCTCCGGCGTCACGGCCGGGTACGCCACGGGCGGCGTCGCGGTGCGCGCGGCGACCGCATTGAAGTCGGCGATGACGTCGGCGCGGGTCGTGCCGGAAACGGTGGCGAGCGCAATGATCGCCGGAAGAATCGACTTTGGGTGGTACATGTCCGTGTACTCGAAAGTGAGTGATCGAGAGAAGAGAGAGAGGCCCTCGCCCCGCCCTCTCACACTTGCGTGGGAGAGGGAGTAGGCGCCCTCACCCCGCCCTCTCCCACTGGCGTGGGAGAGGTAGTAGGAGCCCTCACCCCGCCCTCTCCCGTTTTCACGGGAGAGGGGGAAGCGAACGTCAGGCGGCCTTGCCGGCCGCGAGGGCGCGGACGTCCGCGGCGTGCAGCGGCTTGCCGCCGATCGCCCACTGGCCGCCCTCGAACTCGTTGATGCGCACCCAGGTGACGGCGCGCATGTTCTCGCCTTCGACGGCGACGAGCGCGTCGGTGACCTTGGCGATCATCTGCTGCTTCTGGGCGGGGGTGAAAACGTCCTTGATGACGTCGATCGTGACCATGGGCATGTGCGTACTCCTTGCGTGCGTGGGGACAGTCGTTGGTTGGCTCGAATCCGGCCGCAGGGCTTCCCGCGGCACGGGCGCAAGGATTCCACCGGCCCCAAGCCGGCGCTTGCAGGCGGCCTGGAGACTTCATGGAGGTTCATGGAGACGCGGCGGCGTGTGGACGCGGCGACCCGGGGCGTGGGTCCGGCCGGCCGCGGTATGCTTCGCGCCATGCGGTACCGGTTCGGCGACTTCGAGCTCGACCTGGATCAGGTCGAACTGCGCCTCGGCGGCAACGACGGCGAGCGCGTGCCACTCGAGCCACAGGTGTTCGCGCTGCTCGTCCTGCTGGTCGACGCGCGCGACCGGCTCGTCACCAAGGATGAGATCTTCGAAAAGGTCTGGGATGGACGCATCGTCACCGACTCCGCGCTGGCGAGTCGCGTCAAGTCGCTGCGCCAGGCACTCGGCGACGACGGCCGCGCGCAGCGCTACGTCCGCACGATCCACGGCCGAGGGTTCCGCTTCGTCGCCGAAGCGCGCCTCGTCACCGCGACGACGGCCAACGACGCCGAGATATCGATCGACGCCTCGAAGTCCGCAACCCCAGCGGTCGCGACGACCGTCACGCTCGCGGCTCCGCCCTCATCGCCCGTACACGGCGACGCAGCGGAGAACGCGCTCGACGCTGCCACCCGGCCCTCGATCGCAGTGCTCCCGTTTCGCGTCACGGGCGCCGCGCGGCCCGACGCCTACGCGACGACGCTCGCGGAGGCGATCCCGCACGAGCTGATCGTCGACCTCTCGCGGCTGCGCTGGCTGTTCGTCACTGCACGGGGCTCGTCGTTCCGTTTTCGCGAACCGGACGTCGACCCGCGCGACGTCGGTCGCCTGCTGGGCGTCCGGTACTGCCTGACGGGCTCGCTCGCGTCCAGCAAGAGACGCGCACTCGCCGTTGCGGTCGAACTCGTCGACACGCGCGACGGCGGTCTCGTCTGGGCCGAGCGCTACGAAGCCGCGGACGATGACGTGCACCACCTGCGCACCGAGATCCGGTCGCAGATCCTCGCGGCGCTGGAGCTGCGGATCCCGCTGCACGAGGCCACACTCGCCCGCCTCGGCGCCACCGAAAGCCTCGACGCCTGGTCGGCATTCCACGTCGGGCTGCAGCACGTCTACCGCTTCAACCGTGCGGACCGTGCAGTGGCGCAGTCGCTGTTCGAGCACGCGGTGACACGCGATCCACGGTTTGCGCGGGCGCACGCCGGGCTCTCGTTCGTGCATTTCCAGAGCGCATTCCTGCGCCAGACCGACGACGTCGGTGGTGCCGCCGCCGTGGCGCGTCAGTACGCGGAGCGCGCACTCGAGCTCGACCCGCTCGACCCGTTCGTCAATTTCACGATGGGCCGCTCGTTCTGGCTCACGGGCGAACTCGACACGGCGCTCGCCTGGCTCGAGCGCTCGACCGCGCTGAGCCCGAGCTATGCACAGGGGGTGTATGCGCGAGCCTGGACGGAGTCGCTCGCGGGCCAGGGCCACGCCGGTCGGGAGCACGTCGACCTCGCGATCCGCCTGAGTCCGCTCGACCCGCTGCACTACGCGATGCTCGGCACGCGCGCGCTGAGTCACCTGACGCTGGGCGAGCACGTCGCCGCCGCGCAGTGGGCGGACCGTGCCGCGCGGTCACCGGGCGCGCACGTGCTGATCGCGATGATCGCGGCGGTGACGCACTCGCTCGCCGGCGACGATGCGCGGGCCGCTGCGTGGGCTGCGAACGTCCGCGAACGCAGCCCGGTGCTCAGGCACGATGATTTCCTGCGTGCCTTTCCGGTGCAGCCCGCCGGGACGCGCGGCCAGGTGTTGCAGGCGCTCGTGAAGCTCGGCTTCTAGCGAGCGCTGCGGGACCGCCGCCGTGACGGCGCCCCCCTGCGCCCCGCTCGGCCGGCGCGGTCGATCACGGTCCGGTCATCGCCACCGCGACGCCGCGCACGGGCCGCGTACGCACGACGTTCGCACCGGCCACGACCCTGACGGACGCTTGCTTGTCGCCGAGCGAGGTCGGTACGAACGACACGCGGATCGCGCACTCACCCGCCGTCGGCACCACCGAGCCGCAGGTGTGCGCGAGCCGGAACTGCCCGCGCGCCTCGCCGCGCAATGCGATCGAGCTGATCGGCAACGGTGCGCCACTGCGGTTGGTGAGCAGGAAGCGCTTTGTCGTGCTGGTGCCGACGGCCTGCATCTGGAAGTCCAGTGCGGAGGGCGTCACGGTGTACGGGGCTTGCGTCTGCGCCCCGCGGTCGTACAGGTAGACATCGGTGGTGATGTTCGTGTCTTCGGCGACGAGGTTGGCGGCCCACGTGTCGAATGCGACGTACCGCCCGTCCGCGCTGATCGCCGCGCGCTGGCAGGGCCGGTTCGCGCCCGCGCTCGCCCTGATGGTCGTGCCGGCGTAGCGGTCGCGAACGAACACGTCGAGATGGGAGTTTGCATCGCCGTCGTACGCCTCGAACGTCACGAAGCGCCCATCGGCACTGATCGACGTGGTCGAGTGGTAAACGGCCTGGGGAGCCTCCAGCGTCGTCACGCTGATGCGTTCCGTGGTGCCCGTCCAGCGATCGCGGACGAGCACGTCATTGACGTAGGGTCTGTCGCCCGGCACGAGGTTCGACGCGTTCGTGACGAACGCGACGTACCTCCCGTCGGCGCTCAGTGCGGCTCTGCCAATCGACGGACCGTTTGCCTGCTGCCCGTCACCGCCGAGGCTCACGCGTTCGGTGAGGCCGGTCTGGCGATCGTGCAGGAAGATGTCGATCGCGCCGTTGGTGTCGCCCGCCACGAGGTCGGTCGCGGCCGACCAGTAGACGACGTAGCGACCGTCGCGGCTGATGTCCGGAGCATGGCTCACGTCGTTGGCCGAGTGCCCGCCGACGACGCTGATCGGCTCGATGATCCGGGTAGTGCGGTCGAGCACGTACACGTCGGGGCAATCGATGCCGCAGGCGTCGTTGGTGCGGTCGACCGGGGCGGCCTCGAAGGTCACGTAGCGTCCGTTGCCGCTGATGCGCGGGTAGATGCCGACCGCGGCGATCTCGGTCGTTCCGGCCAAGCGATCGCGCACGAACGTGTGCCAGCCCCAGACGTCGGGCTGGCCGGGCACGAGGTTCGTGGCGCACGACATGTAGGCGACGTAGCGGCCGTCGTCGCTGATCGAGGCACCGAAGCTGTCGCAATTGGCCTCGCCACCGTCGAGCGCGACACTCACGCGCTCCGTGGTTCCCGCGACACGGTCGCGCAGGAAGACCTCGTCGCCGCTCGCGCGGTCGCCGGGCACGACGTTGCCGTCGCGGGAATGGAATGCGACGTAGCGCCCGTTGGCGCTGATCGCGGCTTCACGCCCACCCGCCGCGAGCGTCGATCCTGCGCGCACGCTGACGAGTTCGACGCCGCGTGCGGGCCCTGCGAAACCCAGACCGCCGATGGCAACACCGACGGCGGCAACGACGAGACCTGCGGACACGGCGCGGTGCGACGTTCGTGGAAGCTGTGTCATGGCTGCGTCCCTGCTGACGACGACACGGCGAGCGGCGCGAGCCGGTGCAAGGCAAGGCAATGCTCGCATGTGCAGGCCAGTATGGGCCGGCGTGCGCCGGGCGCGATCCGTATTCGGTGCAGGATCGGCTCGCGTCGAACGTGGGGCTCGTCACGCCGGCGCGGTCCGCGATCACTGGATAACCGGCGCCGGCACGGATGTCCCGTACTGCCGCAGCGGGCAGACCCTGCGACGGGCCTGCAGTGCCGCCCGTTGCGCTGAACGTTCCTTCAGCGGCCGACCGCTTTGCCAGTGGGCCGCACGGTGCTACGTTGCGGCCCCCAAGCGTCGGGACACGGACGGTCCCCATGACGCCGTACTTCATTCGACAAGGAGGTCTGCAATGATGCGTCCCATCGCAATTGTCGCGCTCGCGTGCGCGGTCCTGGCGGGGCCGTTCGCCGTGAGCGCGGCGCCGGGCACCACCGCCGACAATGGCCGTGCCACGGCCAAGGTCCAGCGGCAGGATCGCACGAGCGCGATCGTCGAGCTCAAGGGTGCCGAGCCGCTCACGATCAATGCCGCGACACGCCCGGCCAAGGGCAAGAAGGTCGACTTCAACAGCGCCGCGGTGAAGAACCAGCGCGCCCTGCTCGCCGCCCAGCGCAACGAGTTCCGGCAGTGGCTGCGGCAGAACGCACCGGCCGCCCGCATCACGAGCGAATACGACGTGGCGTTGAACGCCGTCGCCGTGCAGTTGAACGGCACGTCGCTTGCGACGCTGCGCGCCGCGCCGATGGCCGCGGCGGTGCAATACAACGGCGTCTATCGCCCGCTCGCGCACGACGATCCGGACCTGAAGCTGATCCACGCCTGGGAGGCCTGGCAACTCGCACCTTCGGCGCCCGAACTCGCGGGCTCCGGCGTCAAGATCGCGATCATCGACACCGGCATCGACGTGCGTCACCCCTGCTTCAGCGACGCGGGCTACCCGGAAGGCAATGCGCCCGACAACCTCGTCAACGGCGGCACCAACGACAAGGTGATCTACGCCGAGGCCTTCTACAACAAACTGCGCAAGGAAGGGCTCGGCACGTCCGACGAGGACGGCCACGGCACGCACGTCGCGGGCACGGCGGCCTGCAATGCGCACACGCCGGCGTGGATCGACGACCCGAGCGGCGGGCCCGTCGACATCCCCTACGACCCCTCCGGTGTCGCACCCGGTGCGATGCTCGGCAACTTCAACGTTTTCCCGGGCACGCTCGAGAGCGCGCGGTCCGAGGACATCCTGAATGCGTTGCAGCGTGCCTACGAACTGGGCTTCGACGTCGCCAACATGAGCCTCGGCGGCGGCTCGCAGGGCGTGCTCGACCTGCTGGCCAAGGCCGTCAACCGCTTCGACCGTGGCGGCATGGTCATCGCGGTCGCGGCGGGCAACTCAGGGCCGGGTGACCGCACCGTCGAATCGCCGGGCTACGCCGAGCGCGCGATCGCGGCCGGCGCGAGCAGTGTGGGTCACTTCGTCGGCGCGCCGGTCACGACCCAGGACGGCGGGCGATTTGGTGCGGCCTCGGGCGACTTTGCGACCGTGTCGTCGAACCTCACGGCGCCGCTCGACGTGGTGATGGACGGCCCGACCAATCCGGCCACCGGCATCGGCATCGCGTGCAGCGCGTTGCCGGCCGGCAGTCTCACCGGCGAGATCGCGCTGATCTCGCGCGGCACGTGCTCGTTCTCGACGAAGATCCGCTATGCCCAGGAAGCGGGCGCGGTCGCCGTGGTGATCGTCAACAACATTGCCGGCGACCCGATCGCAATGGGCTCCGACGGCACGGCGAACCAGCCGACGATCCCGGCCTACATGGTCGGTCTCGAGGACGGCCTCGTGCTCGCCAACAAGGAAGGCGTGCCGACGACCATCGTGGCGGGCCTCGAGTACTTCCGCACGGCGAACGACAACATCGTCGCGGGGTTCACGAGCTTCGGCCCGACCGACGTGGAGTTCCGCGTCAAGCCCGACGTGGTCGCACCGGGCGTCAACGTGCTCAGCTCGCAACCGGCCTGGGCGTGCACGCAGACGACGCCCTCGTGCTGGGCGTTCTTCCAGGGCACGTCGATGGCGACGCCGCACGTCGCCGGCTCGGCCGCCGTCGTGATCGACCAGCACCCCGACTGGACCGCGGCGGACGTCCGCTCGGCCATCGTCAACACGGCCGCGCGCGGCGTGCTCAAGGACACCGCGACCGGTCGCACCGTGGTCGACAACCCGAACGTCGTCGGTGCGGGCCTCGAAAACCTGCATCACGCCGTGATGGCGAGCGTCTCGCTCGACCCGGTCAGCCTCGCCTTTGGCGGCGTGCCGTCGGGCTCGGGGCAGGGTCGCACGGGCGAATTCGTCGTCAAGAACCTCACCTCGGGCACTGCGACGTTCACGTTCGCGATCGACGATCCGTTCGCGGGCGGCATCACCTACACGGTGTCGCCGGCGTCGGTGACGCTCGGCCCGGGGCAGTCGACGACGATCGAGGTCCACATGGCGAACCCGCGTGGCACCACGCAGCGTGACGACTGGGCGTGGCTCGAGGTGTCGATGAATGGCGCCGAGGTCGCGCACGCCGCGTTGTATACGCGGACGAAGTAAGGCTCGCGTTGCTCGGTGACGGCAGGGCCGGCAAACGGCCCTGTCGTCGGGGAACGAAGGGAACGGGCGGAGGCGTATGTCTTCGCCCGTTTCTTTTTTTGGTCGACGCGGCCGCTATTGCTCCGCCGCGCTCGGCAACGACCACGTGCCGGTCTTCGCATCAAGCTTGTGGCAGGTGGCACAGTCGCCCTTGTGCGTCGTCAGGAACTCGTTCTTCGCGCCGGTCAGGTGCACGAGGTGCATCAGCCGTGCAAACGGCGGCGCCTTTTTCGAATCGGGCGTGTGGCAGTCGAGACACAGCGACGGCACGTCCTCGAGCGAATCGTCGGCCGACGGGTGCTTGCCCTTCACGCTGACGCCGGCCGGCATCGCCGCCTTGGTCTTCACGAGCAGGTCGGCATCGACCTTGCCGGCCGTCCAGGCCTTGAGCATCGTGCCGACGCGGCGGTCGACCTTGTCCTTGCCGACGACGTGGCAACTCACGCAAGCGTTGGGATACGGGTCGGCGACCGCGGTGGCGGTGGCGGCCTGGACCGGGGCGACACCGCAGGCCAGCACGGCCGCGACCGACAGTGACGCAAACAGCGAACTCGCTTTCATGGGAAGAGCTCCTCGGGTGACTGCGGGCACGAACGTGCCACCCGGCAAACGGTGCACGCATTGCGGAAAACCACGCATGCGACCGGCGTCACCGCGCCCGGCCCCCTCTCCCGTGCAGCGGGAGAGGGTTGGGGTGAGGGTCCGGAAAATAGAAGAGCCCTCACCCGGCCCGTCGGGCCGACCTCTCCCACGCATGGGAGAGGTGGAAGAACTCAGCGTGAGAGCACGTCCGCCCACTCGGCGTGACGCTCGAACTGTGCCTTCGCGAACGGGCACAACGGGATGATCCTGAACCCCTCGCGACGGGCGTCCTCGACCGCGCGTTGCACGAGCACGACGCCGACACCGCGTCCGCGCAAGGCTTCGTGCACCGCGGTGTGATCGATGATGATCAGCGTCGGCGAGGCGCGCGAATACGTCATCTCGGACTCGTGGCCGTCGACGACGACGGACCAGCGTCCGCCTTTGGTGCCGCGCTCCTCGCGACGGACCTCAGCCGTGGTGGGCTTCTGCCCGGTCGGTGCGGGTTCGTTCATGGCGGCCGATCATAGCAACGCCGGCCGCCACAGGGGTGTCGCGTGCTCAGGCTTCGGCCGTGGCAACGGAGCCGTGCTCCTGCTTGCGCGCGATTTCGAGCCACGCAGTGAACCAGAAGGTGCTGCCCACCCCCGGCTCGCTCTGCACGCCGGCCTCGCCGTTCATCATCTGTGCAAGCCGCTGCGTGATCGCGAGGCCCAGGCCGGTGCCGCCGTAGCGCCGCGTGCTGCCCGACTCGACCTGCTGGAACGGCTTGAACAGCCGGTCGAGCTTGTCGGCGGCGATGCCGATGCCGGTGTCCTCGACCGCGAACTGCAGCAGGGCCCCGCGCTCGTCGCGCGACACGCATGCCACGCTCAACGTGACGCGACCGTGCTCGGTGAACTTGATCGCGTTGTTCGCGAGGTTGAGCAGGGCCTGCCGCAAACGGCCCGGGTCGCCGACGACGCGCAGGCCGTCGGTGCGGTCCACGAGGTCGAGCTCGATGCCTTTACGCGACGCCGCGGCGCCGAGCAGGTCGCGCACGCCGGCGAGCACGTCGGCGACGTTGATCGGCACGCGCTCGAACTCGGTGCGCCCCGCCTCGATCCTCGAGAAGTCGAGGATCTCGTTGATCAGCGTGAGCAGGTGCTTGCCGGCGCTGCGCAGGAACTCCAGCTGGCGCCGCTGCTCGTCCGACAGCTGCGATTCGCGCAGCAGCTCGGCGAAACCGACGATCGCGTTCATCGGCGTGCGGATCTCGTGGCTGATGTTGGCGAGGAACTCGCTCTTGGCGACGTTCGCGGCCTCGGCCGCCTCGGCCCGCAGGGCCAGCTCGTCGCGCATCGTCTCGACCTCGCTGGTGCGCGCGGCCACCAGGTGCTCGAGGTGACTGCGGTAGCTGCCGAGCTCGGCTTCGGCCTGCTTGCGGTCGGTGACGTCACGCGTCGCCGACATCAGGCAGCGTTGCCCGCCAAACTCGGCCACCTGCGCCGACATCGAGCCATCGATGATCCGGCCGTCCTGCCGCCGGAATCTCGATTCGAAGTGCACGCAGGCGCCGTGGCCGAGGCTGATCTCCCGCAGCAGCCGCTCGCGCTCGCCGAGATCGGCCCAGATGCCGAGGTCTCGCGAGCGTCGGCCGATGGTCTGCTCGCGTGTCCAGCCAAAGATGCGGGCGAAGCTGTCGTTGACCTCGAGGTAACGGCCGTCCTCGAGCGTCGCGATCGACATCGCGTCGGGGCAGGTCAGGAATGCGGTGCGGAAGAGTGCTTCGCTGTCCTGCTGGCGTTGCACGGCGTGCGCGAGCTGCGCACGGACGGACTCGATTTCTTCGATCTCGACCGGGACGCTCCGTGCGCCGAGCGCCCCCGGCGTCGCCAGCGCGCCGATCGAGCGCATCAGGCGCCGGCTGGCGACCAGTCCGCCGACGATGCTCAGCAGCGTCGCGACACCGATCAGCAGCAGCATCACGAGCGCGCCTTCGACCGCGCGCGGATTGAGGAGGTCCGCCGGCCGTTCGACGACCAGTTGCCAGGCAGTGCCTTCGATCTGCGCGTCCAGCCGTTCGAAACCGGTGGCGTCCGCGGCGCGTTCCGGCCCATGGCGTGCGATCAGCTGGCCGCGGCCGTCGAGCAACGCGATGGACCAGCCGGGCGGCACCACCAGCGTGTCGAGCAAGCTTTGGAAGCGCGTGATCTCGGTGGTGGTGACGATCAGGCCGACCAGCTTACCGTCGCGAACCGCGGGCGCAGCCATCGCCACGAGCGGCTGCAGCGCCACCGGGCCCATCACGATGTCGGAGACGACCGGGCGTCCTGTCGCAATGGCCTGTGCTCGCGTCTCCTCGTCTCCGTCGGGCACCCTCGGCAGCGGCGACCCGAACGGCACGCGCGTGTTGAGCCGCATCTGCCCGTCGGTGTCCACCAGCACGAGGTCCATGCGGAACGCGCGGCGGAATTCCTGCGCGGAGCCGTAGAGCGCCTCGAGCGAACCCGGGTCGTCGTAGTCGAACGGATACGAGGCGAGCACCTCGAGCGTGCCCAGGCGCGCCATGAGCTGGCGCCCGACGACGTTGGCGACATTGAGCGCAAGCTGGGACGCTTCGCGCGTCTGCTGGCGCTCGTTCTCCTTGAGAGTCTGGACGGCAAAGAAGCCCGACAGCAACAGCAGCGGCGCCGCACAGATGAAAGGCAAGCGGATCAGGAACGGCCGCAGCTTCACGCCGCCGCCCTCACGCACTGCTGCAAGATTCCCGAGATGTCCACGTCGATGGCCGCCCGGTACGGTGGTTGTTATTGGTCCGTACCTTTGGGAAGTTTCGACCAAATACGGACGAACGCCATCTCGCCGCGCGCGGGAAGAAACCTAATTGGTGCGGGTTGCACTGCGCCGAC
Organism: Steroidobacteraceae bacterium; assembly: GCA_035554635.1. Classification (GTDB taxonomy): domain Bacteria; phylum Pseudomonadota; class Gammaproteobacteria; order Steroidobacterales; family Steroidobacteraceae; genus RPQJ01. The sequence continues at coordinate 980 of DATMIB010000194.1, read as the reverse complement.
GCGCGCGATCTGGACCGAGTCCGGCTATTGCAAGATTTACCTGAAACAACGTGATCTGGGTCACGTTTGCCGGCCCTCGGCCCGCCCCCGCGCTTCGATCGATTCAGCGTGCCGCGATCAGAGCGAGCGGCCGTCGAAGGCTTTTACCGGAATGGACGCGAGGTCGACGTCCTCGAGACAGCGCACGTTGATCGCGGCCATGCGGTTGCCCTTGGGATCGCTGCCCTCGCCGTACGGGTGGATGCCGCAGACCGGGCAGAAGCAGTGCCGGATCACGTGCTTGTTGAAGGTATACGTGCTCGCGGCTTCGTCGGGCGTCGTCAGCCGCAAGCGATCGCGCGGTACGAACCACAGCAACGAGCCCTTGCGCTGGCAGATCGAGCAGTTGCAGGACATCGCGCCGTCGATGTCGCCGTCGACCTCGAAGGCAACGCGGCCGCAGTGACAGCTGCCCTTGTGCGTCGTCATCGCCTGTACTCCCCGGTGAGCTGCAGTCCCTGGCCATTCGTGCGCTCGTCGAACCACACGATGCGACTGATCTCCGCAAGCGTGGGTCGCAGCGCGTCGAAGATGTCGGCATCGCGCGAGTCGAGCGGATACGGATTTCCAGTCTGCACGAAGGCGACGGCGACATGCACGCGTCCCGTGGCGACTTCGACATCCCGTGGCGAGCGTGACGCGTTCGACTGCGCGATCCAGTCGCGGCGCCCGAGCACCGCCAGGTGGAAGACCGAAGCCTCCGGTTGCGCCGGGTCGTCGGGCACGTATTCGAGCGAGATCCAGCGGACGGCACCGGTCTGGCGTGCGTGCGCCGCCGGTCCCGAATCGGTCAGGAGCTTGAGACGACGCACCGGCCAGTCGTTGGGCCATGCCAGCCGCAATCCCGTCGTGGGGTCGGCGAAGCGACAGGTGTCGACCGCGCCACGTTGGCACGACTGCTCGCCGCTTGCAGCCAGTATCGTGGTCGTCTCGGTGGGATC
>DATMIB010000193.1:0-26714 GCA_035554635.1 Steroidobacteraceae bacterium | reverse complement strand
CTCCGTAGCGCCGCGCGTCGGCATCGTCGAATGGAGCCCCGTCGCGACGATTGAGCAACTGCGTGACCGCGAACACCTCGCCGTCGCGGTCGTGCAACGGCAGGCACAGCACCGAACGCGTGCGAAATCCGGTCGCCGCATCGACGGCCCGGTTGAAGCGAGGGTCGGCATAGGCATCGTCGACGCGCACGACCTGCCCGGTGCTCGCCGCGGCCCCGGCGATGCCGCTCGCCAGCGGTATGCGCACGTGCTCACCGTCCGGCATGTCCTGCGCGACCCGCAGCACCAGCTCGCCGCACTCGCGATCGACGAGGAACAGCGAAGCACGCTCCGCGTCGAGCAACTGCGCGACGCGCCCGGTGAAGACGCGCAACGACTGCTCGAGCATGCTCTGGTAGGCCTCGTCGCTCGCCAGCGCGATCGACTCGAGGAAGCGTTGCGAGCTTTGCGTCAGCTCCTGCAGCGTGCGACGAAACGCAGGCTCGTCCATGTCCGCGACGAGCCGCGCCAGGTCCTGCCGGTCGTTGTTCTGCGCGAGCAGGTGCATCATCTGCTGCGAGCTGGCAATGACTGCGTCGGTGAACGTCGTGAGCCGGCCGTCCTCGAGGTGCAGGATCCGGTCGGCGACGTCGAGGATCCGGTTGTCGTGCGTGACCAGCAGGATCGTCGTGCCGCGTTCGCGCGCGAGCGACTGCATGCGCTCGACGACCTCCCGACCGGTGGCCTTGTCGAGCGATGCCGTCGGCTCGTCGGCCAGCACCATGCGAGGCTCGCCGACCAGGGCGCGGGCGATCGCGACCCGTTGCCGCTGGCCGCCGGACAGTTCCTCCGCCCGCTTGTGAAGGTGCGTGCCGAGTCCCACTGCCTCGAGCATCTGCTCGGCCCGGCGGCGCAGCTGCAGACGGCCGACACGGCCCGTGACGCGCAGGCCGAGCTGCACGTTCTGCGTCGCGGTCAGTGCCCCGAGCAGGTTGTGCTGCTGGAAGATGAAGCCGATGTTGCGGCGCACGTCCTCGAGCGCCGCGCGACGCGCCCCGTCGAGCCGGTGCCCGAGCACGCGCAGCTGCCCCTCCTGCGGCGCACGCAACGCACCGACCAGCGTGAGCAGCGTCGTCTTGCCCGAACCCGAAGGCCCCGTGACGATGACGATCTCCCCGGCCGGGATCGTGGTCGTGATGTCGTGCAGGATCTGTCGGCGCAGCGCCCCCTTGCCATAGTGGTGGCACAGCGCCTCGACGACCACCGGAGCGTCGGCTGGCTGCATGGTCAGAAGACCTCCGCCGGGTCGAGCCGGCGCACCTTGCGCAACGCGAGGAAACCCGACAGCGCGCACATGGCGAGCGTGAGAACGAACACGGTCGAGGCGCGCTCGGCGGTGAGGTGCAACGGCAGTCGCGTGGCGTGCGCTGCCGACCGGTAGAGCCACCACGAGGCCGCCATCCCGGGCAGGTACCCGAGCACGGCGAGGATCGCGGCCTGCTGCAACACGATGCCGGCGACGAACCGGTTGCGATAACCGATCGCGCGCAGCGTCGCGTACTCGCGCAGGTGCTCGGACACGTCCGCGAACAGGATCTGGTAAACGATGATCGCGCCGACGACCAGTCCCATGATCGCGCCGAACGCGAACACGTAACCGATCGGCGTGGCGCCGTTCCAGTAAGCCTTTTCGCGTGCGGCGAAATCCGCCTTGGTCATCACCAGCACGTCCGGGGACACCTGCGCGCGCAAGCGATCGCGAGCCGCTTCGGGATCGACGCCGGGTTTGAGCGTCACGAGCCCGAGCTGGATCTGGTTGCGCGGGCGCTCGGGGAACAGGCGCAGCCAGTTGTCGACGCTCGTGATCAGCGTGCCGTCGATGCCGAAGCTCGGCCCGATCTCGACCAGGCCGACCACCTCGACCGCACGGTCGTTCACTTCCGTCTCGATCGGCCGGTCCTCGCGCCACTGCGCGGCGACCGGTCCGAACTCCGGTCGCGACGCCCGGTCGAACAGCACGACGTCCTGCGCGCCGAGCCTGTGCAGGTTGTCGGAGAATCCGGGGGTTGCGAGCAGGTCGCGCGTCGGGTCGAGCCCCACGGCGTTGATGCTGCGGCGCTGGCTGGTCCACGGGTTCTTCCAGGTGGCCGGGAAGATGTAGACCGGGCTTACGGAGGCGACATCGGGCGAGCCCAGCGCCTCGTACAGGCGCCGGATCGTGAACGGTGCGGGTCGCACGATGAACACGCTGTCGGTACTGAACAGCGCGATGTCGTAGCGGAATCGCTCGTGGAAACGCAGCGTGCTCTCGAACAGCGCCGCACGGAAGCCGAGCTGCATCAGGATCAACAGCACGGCGAAGGCGATGCCGGCGGTCGCGACCGCGAGCCGCAGCGGCCGATGCTTGAGCTGCAACCAGCCGAGCGGCGCGAACGGCGCGAACCGCAACGGCGTCGGCTCAGCGGCCAATCTCGACGTCCACTTGCAGGTTGGTCAGGTTCGCTGCGGCGCGCGCATCGTCCAGCCGGATCTCGACCTCGACGATGCGGGCGTCCTTGCGCGCGACGGGGTCGTCGCCGATCTGGTCGAGCTTCTGGACCTTCGGCCGGATCCGCGTCACGGAGCCCGCGAGTTCGTGGCCGAGCGCCTCGCTGCGGACGCGCGCAGTCTGGCCGACCCGGACGTGGCGGATGTCCGCCTCGAACACTTCGGCGATTGCCTGCATTTCGTCGATGCGGGCCAGTTCGACGATGCCGTCCTGGCCGACGATCTCCCCCGGACGGCGCAGCACGTCGATGACGCGCCCCGCAAACGGCGCGCGCACGAAGCAGCGCTCGAGCTCGGCCTGCTGCCGCGCGAGCCGCGCCGCCACCGACTCGATGCGCGATTGCGCCACGGCCGACGCCGAACGCCGCGCCTTGCACGAGGCCACACCCGCGTCGGCATCGCCCTTGGCGAGGTCGGCTTCCTCGCTCGAGGCGAGCCCCTTGGCAAGCAGCTCCTGCTTGCGCTTCGAGCGCTTCGCCGCGACGTCCGAGAGCACACAGGCCTCGTCGGCGAGACTCACCGCGGCGGTGGCATCGCGTCGCGCCGTTTCGAGTTCCGCACGCGCTTCGGCGACGCGTGCGCGCGCCAGCGCCGCCGTGTCGACCTCACCGATCAGCTGTCCTGCCGTGACATCCGTGCCGCGTTCGACGTACAGCTTGCTCAGCACCGCGCCCGACATGGCATCGGGTGTCGAAGCCGCGCCGACGCGCACGATGCCGCCGAGCGGCTCGATGCGGCCAAGCGCCGCCACGCCGCGCGGAGGCGACGCAGCGCTCTTCGCCGCCGTGGCGCTCTGTTGTGCACGCGCCGGCACGAGCAGCGCAAGCGTCGCCGCGAGCGCTGCGCCGGCGACCAGCATCGACCCGACACCGAATGTCGTTCGCAAATTGGGCTCCTTGCTTCGGCCGCAGGGGCCGCCGCTCAATCCAGCACAGCGCGGTTCTCCGCCAGCGCCTGTTGCGCCGCGCGATAACCCGCATCGACCACCCGGTCGAACGCGCGCACGTCCGTGAAGCTGAAGCCACCGACCGGCGGGCGGATGAGCAGGTCCGCGCGTGCGCCGGCCGCGCGGGCCGAACCGATCGCACCGATCGACATCGCCATCAGCATCAGCGACACCGGGCTGGGCACGCGATAGCGTTGCAGGAACGGCAATGACTTGCCGGCGAGCACGCGCCACGGCGACGGCACCGAGTCGTAGTTGACCGAATAGTCCTTGCGTGAGCTCAGGTCGACGGCGACGACACGCCCGACGGGTCGCGTGCGCATCAGATCGACCGGCAGGTTGTCGAGGATGCCGCCGTCGACGGCCAGCTGGCCGTTGACGACCGCCGGCGGGAAGACCCCCGGCAGCGAAACGCTCGCGCGCAACGCGCGTGGCAGCGAGCCGCGATCGTGCAGCTGCACGGTGCCGTTGCCGAGGTTGCTCGAGACGCAGAAGAACGGCACGGGCAGGTCCTCGATGGCGCCCGGCAGGTGTTCGTCGATCAGCCGCTCCATGCGACGGCCGCGCAGGAACGAGACGATCGGCACGGTGATGTCGCCGAACGGCTTGCCCTTGACGAACGCCTGGCGCGCACGTTCGGTCACGATCGCCGGTTCGAGACCGCCCGCCATGCCCGCGGCCATCACGGCACCGATGCTCGCGCCGGCGAGCCAGTCGACCGCGATGCCCGCCTCGTGCAGGGCGCGGTAGACACCCAGATGTGCAAAGCCGCGCGCCGCGCCGCCGCCGAGCACGAGGCCGACCGCGCGACCGGCGACGATACGCGCGAGCCGGTCGAAGTCGTTGCGCACGCCGCTGCGCAGGTGCACGTGAAAGTCGACGCGTCGTTCGTCGAGCCACGCACCCGTGCCCGGCAGGTGATCGCCATCGCCGTCATGGCAAAGCACCAGCGCACGTCGTGCGACCGGTGCCGTCGCGCTTGCAAACGCGGCGTGCTCCCAGGGGCGCACGGCCGGGTCGTCGTCGCCCTGCGCGACGAGCAGGATCAGGTCGGCGTGATGCAGTGCAATATTGGAAGACACCGCGTCGGCCGGATCGGCGACGTAGAGCACGAACCGGTGGGCGTCCTCCTGGACGGCGAGCCAGTCGACCAGCGCCGGCGACAATCCTTCGTGGGCGGCCGCCGGCAGCGGTGGCGCACCCGCGTCCCGCATGGAACGCGGCGTCAGGATGCAGGCCGCGCCGTGCGGCACGAGCGCGTCCGACAGCTGGTCTGCGAGCGATTCGGCGAGCGCGGCCGGGCCGAGCGGCAGCAGCGCAATCGTCTTGAGCGTGCGCCGGATGTGCGAAACCCCCGCCGTGCGGTCGCGCAGGCGGCCGGCGATGCTTCCGGCGATGTGTCGCGTCAGGTCGGGCCGCTGTCGTGCCAGGCAATCGAAGGCCGCAGATGTCATGCGCAACAGCAGGCTGTTGCGCACGGCCCGGATGCTCGCCGAGCGCGCGCCACCGGTGAGCATGCCGATCTCGCCGATCGTCTCGCCGGGATTCACCTCGGCGACCAGTCGTTCCTCACGCTCACCGCTGGTGGCCCCGAGCCAGACCTGCATGCGCCCCCGGGCGAGCAGGTACAGGCAATCCGCGGCGTCACCCTGGCGGAACAGCCAGTCGCCGCCGCGACAGACGCACGGCTCGAACTCGTCGAGCACGAGCGCCGCCTCGTCGCGCGGGATCGCGAAATACTGCTGCAACGCCGTGATCAGCGTCGCTCGCGCGGCTGAAGTCATTGCCCTTCCTGCGTCGGCCCGTTCTTGTCGTTATCGGGCCGGGCGATCCGGTGGGACGCGCGATGTCCGCTGGCGCGTCCCCCTCACGCCACGGCGGAGTGCAGTGTAGCCGCAAAACGTGACGTCAGGACAAGCCTTCGCGAACCGCGCGCAGGACGCCCGCCGCGGCGTCTTCCAGCAGGTCGAGCACTTCATCGAAGCCTTTTGCGCCGCCGTAATACGGGTCCGGCACGTCGTCGCGCGTCGCACCACCCGCGAACTCGAGCAGCAGGTGAATGCGCGGATGGAACTGCGGCGGACTGCGGTCGAGCAACGTGACGTAGTTGAGCCGGTCCATGGCGAGAATGAGGTCGAAGCGCTCGAAGTCGGCGGGCTCGACCTGGCGCGCGCGCAGCGGCTCGAGGTCGAAGCCACGTTGCCGCGCGGCACGCACCGTGCGAGGGTCCGGTGGCTCGCCGACGTGATAGTCGTGCGTCCCCGCCGAATCGACTTCGATGTCGAGCCCGGGCGCGTGGCGCCGGAAATACTCCCGGAAGACGCCCTCGGCAGTCGGCGACCGGCAGATGTTGCCCATGCAGACAAACAGGATTCGCATAACCATTTGATTCTCGTAGCTTTTTTCTATGTTCTTCGTTTAAGAATTACAACCCAAGAAGGACCTTCAGGCGCACGAGGAATCAACGGGTTACAGCTGTATATCGGAGAGCGATTCAGTGCTGAGGATCGTGCACGGTCACACGTCATATCAGCAAGGTTCAGTGAGTCTTCAACCGATCGATTCGCTCGGGCCAACTCACTTCCGGCGTTCGTCATCGACTCTCGACACTTCTGGATACCTTGGCGCCTTGAGCGATGCGCTGCTTCGAACTGCTCAGGGCTCATCCCACTCAGATGGCTGTGTCGTCTAGTTGGATTGCAGAAGTTGTCACGCTCGGTCTTCATCGTCGAGAAGAAGCTCTCCATCGCAGCGTTGTCCCAACAGTTGCCGCGCCGGCTCATGCTGCAGGCGATGCCGTGTTCGGCAAGCAGGCGCTGGAAGTCCTCGCTCACATATTGGCTGCCCTGATCGGAGTGATGCAGCACGCCGTGCGGTTTGCCGCGACGCCACAACGCCATTACCAGGGCGTCGGCAACAAGGCGACTGGTCATCGACGCCTGCATCGACCATCCAACGACGTAGCGAGAGAACAGATCGAGCACTGCCGCGACGTACAACCACCCTTCGTCCGTCCACAGGTAGGTGAAGTCGGCCGCCCAACTTTGGTTGGGCGCAGCCGCCTCGAACTGCCGATCGAGGATGTTCGGAGCGAGGGCATGGACCGGGCGCTCGCCGGCGTCCTTGGGCCAGCGTCGGCGCCGCGCCCGCGCAACCAGCTGGTTCTGCCGCATCAGATGCTCGACGCGATGACGTCCGACCTCGAGGCCTTGGGCGCGCAGCTCGCGCCAGATCCGCGGACTGCCGTACGTCCTATCGCTCAACGTGAAGCTCGACCGGACCTCTGCCACGAGTTCCGCGTGTGCTTGGCTCGCGGGCTCTCATCGCGAGTGCGCCACTCGTAGAAGCCGCTGCGGGAGACGCCCAGCGCGGCACACTGCCACCCGAGCGGCCAGACGCGCGCGTGGCGCACCATGAAGGCGTACTTCACTGCTGGTCTTTGGCGAAGTACGCGTCTGCATTTTTTTTAAGATGTCGCGCTCCGCCCGGACGCGCTGGAGCTCCTTCTGCAGCCGCGCGATCTCGGAGCGTTCTATCGCCGCGACCGACTCGCCGGTGAACGCCCCAACCGGATCCTTGGCGTACGCGTTCAACCAGCTCTTGAGTACGTTGATGTGGACGCCGAGATCACGCGCCACCTGCGCCTTCGGTCGGCGCAACTCCACCACCTGGCGCACCGCCTCGGTCTTAAACTCGGCGCTGAAGTACCGTCTTCCCATGAGGCACCTCCGATAGCACTATCGCACTTATCCGAGGTGTCCGGGAAACCGGGGGAAGCCCACCCTCGTCGAGTCCAACTTAACCGTGCCGTAGTAACGCCGTGCCTTCGGAGTCGGCGGACTAGAGGCATGCGGTGCTGGCTGGTTGCCCCCTGCTCCCGGCTGCCGGGGCGGCGTTGGCTCTCCGGGCGACGGCGTAACCGGCCGGGCTGAGTCTTCATCAATCTGCCGTCGAGCAACCGCCGGTCGCACCAGGAGGCCCGGATCATGCTCGGCGAGATTGATGCTCGTGCCGCCACGCAGACCTCTATACCTCCCTGCCGCATAGCCGGAGCCCCGGCCAGGTTTTCATTATCAGGGCACGCGTTCGCGGTTCGGCAGAACAATCAATGGACCGTGGATGCGCCATGCCTATGCGCCCGTCAGGCTGCGGGCTACACGATCCGGCGACTCTACGGTCAGACCGGTCAGGAGCGGGGTCCCGGTGCCGACGCCGCGCGGCGCGCACGGTCGAGTTCAGCATACGCCACCGCGTCCTCGGGTCGATCGTATCGGTACGTCTCGTAGCGGTACTGACGACCATCGAAAGACACGCCGACAGCCGCGAGTTGGAAGTCGTCCGGCGCCACGTGGCCGCCTTCGCTCGTATAAGCGTCTGTGGCCATTTCCAGCGCCGTTGCGTCGCTCGGATCGTTCAATGCGTCTTCACCTTTCAGCTGGTCGCTCGGCGGTCGCGCGGCAGGCGGGCCGCGACCGAGCATGGTCGAAATGCTGTCGTACCGGCACCTGTGATTCCGTATGGCCCGGACTGCCGAGTCCCCGAGTCGAGCGGCGCACTCGTTCTCAGGCGGCCACTGCGGTATTCGCGTACGCTGGTACCGCCCGGTCCCCCGCGCTCGACCACGGGCGAGGCGCAGTCGCGCGCGCACCTTCCCACGATCCGCAGATCGGACGGATCACGTGCACGAACCCAGCGAGGGTGCCATCGTGTCGGATGATCGACCGGATGTCGGTGATGCTCCAGCAGCGGCTGCCTGCGGCCGACAGGCGCCAGCCGTAGCGGGAGCTATGGCCCTGGACGATGGCGGCTTTGAGATGACGCTGCGGAAGGCCCTCTGCGACGTCGGATGCCTCGTAGAACTGCGCGACGTGCCGCCCGCGCACGGGCGATCCCCTGCGCTCTCTGTCGCCGGCGCTCGCGTACCAGCAGGCAACCACGCCGGACGGACGCAGGATCGCCATCGAACCATCCTCGGAACTCTGCAGCATCGCGAGATGTACGCGAGCACCATGCTCGTGGAGTTCGCCAGGGTCAGTAAGACAGTCGCTCTCGATCTTCTCGTAGGCGATACGTACTCCGCGCCTAAACAGTTGCGCGAGCAGGTTGTACGACGCGTCGGTCGCAGGCGAAGGCGATACCTGGTGAGGCGCGCCCGGTTCAACTCGGTCATTTGTCGATTGCATGGGTGTCTTCCGTTTGAGAAAGACACAGTGACGGACCCGCCGGTAACCGTCGGTGCGTCACCACACACAAGGCGACCGGGACGGCCTGCGCGGTGAAGGCAGACAGCTCATTTGTGACGGCGCCGCCGTGCAATCACCTGCTCGTCGCGCTTCCGGTCGACGCCCTCGAGCGGCTCCGACCGCACCTGCGTCGGGTGCGCCTCGAGCCGGGCGAGATCCTGCATGACACGGGGCGCACGCTCGTCGATGCGGTGTTTCCGGCGACAGCGATCGTCTCGCTACTTAGCGTGCTGCAGGACGGGGCTTCCGCGCAGGTAGCCGTGATCGGCAACGACGGCGTCGTCGGTGCGGCGCTGTTCCTGGGTGGGGACACGATGCCAAATCGCGCGGTCGTGCAGAGTGCCGGCTCGGGCTACCGACTGAACGCTGCCCTGCTGATGGAGGAGTTCAGGCGGGCCGGGGCGCTTCACGATCTCCTGCTGCGTTACACGCAGGCGCTGCTGACGCAGATGGCGCAGACCGCAGTGTGCAACCGGCACCACTCGGTCGACCAGCAGCTGTGCCGCTGGCTGCTCCTCAGCCTCGATCGGCTGCCCGACAATCGACTCGCGATGACGCAGGAACTCATTGCGAGCATGCTCGGCGTCCGGCGGGAGGGCGTGACCGAGGCGGCGGGCCGGCTGCAGCGCGCCGGCAGCATCGCGTATCGACGCGGGCACATCGTGATCAAGAATCGAGCGGCGCTCGAGGGCATGGTCTGCGAATGCTACGACCTGGTTCGGTCGGAAGTGACGCGGCTGTTCCCGGATCGCGCGCGCCCCAAGTTCTGAGGCCGCAGATCGCTACGGCGCGAGTGACAACGCGATCGCCGCACGCGTCGAGCATGGGCGTCACAGGGCCCTTCCGTGACGCCCGGTGAATCCCGTTGCGCCGATGACCCTCGGATCAGCGGCCCGTAACCTGCCGCTGCGGTGCATCGGCGTATCGACGCTGATGCTCCAGCAGAACTTGCTCCACCGTTAGTCCGGTCCCCCTGGCGATCAGGAAGATGAGGGGGTGGTGTCGATCACGAGGCATCGCGAGCCCATGGCGCGATTCCCAAAGTGCGACTCGCGTCGCGAGCGGGGTCTCACCGGATCGCTCCCGGGAGAGTTGCAGCTCTTTGAAATCCCGCAGTGCGCGATTCTCGGAAGCGATCCGCTCCTTGCGGTCTGCGGTAATTTCCGACTCAGGCCGGCCGGAATAAAGCGGCCATGAAAATCCCATATGCATAGTAGTTTGAACTTGTCCTCCAGGTTCTTGAGCCTCATGGCAGCGTCGACGTGTTCGTCTAGGACGAGCACGCGGTTCAGCGTCACTGTTCATCGGGTCCTCTGCGCTTCGAAAATGATCGCGAACCGGACGCGGAAAGTATGTAGGTGAACCTGACGGCACCTGACGTCCGCAGCGGCTAGGTCAAACAACGAGTGCCAAGGGGTGGTACTAAGCAGTTGCTGAACAAGGGTCGTAGAAGGTGAGTCGTCTCGAACCGACCACGACAGGGAATTCATTTCATATCGAGACCACCACCCCGCCGATTTCCGAAGATTATCGGTGCTCGCCTACATCGCCGGCGGGCCTCTTTTCGCCAGACTCTACCAGTACGTACAAACTTGAATTCATCGCTCGCAGTGCTCGGCCTGCCGTCTGCCTCGGTCGTTACGTTGATAACAGCTGGGCTTGCTCCAAGGCGATGTGGCAAGTCGGATGAAGCACAACCCGGAGGCCGTCACACTCCAGCTCGTTCTCCGCCATGTCAGGTGTTTGATTGTGTCGCCGCAAAGGGAACACATTGTCTCCCGTGCCTCTAGCGAGGTTGGGCACTGGTAGCTTGGACGCGCCCTAGGCGAGCGAAGCCCAATGTCGGAAATTTCCACGCGGGTTGGTACGGGCGTTAGCGGTCTCGACGACGTCCTCAGCGGCGGCTTGCTGCCGAACCGGCTGTACCTGCTCGAAGGCATGCCCGGCTTCGGAAAGACCACGCTTGCCTTCCAGTTCCTGTTCGAAGGGGTGCGTCGGGGCGAGCCCGTGCTGTACGTGACGCTTTCGGAGACAGAGGAAGAGATCCGCGAGGTACACTCGAAGGGGTAACGATCCGCGAACTTACGCAAAGGGAGTCGGCGTTCGAACCCGAAGACCAGTACACGGTCTTCCATCCGTCCGAGGTCGAGTTGACCGAGACGACCCAACGGGTGCTCGCCGACGTAGAGTCGGTCGCCCCGACGCGCATCGTCTTCGACTCGCTCTCCGAATTCAGGCTCCTCGCTGGCAACCCGCTGCGCTACCGCCGGCAAATCCTCGCGCTGAAGCAGTGCTTCGCTGGTCGCAAGTCCACGGTGCTGCTGCTCGACGACCTGACCTCGACCGAGCACGACATGCAGGGTCAGAGCGTCGCGCACGGCGCGGTGCTGCTGGAACACACGATCCCTGCATTCGGCTCGCTGCGCCGGCGCCTCAGCGTCACGAAGTACCGCAGCGACTTCCGCGGCGGCTACCACGACTACCGTATCCGCCGCGGCGGCCTCGACGTCTTCCCGCGATTAGTGGCCGCTGAACATCGGGGCGAATCGAGCCGCGAGCGCCTAGGCAGCGGCATTGGCTGGACCGACTGCTCGGCGGCGGCGTCGAGCGGGACACGAGCACGCTCGTTGAGGGCGCTTCCGGTACCGGCAAGTCGACCCTCGCCTCGCTGTTCTGCACCCGCGCGGCGGAGCTCGGCCACTGCTCGGCACCCTTCATCTTCGACGAGAGCGTGAACACGCTGCTCGCGCGTCTTGATGGATTGCAAATCCCGCTGCGCAAGCACGTCACAGCCGGTCGCGTGCGCATCCAGCCGGTCGACCCGGCGGAGTTCTCGCCCAGCCAACTGGCGCGCTCGATCAAGAGCTCGGTGGAAACGGACGGCGCCGTCATCGTCGTCATAGATAGCCTGAACGGCTACCTCAATTCGATGCCCGAGGAGAATTTCCTTGTGGTGCAACTCCACGAGCTCCTCACTTACCTCGGCCAGATGGGAGTCGCATCCCTGCTCGTGAGCACCCATCAGGGCATCATCGGCACGAACGTGAATTCGCCGGTCGACGCGAGCTACGTCGCCGATGCGGTTGTGCTGCTGGCTATTTCGAAGCCGACGGCGAGGTGTGCCAGGCCATCTCGGTCATCAAGATGCGCGGCGGCGAGCACGAGCGTGCCCCGCCCTGGGAAACACCGTAATCCAGGACATCCCTCACGAGCGCCAGCAGGTCATCGCTCCCGCGCATGACCACCTCGAGAGCCTTCCGCTGGCCTTGCGAAACCTCGCCGATCTCGCCACTCAGCAGGAGCGTCGTGAACCCGATGATGCTTTGCAGGTGTCCCTTCATGTCGTGCGCCGTCGCCGCGAGGAACTTCATCTGCGCCCGGTTCGCATCGAGCGCAGCCTGCAATGCACTTCGCAGCAAGCGGATGTCGACCGTGTCCTCCCGGTGTTCGTCCGATTTATGGAACAACGCCTGGTTCTTCGTCACACACTGCTCCAACGCTGCCCGGTAGGTCATGTGTGCCTCCCCGCGGCCTGCCCCGCTGCTGCGTACATCTCGTTGTCGGCCACCGGAACGGCCTTCACCTGTCAGCCACTTCAGCCTGAGCGAGCTGCTGCCGGGCTCGCGACAGCGGGCACACGCCATCGTCCGCGCCTGCCGCATCGGGCTCGTTCGCCTGCGGCAGCGCGTCCTCGACGGTCAGCCACAGCCGCCCCGACGGCACCCGGCTGATTCCGTCATCCGCCCGCCCCACGCCAATTCGCCGCGCGGCGGACACGACGGGTCGGAGTCTAGTTGCAAATCGGGGCGCTGGCCGCCCAGGACGTGGACAGGCGCGCAAATCGGACCAGGTTCGGGGTGTACCGGCGTCCAGAATCCTAGCGTGTGCCCGACCACGCGACCGACGGCGATGGTCGTTCCGTCGTCGGCACGGGAAGGTCGTCCTGCACGAGCGTGTCCCAGGGCCCGCCGCCGACGGCGACGCGTTCGAGGACCTTCATGCTCGCCGCGTCGACGATGCTGACGTCGTTCGACGGTCCGTTGGCCGTGTAGATGCGGCGGCCGTCCGCACTGACACTGATGCCCCAGGGACGCTGGCCGACCGCGACGCTCGCGCGCACGCGGTGTCGATCCTGCGTCGCCATGGCGACGAGCGTGCCGCCGCGGCCTGTCGCGACGTAGAGCGTCTGCTCGTCGGGCGACAGCGCCACGCCCATCGGCCGGGCGCCGAGCCCCGGCACACGCAGGCGTCGGATCTCGCGGTGCCGCTGCACGTCGAACAGCGCAACCTTCGCGGCGTCCTCGCAACTCACGTAGGCGCGTGGCGACGAGCGCGCGAACACGATTGCACGCGGTCGTGCGCAGGTCGGAATCGTCGCGACGGCCGCGTCGACCTGCGTATCGATCACGGTGACCTCGTCGTCGATCTCGGAACTGACGTAGACCCAGCGACCGTCGTGGCTGATGCCGACGCCCTCGGGCTCGCGGCCCACGGTGAAGACCGCAAGCGTCTTGCCGGTGGCTGCGTCAAGCACGACGGCCGTGCCCGTATCCTCGCTCGCGACGTAGAGCTTGCGCCCGTCGCGGGAGACGACGAGCTGCTTGGGCGCCGAGACGCCCGACAGCGTGCCGACGAGGCGCAACTTCACCGCGTCGACCACGCCGACGCCGTCGGCCTGCCGGGCAAGCGCGGCCGTGTGGGGCCGCGCTGCATCGTGGCGGTCCACCGGCGCGCCACTCAGCGCGACGTACAGGTGACGACCGTCGGGCGAAAGTGCCAGGCCGCGCGCGCGCCGGCCAAGCGGAATCGTCGCCCGCACCGTGCGCGTGAGCGGATCGAGCACGGTCAGCTCGCCGGATCGCTCGTTGGTCACGTAGACGCGACCGCCGGGGCCGGCCCCTGGCGATGAAACCGGCGCGAGCGACGGCGTCGACGTCCCCGTGCTGCCGACCACGACGGCCAACGCCGGCTCGGCCGGCAGCGCCTGCACCTGTACTTGCAGCGCTTCCGCGCGACGCAGACGCAACAGGTACGCCGCGTGACGCAGCCCCTCACCGAGCGCGTAGTCGGTCGTTTCCCCGGCGAAACGTCCGCGCAGGTCGGCGAGGGCCCGCGCCGCGTCGGGCATCGGCGTGTCGGCGACGAGGCAGTCCGCGAAGTCGCACGCGACCGTCGCCGCCTCGCCGGCCTCTCGTACGGATGCGTCCGGGGTGGTCGCGCGGCTCACGGTCGCCACTGCGCCCGCGTCGACCGACGCAAGTGCCCACCCGAACGCGAGCCAGAGGCCACGATACGACGCCAAGCAGGAGTCCCCTCCCTCGTCACCGGATGGCGGCGACGACCTGAAACCTCATCGTCGCGCCCTTATCGCCGACGACGCGCGTCGGCGCTGCGAGACGGTGTCTCAGGTCGGCGTAGGCGCAGCGAACCTCACGCACGACTCGTCGATGAATCGTTGCCACGTGGCGTCGGGCTCCCACACCTCGTCCAGGGGATGACGCGCGACCTGTTCGGACTCGCCCAGACGCAGACGGCGATAGAGGTAGACGAACGCCGAGACGCGCATGTTTTTCGCGCAATGCACCCAGACGCGGCGCCCCGCGTACGTGTCCATGACGCCGAAGAACTGGTCAAGGTGGTGCGGCTGCGGCTGCTCCCAGGGCACGGGAATCTGGACGTACGACAGGCCCAGGCGTGTGACCGCTTCGGCCTCGCCAGGCAGCGCGTTGGACGAGCTCGGCAGCGCCAGGTTGACGACCGCCTCGACGCCGAGGCCGGGCAAGGCCGTGATGTCGCGTGCCGAGAGCTGGCCCGACGTCCACAACCGGGGCGGCACCGGATGCACGTTCTCGGCGTCCATGGCGAACGCGGCCGTCGTGCCATAGCAGTTGAGCACGTCGGGCTTGTCGCCGTGCGTGAGCGTGCGCTCGAACCGCAGCCCCAGGCGCTCGAGCAGGCGATTGGAGGGGCCATTGCCGGGCAACGTGATCGCGACGACACGCGGCAGTCGCAACGCCGTGCGTGCGTGCGCGAGCGTCGCCGCCGCCGCCTCGAACGCGTAGCCACGGTTCCAGTGCTCCGGCAGGAATGCGAAACCGATGTCGACGTCGGGCAGCGTGTCACGGCGCAGCAGGCCGCACATGCCGAGCGGCTCGGCATCGTCCTTGCGCTCGACGAGGTACAGACCGAAGCCATTCGTCGCGTAGCTGCGTTGCGGGCCCTCGGCGATGTAACGGCGGGCATCGTCGAGCGTGCGCACGCCGCGGTCGCCGATGTACTTGAGCCATGACGGCTCGTTCACCAGTCGCAGGATGAACGGCGCGTCGTCGCCCACGACCGGACGCAGCCGCAGCCGTCGCGTCTCGAACGTGGTGGCGGGCGGCGCGGCGGCGAGGTCTGGCGGGCTCATGTACGAGGATTCCGGTGTCCGAGTGTGTGCAACCAGCGGCGGCCGAACCGTGGCCATCAGGCCTGCGCTCGTCCGGTCGATACCAGCGCCTGCTCTCGCCCACCGGCCGCGAGCTCGACGCGGTTCCCGTCGGGGTCGAGCACCACGCTCTCGTAATAGCCGTCGCCGGTGCGGCGCGGGCCGTCGAGGACTTCGTGACCGTCGGCCCGCAACCTCGCGGTCAATGCGTCGACGGCCGATTCGTCGCCGACGACCAGTGCGATATGCGTCAGGCCGTGGCGCTGCGATCCCCTGGACGGGGCCGTCGCCAGCGATGCGGTCGTCGACATCAGTTCGAGCCGCGCCCCCTGTCCGAACTCGAGAAAGCGCGATGCGAAGCCCTTCGCCGGATTGCGGTAGGGCTCGCCGACCCGTGCGCCGAAGTAGCGTGCATAGAAACCCGCGAGGCGCTCGAGGTCGCCGGTCCAGATCGCTACGTGTTCGACGTGACAGGTCGTCATGGCGCCGAATGTAGCAGCCGCCCAGTGCGCTCGGCACGCGTCGGTCGTGGCCCGGCCACGTCTCACCGCTCGGGGGCGGACACGGGCGGTCGCAACCTCGCTGAAGCCCGGCAGGCACGCGCCGTCCCCACACCGCCACCGCGGTGTGCGACGTGCGCGGCCGCGGCGCCACGATGGTGCATGGATGCAATCGTTTCGGCGACCCGTGGCCTCGCGGTTACACTAAGCGCGTCCGCCCCCCGCACCCGCCGTTCCATGACCGCCAGCCGTATCGTCTACTCGACCGACCAGGGTCGCCGCTGCCCCGAATGCGGCCGCGCCGTGGCCGACTGCCGCTGCCGTCGCAGCAAGCCCGCCGTCGCCGCCGCCGCGGTGCCCGCCGGTGACGGCATCGTCCGCGTCGGCCGTGAGACCAAGGGCCGCAAGGGCAAGGGCGTCACGATCGTGCGTGGCGTGCCGCTCGGCGCCGACGCGCTCGCGGCCCTCGCGACGCGGCTCAAGAAGCGCTGCGGCTCGGGCGGCACCGTCGACGCCGGCGTGATCGAGATCCAGGGCGACCACCGTGACCTGCTGGTCGAGGAACTCGGCAAGCTCGGCTACACCGTGCGTCGCGCAGGCGGCTGACGACAGTGCGCATCAACAAGTTCCTGAGCGAGACCGGCGTATGCTCGCGCCGCGAAGCCGACCAGTGGATCGAGGCGGGCCGCGTTCAGGTCAACGGCGTCGTCGCCGTGCTCGGCACCAAGGTTGACGACGGCGACCAGGTCATGCTCGACGGGCAGCCGCTCACGGCGAAGCCGGCGCGCGTCTACCTCGCGCTCAACAAGCCGGTCGGGATCGAGTGCACGACCGATCGCGACGTCGCGGGCAACATCGTCGACTTCGTCGCGCACCGCGAACGTGTCTTCCCGGTGGGTCGCCTCGACAAGGATTCCGAAGGGCTGATCCTGCTCACCAACGACGGTGACATCGTCAACCGCGTGCTGCGTGCGGAGCACGAGCACGAGAAGGAGTACATCGTCGCGGTCGATCGCCCGCTGACGCCGGAGTTCCTCGAAGGCATGGCGAACGGCGTGCCGATCCTCGGCACGATCACGAATCCCTGCAAGCTGACGCAGGTCGGTCGCAATACGTTCCGGATCGTGCTGACGCAGGGCCTCAACCGGCAGATCCGGCGCATGTGCGAGCATTTCGAATACACGGTGCGACGCCTGCAGCGCGTGCGGATCATGCACGTGCAGCTCGGCGACCTGCCCGTCGGCAAGTGGCGCAACCTGACGGCCGCCGAAATCCGGCCGCTGCTGCCACCCGAACGCAAGGGCGGCCGCGCGACGCTGTCGCTACGCAAGAAGCGCTGACGTCGGGTCGCTTGCGCGTCGGCTTCGTGGCCGGGTCGTGGCCGCACTGAGCGTACGCAGCCGGTCCGGTCATCCGGCCTTCCTCCGCGCTCATGGTCGACCGCGCATCGTGATTCGCGCGGAGGACCGCACGAATCACGGCGACCCTTGCTCGAGCGGGCGCGCGACGAGGGTGGCAACGACAGGTCGTCACGAGCGCGTGCGCCGCGCGCCTGACGCTCGAGCGACGGCGGTCGACAAATCGCGCGAAGGAAGACCAGACGCCCGGATCGACTGCGCCTGCCTGCCGGCTTCAACCGTTGCTCATCCCCGCGAACGCGTCTGCGTCCGCGCAGGCGTGAACGCGGCGCGCGTCAGGCCGCCTGCTCGCGATGCGCGCGCTTGTGCGCGAGGTCCAGGTACAGGTTGTAGCCGGCGACGCCGGCCGGGAACAGGTTCGAGAGGATGCCGACCGAGTCGTTCTTGCCGAACGTGAAGTACGACAGCAGCAGCAGGCTGCCCGAGATGCTCATGAGCCAGAATGCCGTCGGCACCACCGGCTTGCCCAGCTTGCGCGAGTAGTAGAGCTGCACGAACCAGCGGCCCGCGAACAGCGCGACGCCGAGGTACCCGACGAGCTTCCACGCCGTCAGCGTGACGCCCATGAACACCAGGAACGGCTCGTTCATCCGTAGCTCCGTCAATCGTTGCGCGACGCGCGTTCACGCGCTCGCTGCAGGTCGTGTTCGGTGTCGATCCCTAAGCCCGGCGGCACGACGCAGCGTTCGACGACGATGCGCAGCCCCGCCTGCAGCGCACGCAGTTGCTCGAGCTTCTCGGACAGCTCGAGCGGCGAAGGCGCCATGGCCGTGATGCGCGCCAACGCGCCGACGCGGTAGGCGTAGATGCCGACGTGCCGCAGTGCCCCGTCCCAGGCTTGCTGGCTGCCGAGGCCAGCCGGCGCACCGTCGCGCACCCAGGGGATCGGGGCACGGCTGAAGTACAGCGCAGCACCGTCGTCGGCCGTCACGACCTTGACCACGTTGGGGTCGAGGAAATCGGCCAGCGACTCGACCGGTGTCGCGAGCGTCGCGATCGCGGCCGTCGGATCGCGTGCCAGCAAGGCCGCGACCTGGTCGATCAGCGCCGGCGGCACGAACGGCTCGTCGCCCTGCACGTTGACGACGAGCGTGCCGTCGGGCCAGCCACGCTCGCGCGCGACGGCCGCGACCCGGTCGGTGCCCGACGGCAGCGCGGCATCCGTCATCACCGCGACACACGATTCGGCCCGGCGCGGGTCGTGCACCGCCTGCGCAATGCGCGCATCGTCCGTCGCGACGAGCACCTCGTCGGCGGCACTCGCCGCGGCCTGCTCGACCACACGCTGGATCATCGGGCGTCCGCCGATGTCGAGCAGCGGCTTGCCGGGCAACCGCGTCGATGCGTAACGGGCCGGAATGACGACGTGAAAGCCCACGCGCGACGTGCTCAGTCGGCGAGCAGCGGGTCGTCGGACTGCAGCGCGCGGGCCTCGTCCTCCAGCATCATCGGAATGCCGTCGCGCACCGGGAACGCGAGACGGTCGGCGCGGCAGACGAGGCATTCCACGTCGCGATGCCACTGCAGCGGGCCCTTGCACAGCGGGCACGCGAGGATGTCGAGCAGCTTGCTATCCACCAGGGGTCACTCCCGCACCGGCCAGGCCGGTGCGCTCGAGAATCGACGAGAGCAGCAGTTGCGCGTCGGCGCGGTCGAACGTCACGTCGAGTTCGACCCACCACCACGCCGGCTGCCCGAAACCGGCGCATTTTACGGCATCTTTCTCGGTCATCAGGACCGAAGCGCCGCGCGGGAACGGCAACGCCGACGGATCGAGCGCGACATGGTCCGGCAACGCGTGCGGCACGAACGCGAGCCCCTGCGCACGCAGCGCGTCGAAGTACGCATCCGGATGACCGATACCGGCGACCGCATGCAGGTCGGGCAGGCCGGCGAACGCCGCGAGCGGCCGGCGTTCGCCCGAGACCAGGTTGACGGCGTCACCGAGCGCAAAGCGCGCGGCAAGTTGCAGCGGGTTGCGCAATCGCAAGGGCACTGGCTCGGGCTGCGTCTTCCCGGCTCCCCGCCCTGTGACGACGAGCGCATGGGTCGTCTCGAGCCTCGCCGGAGGTTCACGCAAGGGGCCGGCCGGCAGCAGCCTGCCGTTGCCAAGACCACGCGCGCCGTCGACGACCGCCAGTTCGTAGTCGCGGGCCAGCCGCAGGTGCTGCAGCCCATCGTCGGCGACGATCACGTCGGCACCCCGCGCCTGCGCCAGCCGCGCAGCCGCGACGCGGTCAGCGCCGATCACGACGACGTGCGCACCGCGTCGTGCGTGCAGCAGCGCTTCGTCGCCCACGACAGCCGCATTGTCGGACAATTCGACAACCCGAGGATCGCCACGGTGTCCGGCCCTGTACCCGCGCAGCACCACCCCCACGCGGTGGCCACGCAGCGTCAATTGCCGCGCGAGCCAGGCCGCGACCGGTGTCTTGCCCGTGCCACCGACCGTGACGTTGCCGACGACGACGACCGGCACGCCGACCGCGACGCGCGGCAGGAGCCCGGTGCGGAAGGCCCATGCTCGCGTCGCGACGACGCCGCGGAACAACCACGACAGCGGCCACAGCGGCAGGCTGCGCCAGGCTGGGCCGTACCAGAGGCGTTGCAACGCGTTGTCGAACGACACGCCGTTACTCGTTGAACTGCAGCCGATAGAGCACGGAATACTGGCCGCCGCGCGCGAGCAGCTCCGCATGGGTGCCCGCCTCGACGACCCTGCCCGCCTCCATCACCAGGATGCGGTCGGCCTTCTCGACCGTCGACAACCGGTGCGCGATCACCAGCGTCGTGCGGTTGGCCATGAGCGCTTCGAGCTGCTCCTGGATCTGGCGCTCGAGTTCGGTGTCGAGGGCCGAGGTCGCCTCGTCGAGGATCAGGATCGGCGTGTTGCGCAACAACGCACGCGCGATCGCGATGCGCTGGCGCTGGCCACCCGACAACAGCGTGCCGCGGTCACCGACCACGGTTTCGAGCCCGAGCGGGAACTGGTCCGTGAACTCCGTGACGCGCGCCGCCCGCGCGGCCGCTTCGATCTGTGCGGCGTCGGCCGCCAGCCCAAACGCGATGTTGCTGCGGATCGTGTCGTTGAACAGCACGACGTCCTGGCTCACGAGGCTCACCTGGGCGCGCAGGGACTCGAGCGCGTACTGCCGCACGTCGACGCCGTCCACGCGCACCTGGCCGGCGCTTGCGTCGTAGAACCGCGGCAGCAGCCCGACCAGCGTCGACTTGCCGCTGCCCGAACGACCGACGATCGCGATCGTCTCGCCGGGTCGCGCGTGGAAGCTGACGCCGTGCAGCACCGGATCGCTCGCCGTCGGGTACTGGAACGCGACGTCGCGGTACTCGATCTCGCCGGTCACGCGTTCGACACGGACGTCGCCGCCGCGGTCCTCGAATGGCGTGTCGAGCACCTCGAAGATGCTCTGCGCCGCCGCGATGCCCTGCTGCAGCGGGCCGGCGACGTTGACGAGCCTGCGCAGCGGCGCCGTGATCAGCATCAGCGCGGCGATGAACGAAGTGAACTCGCCGACCGTCATGCGGCCGGCGACCGCCTCCAGCGTCGCGAGGTAGAGCACCCCCGCGAGGCCGATCGACGCGAGCGTCTGCACGACCGGGTTGCTGGCGCCCTTGGTCAGCATCAGCTTCATGTGCGAGCGGCGGTTGTGTTCGATGACCTCGTCGAACATCCGCCCCTCGTACTCCTGTGCGTTGAACACGCGGATCACGCGCGGCGCCTCGATCGCCTCCTTCGCCACGCGCGTGACGTCGCCCATCGAGTTCTGGATGCGGCGGCTGTAGCGCCGGAACAGCATGTTGATGCGGCGGATCAGCACGGCGATTAACGGGCCCACGATCAGGCTGAACAGCGTGAGCTTCGGATTCAGGTACAGCAGGTAGCCGATCAGCCCGATGATCGTGAGCGAGTCGCGCACGAACACCGTGACGGAGTCAGTGGTCGCGGTCGCCACCTGCTCGGTGTTGTAGGTGAGCTTCGAGAGCAGCACGCCCGAGGCGTGGCGGTCGAAGTACGCGACCGGCAGGTGCACGTAGCGCTCGAACAATTGCCCGCGCATCGTCTTGACGATCTGCCGGCCGACGTAGCCCGGGCAATACGTCTGCAGGAAGTCGCCCGCGCCGCGCAGGATGAACAGGCCGACCAGCGCGATCGGCACGAGCCAGACCATGCGCGGATCCCTGTCGACGAACGTGCCGTCGAGGAAGAACTTCACGAACGCCGCCCAGCCGGCATCGGTCGCGGCGAAGATCGTCATGCCGAGCACGCCGACCGCGAACATGGACTTGTGCGGCCGCAGGTAGCCGAGCAGCCGTCGATACGTCTGCAGGGCCCCGGGCGGCATCTTCAGGTCGACGCGCTTATCGGCCTTGCGACCCATCGTGAACCGTTGCGATGTTGATCTGGCGGTAGCCGAGCCGTCCCGCGACGTCCATCGCGGTGACGACCGACTGGTGCACGGCGCGGGCATCGGCCCGGATCGTGATGATCTCGGCACGGTTGCCACCGGTGGCGCGGTTGAGCGCGGTGGCGAGCGTGTCCGGGCTGTTGTTGACGAGTTCCCGGCCACCGACGCGGTACCCGCCCTCGGCCGTCACCTCGAGTTCGACCGTCTTCGCGACGGCCGCCTCGTCCGGCTGGACGCCGGCCTCGGGCAGGCGGACCTGCAACCGGCCCTCGTCGATGAACTTGGTCGACATCATGAAAAAGATCAGCAGCAGCAGCACGACGTCGATCAACGACGTCATGTTGAGGTCTTCGTCGACGTGGCGGCGCTGCTGGAACTTCAAGCGACCGCTTCCTCTGCGCCGCTCGCGTTCGTCGCCGCGAGTTCGGCCGCCGCGGGCGGCAGCGTCTGGCTCGTCCGGTCGATGGCGGCGACGAGCTTGAGCGATTCCTTTTCCATCTCGATCACGAGGCCGTCGACGCGCGCCCGCAGGTAACGGAAGGCGACCAGCGCGGGGATCGCGATGATGAGGCCTGCGGCGGTCGTGATCAGCGCCTCGGCGATGCCGCTCGCCATCGCGGTCGGGTTGCCGACGCCCGCGACCGTGATGGCCTGGAACGTGCGGATCATGCCGGTGACGGTACCGAGCAGCCCGAGCAGCGGCGAGATGGAGGCGATCGTCGACAGCGCGCCGAGGTAGCGCTCGAGCTCGTGCGCGACGTGGCGCCCGGCGTCCTCGATCGCCTCGACCATGAGCACTCGATCACGGTGCCGGTTGGCGAGCCCCGCCGCGAGCACCCGGCCCAGCGGCGAGTGCTGTTGCAGCGCGAGCACCTGCTTGTCGGAGAGGCTGCGGTTCTCGACCCAGCGCCAGACCTTGTCGGTGAGTTCTTCCGGCACGACGCGCTGGCCGCGCAGCGTCCACAGGCGTTCGAGCGTGATGGCGACGGCGAGGATGGAGCACAGGATGATCGGCACCATCACCGGGCCGCCGGCCTTGACGATTTCGAACATGAACTCGCTCGGATTCCCGCACCGCCCGGAAAAAGGCACGCGGATCATACTGCATGCGTCCCCACCCGGCGACGGGCGTGGTTCAAGGATCGCGCCACAACTTCGGGTGATCGCGCCGCCATTCCTCGGGCACGAGCGGGGCATCGGCGCCGAGCCGCAAGGTCGTGGCGCCGCTCGTGCTCGTGCGCAACCCTTGCGCGCCCACGGCCTCCCAGCGCGCGACGACCTGCGGCGCCGGAAACTTCCAGCGGTTGCGGTGCCCCGCCGCGTAGATGGCCCACCGTGGCCGTGTCGCGGCGACGAACGCCGGCGTCGAGGACGTGCGACTGCCGTGGTGAGGCACGACGATCGCGTCGACGCGCGGGACCGACGTCGCGGCAAGCATCTGCGCTTCCGCGACGCGTTCGACGTCACCGGCGACCAGCAACGACTGCCCGTTGGTCGCCTGCACGAGCAGCACGCAGGAGCTGTCGTTGTCGCGTCCATGCTGCTCAGTGCCCGGGTGCAGCCATTCGAATTCGACCCCGTCCCAGCGCCATCGATCGCCCCGCCGGCAGAGACGCCGTTGCGCGGCGTCCGCCCGCCATGCCGGGGCGGCGTCGAGGAGGCTCGGGCCGTGGATGAGTTCGGCCACCGGCAGCAGGCGCAGCACGCTCGCCGCCCCGCCCTTGTGGTCGTCGTCGTCGTGGCTCACGACGAGCCGGTCGAGCGCGCGAATGCCACGGAACCGCAGGTACGGCACGACCACGAGCTGTCCCGTGTCGCTGCCGCTGCGAAACGACGGCCCGGCGTCGTAGACGAGCACGTGCCGTCGTGTCTCGACGACGACCGCCAGGCCCTGCCCCACGTCGAGCACCGTAATCCGGGCCTGGCCGAGCGGCGCCGGTGCGGGCCGCCACAAGCAGGCCACCAGCACGAGTGTCGCGCCCGCCAGCCGCCCGCGCCGCGGCAACGGCGACAACACCGCGACGGCACCGCCAACGAGCGCCATCCAGCCGAATGCACCGAGACCGGCGATCGGCCACGTCGCGAGCGCCCAGCGTGCGGGCACTTCGAGCAACGGCCAGCTCGCTTCGATCAGGGTCGCCGTCGCACGCAGCAGCCCGCCGCCCCATTCCGGCAGGAGAACCACGACCGCGCACGACACGAGCACGGCCGGCACGACGACGAGCGTGTACAACGGGATGGCGTACAGATTGACTGCCGCGGACACGAGCGAAACGCTGCCGAAGCTGCCGCACAGCACCGGAGTCAGCCCCACCGTGACCACCGCCTGTACGCGCAGGTAGTTGCGCCACGTCGCCTCGCGACGCACGAAACCCGTCGTGGCGTAGAGGATCGCTGCCACCGCACCGAACGACAGCCAGAACCCCGGTGCCAGCGGAGCGAGCGGGTCCAGCAGCAGCACGGCGCAGACACAGATCCCAAGGCCGTCCGCGATGCCCACGCGTCTCCTGAGGTGCCAGGCCAGCGCGCCGACTGCGAGCATCACCATCGTGCGCTGCGTCGGCACCGACCAGCCCGCGAGCAGGCTGTAAACAAATGCGGCTGCAACGCCGGCGAAGACCGCGACGTCGCGCCGCGCGAGCAGGGAGCCGGTCCAGCGCTGGCGCAGCCGCTGGACCAGGGCCGCAAGCCCGGCAACGAGCACGGCGACCATCGCGATGTGCAGCCCCGAGATGGCCATCAGGTGGCTGGTGCCGCTGCGGGACAGCGTGAGCCACTGCTCGCGGCCCAGTGCGTCCTGCAGGCCGACCGCGAGCCCGGCGACGATGCCGGCCGCCGGCCGGTCGCCGAGTGTCGCGCGGATCGCGTCGGCCACGGTCGCGCGCGCCATCAGCACCGGTTGCTCGCGCCAGGCCGAGGGCGAACGGCCGCGGCGCTCGACCGCGCGCACATAGCCTGTCGCCCCGATCCGGTCACGCAGCAGGCGCGCCTCGAGGTCCTGGCCGCCCGGGTTGGCAAAGCCGCGTGGCCGTCGCAACTTGACCTCGAGCACCAGCCGCTCCGCGGCCTCGACGCGCACCGGCGCGTCGTACCAGGTCAGCTCGACGAGCCGTGGCAGACGCGGGCCGTCACCGTCGTGCTCCGGTGCAAAGCGGAACCTGAGCGCGTCGGGCCGGCCCTGCGGCACGCTGACGACCGTGCCCCGCACCTGCAGCACCTGACCCTCGAGCGCGGGGTCGAGACGGTCGTCGAGCGCGTGCTGCAACGTCGCGGCGCAATGCAGCGTTGCCACGGCGCACGCACACAGCGCGATGCGACGCCGGCGCCACGCGAGCAACGCGACGACGCCGAGCGCCACGGCCACGAGCGACCGCAACGGCGGCCACTGCGGCAGCAGCAGCACCGCGCAGGACCCGGCCAGTGCGCCGGCCGCGACGCGCCACATTGCCACGCTCCACGAGTGAAAGAGCGCAACGTCACCTGCGCCGGCGAGCCGCGCGAGCGGCGAATGCGACGACTGTGCGAAGAATCAGCGGTGACGTCGGTCTCAGGTGGCGACGAGAGCGCCGTCGCGCAGCGTCAGCACGCGCTGCATGCGTGCCGCGATCTCGTCGGAATGCGTCACGACGACGAGACTCGTGCCGAGTTCGCGATTGAGCTCGAGCATCAGTTCGAGCACGCCCGCGGCATTCCGCCCGTCGAGGTTGCCGGTGGGCTCGTCCGCCAGCACGATCTTCGGCTGCGCCACCAGCGCACGCGCGACCGCCGCGCGCTGTCGCTCGCCGCCCGACAGTTGCGCCGGCCGGTGCGTGAGCCGCGCGCCGAGGCCGACCCGTTCGAGGAACTTGCGCGCGAGGCTCCGCGCCTCGCCGACCGGTGTGCGTCGCACGAGCAACGGCATCGCGACGTTCTCGAGCGCGCTGAACTCGGGCAGCAGGTGGTGGAACTGGTAGACGAAACCGAGGGCGCGGTTGCGCAGGTCGCCGCGCGCGGCGTCGGACAACGAAGCGAAATCCGTGCCGAGCAGCCGCACGGCACCCGCCGACGGCAGGTCGAGCCCGCCGAGGATCTGCAGCAGCGTGGTCTTGCCGGAGCCCGACTCGCCGATGATCGCGAGCGTCTCGCCCGGCTGCACGCGCAGTTCGACGCCACGCAGCACCTCGAGCCGGTGGCCGGCTTCGTCGAAATGCTTGCGGACGCCGTCGCAGGCGAGGATGGGTTGGTCAGTCATGCCGCAGCGCCCTCGCGGGGTCGGTGGTCGCCGCGCGCCAGGCGGGGTAGACCGTGGAAAGACAGCAGAGCGCGAAGGCGGTGCCGGCGATCAGCAGCACGTCGCGCGGCTCGACCCGTGCCGGCAGGTCGCTCATCAGGTAGACGCTCGCGTCCATGAAGCGGACGCCCACGAGCCGTTCGAGCCCGTGCACGATGCGTTCGAGGTTGACCGACAGCACGACGCCGAGCAGCACGCCGGCGAGCGTGCCGAACAACCCGATCACGGTGCCCTGCGTCGTGAACACCGCGAGGATGCTCGCGGGCCGCGCGCCGATCGTGCGCAGGATCGCGATGTCGGGCTGCTTGTCCTTCACCGCCATCACGAGCGTCGAGACGATGTTGAAGGCCGCCACCGCGACCACCAGCAGCAGGATGAAAAACATCATGCGCTTGGTCAGCTCGATCGAACGGAAGAAGTTCGCGTTGCGCTGGGTCCAGTCCTCGACGTAGAGCCCGCCGCCGAGCGCGCTCGCGACTTCGCGCACCGCGACCGGTGCCTCGTACGGATCCTTGACCGCGAGCCGCACGCCCGAGACGTTGTCGCCCAGCCGCAGCAGCCGTGCCGCGTCGGCGAGGTTGACGACCGCGAGCGTCGCGTCGATCTCGTACATGCCCGAGCGGAACACGCCCGCGACCGTGAACCGCCGCAGCCGCGGCACGACGCCGGCCGGCGTGACGTTGCCCTTGGCCACCGCGACGACCACGGCATCGCCCGGCCCCACGTCGAGACGACGCGCGAGTTCCTCGCCGAGGATCACGCCGAAGGAGCCGGGCGCGAGCGCCTCCATCGAGCCGCTCGTGAGCCGCTCGTGCAGCGCCGACACCTGCTGCTCGAGTTGCGGCTCGATCCCACGCAGCGCCGCCGCACTCGAGGTGCCGGCCGGACGGTCGGCGATCAGCAGCACCTCGGCCTCGACGAACGGCGTGACCGCGGCCACGCGCGGGTTGGCGAGCG
>DATMIB010000192.1:0-1840 GCA_035554635.1 Steroidobacteraceae bacterium | reverse complement strand
AGACCGCCCCCGACCGCCTGCTGCGCGATCAGAGCGCGGCCAAGGCCCTGCTGATGGGCGAGATCCTCGAGGAGAACCTGTTTCCGTACCCGGAGATCAGCGAGCGCGATCGCGAAGTGCTCGGCATGATCGTCGAGTCGGTCGACCGCTTCCTCGATGGCAGGGAGGCCGACCTCGCCAAGATGGATCGCGAGGCGCACCAGCCCGAGGAATTCGTGCAGGAGCTGCGTGACCTGGGCCTGTTCGGCCTGATCATCCCCGAGGAATTCGGCGGTCTGGGGCTCTCCAACGCCGCCTACGCACGTGTGCTGTCGCAGACGAGTTCCCACGACAGCTCGGTTTCTCTCACAATCGGCGCGCACAGCTCGATCGGCATGAAGGGCCTGCTGCTGTTCGGCAACGAGGAGCAGAAGGCGCGCTACCTGCCGCAGCTCGCGAGCGGCGAAATGATCGCGGCGTTCTGCCTCACCGAGGCGGGTGCCGGGTCCGACGCCGCGGCGATCCGCACCACCGCGCGGCGCAACGACGACGGCAGCTGGACGCTCAACGGCGAAAAGATCTGGATCACCAACGGTGGCATCGCGGACTTCTACACCGTGTTCGCACGGACCGACGGGCCCGAAGGCAAGATCACGGCGTTCATCGTCGAGGCCGCCTGGCCGGGCGTGAGCCACGGCCCGCACGAAGACAAGATGGGCATCCGCGCCTCGTCGACCACCAGCGTCATCCTCAACGAGGTGCGCGTGCCGGCCGAGAACGTGCTGGGTGAGGTCGGCAAGGGCTTCAAGGTCGCGATGGGCATCCTCAACAACGGTCGCACCGGCCTCGGCGGCGGCGCGGTTGGCGGCATGAAGGCGATCATTCGCAAGGCGGTGGCGCAGGCCCAGGACCGCAAGCAGTTCGGGCATTCGATCGCGGACTTCGGTCTGGTGCGCGAGAAGATCGCGCAGATGGCGGTCGACTGCTTCGCGGCTGAGAGCGCGGTCTGGATGGTCGCGCACTACATCGACAGCGGCTGCGAGGACTACTCGACGGAGGCGGCGATCACCAAGGTGTTCGCGAGCGAGGCGATCCAGCGCACGACCTACGACGGCCTGCAGATCGCGGGCGGCAACGGTTTCATGCGCGAGTTCCCGTACGAGCAGTTCGCGCGCGACGCGCGGATCCTGCCGATCTTCGAGGGTGCGAACGAGATCCTGCGGCTGTTCATCGCGCTGTCGGCGCTCAAGGACGTCGGCGACTCGCTCAAGGAACTGCAGTCGGCGCTGCGCTCGGTCTTCAACGAACCGATCAAGGGTTTCGGCGTGCTGTCGGGCTATGCGGGCACGCGCTTTTCGCGCGCGACCGGGCTCGGCGCGGATTCGATCCGCACGCCGCTCGCGCCGGGCCTGCGGCCGCTCGCGAAGATCTACCAGAACTACGCGCGCCACGCGGCCCGCGTCGCCGAGGAGGCGCTGCGCGAGCACGGCAAGACGATCTCGGACAAGCAGTACGTGCTCAAGCGCATTGCCGACCTGATGATCGACCTGTTCGTGGGGCTCTGTGTCGTATCGCGGGCCAACGCGCTGATCGCGCGTGATCCGGCCACGGCGCCCGAGCTCGAGAAGATCGCGCAGGTGTTCACGCACCAGGCGCGGCGACGCATGGTCCGCAACATCCGTGGCGCGGCCCACAACGAGGACGACGCCATCGACGGGCTCGCGCAGGCCGTGATCGATCGCGGCGCGTATCGCTGGGACGTGCTGTAGCTCCTGCGCCCTCTCCCGCGTAAGCGGGAGAGGGCTGGGGTGATGGTCTGAAAAGCCGCCCTCACCCGCACTGCGTGCGACCTCTCCCGCCG
>DATMIB010000191.1:0-36782 GCA_035554635.1 Steroidobacteraceae bacterium | reverse complement strand
GCGGCCCACGACACGAGCCCGACGATGATGGCGCCGCCGACGGCGGTCCAGAACCCGGAGATCGTGAAGCCCGGGATCAGCCACGCGACGAGGCCGATCATGGCCGCGTTGAGCACGAACATGAACAGCCCGAGCGTGACGACCGTGATCGGCAGCGTAAGGATGAAAGCGATCGGACGCACGATTGCGTTGACGACGCCGAGCAGCACCGCCGCGAGCACGAGCTTGCCGTTCGATGCGAACTGGAGGCCGTCCAGCAACTGGCTGGCGACCCAGAGCGCGAGCGCCGTGATCGCGGCGCGCAACACGAATCCGAGCATGGACACGCACTCCTCGTGGCCGCGGTCCGGTGTCGTCCGCGACGACGACCGTGACGTTCTGCGGCATTGACCTCGCGCGATGTTAAAGGAATCCCGGCGCGACCACGAACGGTGCGTTGCGCTACGCTGTGCCGTGTGGCGTCACGCGGCGAAGACCCGCAGAGCCCGTGCGCCACCAATCAAACGCACCACTGATGGTACTCACATGATGAGATTCGTTGCGATCGTCGGCCTGCTCGCGTTGTTGCAGTACGTCTACTTCGGCATCGCGGTCGGCCGCGCACGGGGTCGCTATGGCGTCAAGGGGCCGGCGGTGAGCGGCCACGAGGTCTTCGAACGGTATTTCCGCGTGCAGCAGAACACGCTCGAGCTGCTGGTCGCGTTCCTGCCGGCGTTGTGGCTGTTCGCGCTGTACGCGAGCGCGACGTGGGCAATCGTGCTCGGCGCGGTCTACCTCGCCGGTCGCGTGCTGTATTACCTGGGGTACGTGCGCGACCCGCCGAAGCGCGAGCTCGGCTTTGCACTGAGCATGCTGCCCATCCTCGTGCTGATCGTCGGCGCGCTCGTGGGAGCGCTGCTCGCCGCGTCCTAGTGCGCCGAGGCGGCGCTGGCGGTCGGCGCTGCGGCGTAATGCGTGCCGAGGCCGCGATCGCGCAGGTACTGCAGCGCGGTCAGCACGGCCGGGTCCTTGAGCGGCGCCGCGGCACGCTGGCCCGGCCCGCCTTCGTGCGCGAGCTTGCGGATCACGATGTCGGGGTCGATGCCCTTTTCGTGGATCGAAGTGCCGGCCGGCGTGTAATAGCGCGAGGTCGTCAGCTTGAGCGCCTGGCCATCGCGCAGCGGGATCACGGTCTGCACCGAACCCTTGCCGAACGTGCGCTCGCCCATCAGCGCGGCGCGGCCGTGATCGCGCAGCGCGCCGGCCACGATCTCCGATCCTGAGGCCGAGCCCCCGTCGACCAGCACCACCAGCGGCTCGCCGCCGAGCGCGTCGCCCGGGGTCGCCGACATCTCGAACCGCGACTCGGGCGTGCGGCCGTCGGCGCGCACGATCAGGCCGCGCTCGAGGAACGCGTCGGCCACGCTCACGGCGGACTCGAGCACGCCACCTGGATTGCCGCGCAGGTCGAGCACGAGCCCGTGCAGCGGCCGCAGCGACGCGACGTCGCTCCCGCCGCCGGGGTGCATCAGCCCGGACAGTGATTCGAGCAGGTCGGTCGGCGTGGAGTCGCTGAACTGCGTGATGCGCACGTAGCCGTAGTCGCCCGGCAGGCGTTCGGCCCTGACAGTGTGCACGTGCACCTCGCCACGCTGCAGCGCGAACACGAGCGGTTCCGGTTCCTCGGCGCGCCCGACCGCCAGTCGCACGAGCGTGCCGGGACGGCCGCGCATGCGGCCGATCGTTTCCTCGAGGCGGTCGGCGGTGACGGGCTGGCCGTCGACGGCGAGCACGACGTCGCCGGCACGCACGCCGGCCCGCGCGGCGGGCGAACCCTCGATCGGCGTGACGACGACGACACGGCCGTCCTCGGCGGACACCTCGATGCCGACGCCGGAGTAGCTGCCGGTGGTGGTCGCACGCATCTCGTCGTACTGCTCGGCGTCGAGAAAGGCCGAGTGCGGGTCGAGTCGCGCGACGATGCCCTTGACCGCGGCCTCGTCGAACGCGGTCTCCGGGACGGTCTCGACATACTCGCGCCGGATACGGCCGACGACCTCGTCGATCAGCCGGTGGCCGGCCGTGCCGGATGCAGCCGGCGTGACGTCGGCCGCGGCGCTGGCGGCGACGACCGCGGCGGCCGGCGCATGCCGCACGTCCTGCAGTCTCGCGACGCCAAAGCCCACGACAGCGCCGATGGCCAGCGCCAGGGTAACGGACAGACGCGGGTTCACTTCGTTTCGGCGGTCAGGATCTCGGGCCGGGAAGGCATGTTAGCGGCAATGAGCGCCGCAAGCACCTTGTCCAGCGGAGCGGGCCGTCCGATCGAAAAACCCTGGCCGTAGTCGACGCCGAGCACGCGGATCGCCTGCCGGATCGCGTCGCTCTCGACGCACTCCGCCACGGTCTGCAACCCCATCGCGCGGGCGAGCTGCACGATCGCGCTCAGCATCGCGTGCGAACGTTCGTCGGTGACGACGTCGCGGACGAAGCTCCCGTCGATCTTGAGGTGCGTGACCGGGAGCGTCTTCAGGTAGGTGAGTGAACTGAGGCCGCGACCGAAGTCGTCGAGCGCGACCGCACAGCCGAACTCGCGCAGGCGCCGGATCAGCGCCTCGGCCCGCACGATGTTGGCGACGGCGGCGGTCTCGGTGACCTCGAACGACAGCAGCTCGAGCGGCAGGCCACAGTCGCGCAGGGTGTTCTCCATGAACAGTGCGAACTCGGCGTCGCCGAGCGACTGGCCGGAAATGTTGACCGCAAAGCAGGCGCCGAGCTGGCGCAGGTGCGCGGCGTCCTGCTTGAGGACCTCGATCGCGCGGCGCACGACCCAGCGGTCGATCGCCGGTGCGAGCTGGTAGCGCTCGGCCGCCGACAGGAACCGGTCGGGCGGCACCGAGACGCCGTCTTCGTCGGTCATGCGCAGCAGCAATTCGAACTTCGGCACGGCCGGCGCCCCGTTCAGCGGCACGATCGTCTGCGCCTCGAGCCGGAAGCGCTGGTCGAGCAGCGCCGAGCGCACGGTGCCGATCAGCGTCAGGTCGGTGTAGCGGCGCACGATGCTCTGGTCGCCGTCCTCGTACACCTCGACGCGGTTGCGGCCCCGATCCTTGGCGGCCTTGCAGGCGATCTCGGCCGAGGCGAGCGCGTGCGACAGCGAATGCCCCGCGCAGACCGCGGCGATACCGAAGCTCGCGGTGACGTCGACCGTCTGGCGGTCGCGGATGAAGCCGAGTTGTTCGAGCGAGGCCCGCAGCGTCTCGGCGAACTCCTGCGCCTTGTCGACGCTGGCCTCGGGCAGCATCAGCGCAAACCGGTCGCCCGAGATGCGGGCCGCGAGCATGCGCGGCGTGACGTTGCGGCGGATCGCCTCGGCCACGCGCACGATCACCTCGTCGCCGACGTGCATGCCGAGGTTCTCGTTGAGCACGTGCAACCGGTCCATGTCGACGTAGATCACGCAGCTGTTGCCGTTGCTGCCGGCGCTCGCGAGCGCGGCGTGCGCGCGCTTTTCGAAGGCGGGACGCGTCAGCAGCCCGGTCGTCGGGTCGTACGCGTTCATGAGGATCGAGGCGACGCGGCGCGCGAGCAGCTCGACGATGCGCACCTGGCGCAGGTCGAAGTCGGGCGCCTGCAGCGGCTTGAACAGCACCAGCACGCCGAGCACACGTTGCGCGCCATGCATGACCGGGCACGACAGCACCTTGTAGCGGACGTCGGCGAGCGGCCCGGTGCCCGCCAGCGCGTTCGACGTCATCGTGCGCCGGTGCATCTGCGTCCAGCCGAGCAGGTGGCGGTGCGTCCGCGTGAGCACCTCGGCGCCGGCGCTGGCCGGCGTACCGGAACCGGTGCGGCACACGGCGATGTTCTTGTCGGGAATCAGCAGCGCGCCGACCGAACAGCCGAGGTGGTCGAGGCAGCCCTGCACCAGCCGCGCGAAATCGTCGGGCGTGTCGCCGGCGCCTTCGTCGCCCGAGGCGCCGAGCAGCAGCTCCAGGTCGCGGTCGCGCACGCTGAGGCTGCGCTGCAGGTCGCCGATGCTCGATTGCGAGGCGAGCTCGCGCTGCAGGCACTGCAGCGCCGGTCGCAGCAGCGCCTGCTGCAGCGAAAACGGCCGGCTCTCGCTGCTGCCGTCACGGGCGACGATGCCGACGCTGCCGGTCAGCGTGCGGGCCTCGTCGCGCAGCAGGAAGATGTAAGCGGTCTGCGCACCGGGCAGTCTCTCCGCAAAGCCGTCGCCGTCGGGGCCGGCGCTCGCGAGTTCGCCGTGCAATGCGTCGTGCATCAGCGCATGCAGGTCGGGGCCCTCCACGCCGTCGCTCTCCCAGATGCAAACGCCCATGCGGTCGTAGACGGCGATCGCCTGCGCGCGTGGCAGCAGCATCTTGATCAGCTGGCCGTACGGATCGAGCGACGTCGCACTGATCGCGAGCGGCGCATCGGTGAGCGCCAGAGCCGTCTGCATGATGGAGAAACCCAAGCCTGAAGGATCCAGAACGGCATGTTCCGGCTTTGGCGGGCTCAAAACCTTGACGGGCGCCTCACTTCCGGCTGAGCCAGATCTGCGGGTCCACCGGGGTCCGGCCGCGCCGCACCTCGAAATAGAGCGCGGGCTGGGCGTGCCCGCCGGTGTCGCCGACCGCCCCGATCACGTCCCCCGCGGCGACGGTGTCGCCGACCTTGCGGAAGATCTCCTCGTTGTGGCCGTAGAGGCTCATGTAGCCGCCGCCGTGGTCGAGGACGAGCATGAGACCCATTCCAGGCAACCAGTCGCCGTAGACGACGCGACCGGCGTACGGCGCACGCACCCGGGCGCCCCGGTCGGTGCCGATCAGCATGCCCTGCCATCTCAATGATCCGCCGGCCCGAGCCTGGCCGAAGCGGGCCAGCACCTTGCCGTCCTGGACGGGCCAGGGCAGCTTGCCGCGCAGCGGCTCGAACGGCGGTGCCTTCGCCACCTCGCGCGAGCCGCGCTTCGCCGCGGCGGCCCGTTCGGCTTCCTCGATGGCCTTGCGCAACTCGCCGATCAGCTTTTCGAGCGATGCGGCCTGCGACTGCATGCGCTTGATCTCGCCGCCGCGGGTCTTGATCTGGCGGTCGATCGCGCTCACGGCGCGGGCGCGCTCCTCCTGCGAGGTCTTCAGCGAGACGACCTTCTGCTCGCGCTCCTGCTCGAGGCCCTCGAGACGCGTCTTTTCGGCGGCGATCTTTTCGCGGACGAGCGCCAGGTGCTCGAGCTTGTCGCGGATGCCGCGGATGCGGTCGGCACGCGCGCGGCCGAAATAGCCGTAATAGGCCATCATGCGGCCGATCGTGGCCGGGTCTTCCTGGTTCAGCAGCAGCTTGAGCTGCTCCTCGCGCCCGTTCACGTAGGCCGCCCGCAGCTCGCCCGCGAGTTCGGCGCGTTCGCCCTGCAGGTCGCGCTCGCGCTGCGCCTGCTGCTGCTCGAGCTCGCGCAGCCGGGCTTCGGCGGTCAGCCGCTGGGCCCGGATCTCGTCCAGGTTCTTGCGCGCCTCCGCGACGCCGAGCTCGGCCTCGCGCAACTGCACCGAAAGCTTGTCGCGCTTCTGGACGTCGTCGTTGACCGACTTGCGCACCTTTTCGATGCGGTCGTTGAGCTTGCGCAGCTCCGCTTCCTTCTGGGCCGGCGTCGGCGACTTTGCGGCCTCGGCCGGTGCGCTCAGGCCGAGCGACACGCCCATGGCGAAGACGACGGCGACCGTCGCCACGATCCGGGCGGCGACCGTCACGGACCGGCCCCGACTGCGGTGGTCGCGCCGGGCGGGCGGCCGGGCGGCGTGGACTGCGTCTGCGGACAAGGGCATGAACCGGGCGGGCTCCGACGTCGCTGGGGCGCGGCGCGGCCGCCGCAAATCCGCGCAAGTCTAGCCTGTCGGCGCGGACTGCTATAATCCGCGACCCCTTTTTTCCCGGTTCGTGCGATGGAGCGACTCCTCGAATACGCCATGCGTCATCCGCTCCTGTTCGGAGGCACCGTCGCGCTCGCGCTGGCGGCGGCGGCCTACGAATTCAGCAAGGCGCGCGCGGGTGGACAGGCCGTCGGGCCGACCGACGCCGTGCGCCTGATGAACCAGGGCGCGCTGCTGCTCGACGTGCGCACGCAGGCCGAGTTCGACGCGGGCCACATCATCGACGCGCGCCACGTGCCGCAGGAGCAGTCGGCGCAGGCGGCCGAGACGCTCAAGCGCTTCAAGGACAAGGTCGTCATCACCTGCTGCGAGACCGGCATGCGTGCCAACGCGGTCGCCCGCGTGCTGCGCACCCAGGGTTTCTCGAAGGTCGTGAACCTGCGCGGCGGGCTGCAGTCCTGGCGCGCCGAGAACCTGCCGCTGGTCAAGGAAGCCCAGGGCAAGCAGCAGAAATCAGGAGGCAATGCATGACCGCAGACGCGACGCAGCCGCCCGAGGTGACGATGTACTCGACGGGCTGGTGCCCGTATTGCGACCGCGCGCGTGGCCTGCTCCAGCGCAAGGGCGTCGCGTTCAGCGAGGTGAAGGTCGACGAGGACCCCACGCAGCGCGACGCGATGCTCAAGCGCAGCGGAGGCCGTCGCACGGTCCCGCAGATCTTCGTCGGCGACCACCACGTCGGCGGCTTCGACGACCTCTACGCACTCGACAAGGCCGGCGAGCTCGACAAGCTGCTCGGCCGCGCCTGAACCCGATCACACCAGTACGATCGCCCGCGATCGCACGTCTTTCCACAGGAATGCAACGATGACCGACCAGAATTCGCAGACGCCCGCGCAGCAGCAACCGGCCACGGACCCGCAGGCGCCCGTCGTCACCCCGCAGGCCGTCTACCTCAAGGACGCCTCGTTCGAGGCGCCGAACGGCCCGTTCGGCTCGTTCGAGGGCCAGCCGGCGGTCAACCTCAACATCTCCACGCGGGCCAGCGCGCTCGCGCAGGACGTGCACGAAGTCGTGCTGCAGGTGAACCTCGAAGCCAAGGCCGGCGACAAGGTCGTGTGGCTGCTCGAACTGCAGCAGGCCGGCGCGTTCCTGATCAAGAACCTGTCCGCCACCGACCTGGCACAGGTGCTGTCGATCATGGCGCCGAACTACCTGCTGGCCTACGCCCGTGCGGCCGTGTCGGACCTCGTCGTCAAGGGCGGCTTCCCGCCGTTCCTGCTGCCGCTGGTCACGTTCGAGGCGCTGCACGCGCGCGCCGCGCAGGCCGCGGCCGCCCAGGCCGCCGCGCCCGCGACGGTCAACTGACCGCCGCGAGCTTGCGCCGAGTCGCGTCCGTCACGACCGCCAGAACAAGGGGAGCTGCTTGACGGCCTCGAACGATGCCGGGGTCGACGCCAACGCACGGTTTCCGATGGCCGTGATTGGCGCCGGTTCGTGGGGCACGGCGCTCGCCGTGCACCTCGCTCGCACGGGTCACCCCACCGTGCTCTGGGGCGTGGCTCCGCCGGACATGGCGGACCTCGCCCGCGACCGGGTCAATCGCCAGTACCTGCCCGAGGCGCCGTTCCCGGACGCGCTCTCCGTCGCCTTTTCGCTCGAGGAGGCGCTGCAGGGGGTCGACGACCTGCTGGTCGCCGTGCCGAGCCATGCGTTCCGCGCCTGCCTGAACCAGGTGCGGCCGCTGCTGCGTCCGGGCATGCGCGTCTGCTGGGCGACCAAGGGCTTCGAGCTCGAGAGCGGCAAGCTGCCGCACCAGGTGGCGCTCGAGGTGCTCGGACCTGACGTGCCGACGGCCGTGCTGTCGGGGCCGACGTTTGCGCGTGAGGTCGGGCTCGGCTTGCCGACGGCGATGACGGTCGCTTCGCGCGACGCGGAGTACGCCATGGAGCTCGCCCAGGGCATTTCCGGGGCGAACTTCCGTGCCTACACCTCCTCCGACATGATCGGCGTCGAGGTCGGCGGCGCGACCAAGAACGTGCTCGCGATCGGTGCCGGGATCTCCGACGGGCTCGGCTTCGGTGCCAACACGCGCGTCGCGCTGATCACGCGTGGCCTGGCCGAGATGATGCGTCTCGGCGTCGCGCTCGGCGCCGAGAAGGAAACGTTCATGGGGCTCGCCGGGCTCGGCGACCTCGTGCTCACCTGCACCGACGACCAGTCCCGCAACCGCCGGTTCGGGCTCGCACTCGCCGCCGGCAAGAGCGCCGAACAGGCCCAGCGCGAGATCGGCCAGGTGGTCGAGGGCGTGCTGGCCGCGCGTGCGGCAAGTGCCGTGGCGCGCAAGCTCGGCGTCGAAATGCCGATCGCCGAGCAGATCGGCCGCGTCATCTACGACGGCGAACCGGCACGCGACGCCGTGGCGGCGCTGATGGGGCGCGCGATCAAACGCGAGCGTCTCTGACGTCACCTCTCCCGTTCGCGGGAGAGGTGGGCCGCAGGCGGGTGAGGGTCCGGGATTTTTCAGACCCCCCCAACCCTCTCCCGCTTCACGGGCGAGGGGGCGTAGCCCAGCCGAGCTGGCGCCACGCCTCGTAGAGCACGATCGCCACGGTGTTCGACAGGTTCAGGCTGCGGGCCTCCGGTTGCATCGGGACGCGCAGGCGCCGCTCCGGCGCGAACTGCGCCAGCACCTCCGCGGGCAGGCCCCGCGTCTCCGGTCCAAAGACGAGCACGTCGCCGGCCGCAAACGCGGCGTCCGCGTAAGCCGTCGTGCCCTTGGTCGTCAGGGCAAACCAGCGTCTCGCCGCGGCGTCCGCTCCGGCAGACAGGGCCTCGCGGCAGGCGGCAAAGTCGCGGTGGACGCGAACCTCGGCGAGCTCGTGGTAGTCCAGGCCGGACCGGCGCACGGAGCGAGCGTCGAGCCGGAACCCCAGGGGTTGCACGAGGTGCAGCCGCGCCCCCGTGTTGGCGCACAGCCGGATCACATTGCCGGTGTTGGGCGGGATCTCGGGCTCGAACAGGACGACGTCCAGAGGCATAGAATCGGTTCGGATGCTCGCGGGAGGCACGGACTCGCGCGCGGTCGGCACAGGGCAGTGGGAGATTCTCGCATGGTGCGCGTCAGGCAACTGCTCGCCCGCAAGGGCAACCAGGTCTGGTCGGTCGAGGACGAGGACCCGGTGCTCGAGGCCATCCAGCTGATGGCCGACAAGCACATCGGCGCCCTGCCGGTCATGCGCAACGGCGAGCTGGTCGGCGTCATCTCCGAGCGCGACTACGCCCGCAAGGTCATCCTGCTCGGCCGGTCTTCGGCCGAGACTCCTGTGTGGCAGATCATGAGTTCGCCGGTCGTCACGATCGGGCCCGACGAAGGCGTCCGCCAGTGCATGGAGATCATGACGCACCGACGCATCCGCCACCTGCCGGTGGTCGACGACGGCCGCATGGTCGGCGTGATCTCGATCGGCGACCTCGTGCGCGCCGTGATCGAGGAGCAGGATCAGACGATCGAGCAGCTCGAGAAATTCATCGCGGGCTGAGTCAGGCCGGCAGCCACTCGGCCAGCGCCGCCCGCAGCCGCTCCATCTCGACCGGCTTCGCGACGTGGCCGTTCATGCCGGCCTCCAGGCAACGCTGCCGGTCTTCGGCGAATGCGCTCGCTGTCATCGCGACGATCGGGACCGTGGCCCCCTGCGGCAGCGCACGGATGCGTCGCGTCGCGTCGAAGCCGTCGAGCACGGGCATCTGCAGGTCCATCAGCACCAGGTCGTAGCGCTTCGAGGCCGCCTTTTCGACGGCTTCGGCACCGTTGCCCACGACGTCGACCTCGAGCCCGAGCCGCTTGAGCATCGCCCTGGCGACTGCCTGGTTCACCTCGTTGTCCTCGGCGAGCAGCAGGCGTGCCCCCGACCGCGGGGCCGGCAGGGCACCGGCTGCCGGCGGTTCGATTGCCGGTGGCGTCGTGTACGCACCGGCGTGACGCTGCAGTCGCACGGTGAATGCGAACACGCTGCCGGTGTCGCCGGCGCTGGCGAGCCAGCAGTCGCCGCCCATCAGCTGCGCGAGCCGGCGGCTGATCGCCAGGCCGAGCCCGGTGCCGCCGTATGCGCGCGTATTGCTGCTCTGCGCCTGCTCGAACGGCTGGAACAGGCGCGCGCGCTGTTCGGGTTGCACGCCGATGCCGGTGTCCTCGACGTCGAACCGCAGCGTCACCGTCTCGCCGATCGGCCCCTCGACGGCGGCCCGCACGGTCACGCCACCGGTATCGGTGAACTTGATCGCGTTGCCGATCAGGTTGACGAGGATCTGGCGCAGCCGCAGCCGGTCGCCGCACAGCGCGAGGTCCTCGAGCGCGGCGTCGACCTCGAGCCGAAGCCACAGGCCACGCGACGCCGCGCGTTGCGACAGCATGTCGTGCGTTTCCTGCAGCAGCGCGGCGATGTCGACCTCGCTCGTCGCGATGGTGAGGCGCCCGGCCTCGATCTTCGACAGGTCGAGGATGTCGTCGATGATCGCGAGCAGGTGGTGCGCGGCCTTGTCCATCCGCTGCAGCTTGGCGCGCTGTTCGTCGGCCTGCAGCTCGAACTGCAGCAGTTGCGCGAAGCCGAGGATCGCGTTCATGGGCGTGCGGATCTCGTGGCTCATGTTCGCGAGGAAGTTGCTCTTGGCGACGTTGGCCGCCTCGGCCTGCTCCTTTGCCTCGCGCAGCGCGAGCTCCATTTCCTTGCGTGCCGTGAGGTCGGTCAGGATGCCGGCGGCGCGCACTGAACGGCCCGCGGCATCGAACTCGATCATCTTGGCGCGCGTGAACACCCAGCGGTAGCTGCCGTCGCGGGCACGCAGCCGGAACTCGGCCTCGAGGTGCCGGTCGCGCAGCGCCTGCGCGCAGCGTGCGAGGAACTCCGTGCGTTCGTCGGGATGCAGCCGGTCGAACAGGATCGCGTCGACGCTGTCGCCGAGCTCGGCCTCGGTGTACCCGAGCATGCGGTAGTAGGCCGGGCTGCAGAAGGCCGTGCGCGAGCCGACCGCCCATTCCCAGACGACGTCGTTCGAGGCCTCGATCGCGAGTGCGTGGCGCTGCTCGTTGATGCGGATCCGGGCATTGGCCGCCTCGAGCTCGGCCGTCCGTTGGGCGACGAGCTCCTCGAGCCGCTCGCGATAGCGGCGCAGCTCCGCTTCGTCGCGCTTGGCCGCGGTCACGTCGTTGAAGACCCCGTGGAAAATCTGCTCGCCACCGATGTCGATCG
The DNA here is from genome assembly GCA_035554635.1 of Steroidobacteraceae bacterium. GTDB lineage: Bacteria > Pseudomonadota > Gammaproteobacteria > Steroidobacterales > Steroidobacteraceae > RPQJ01. The sequence continues at coordinate 25,684 of DATMIB010000191.1, read as the reverse complement.
TCGTGACCTGCACCTGCACGGTGCGGATGCCGCCGTCGAGCCGCTCGTGATTCCACTCGAACGCGTGCGCTCCCTGCCGGCGCGCGATCGCGAGCACCTCCTCCGACTTCAGCCGCGACGGCACGCCGTCCGGTTGCAGTTCGGGCGAGAACTCCATCGGCGAAAGCCCGATCAGTTGCGCCGGACCGGTGGCGCCGAGGAATTCGACGCAGGCGCGATTGACGTCGATGACCCGGCCGTCCTTGAGCAGCAGCGTGGGCAGCCTGGAATCGGCGAACAGCCGGCGAAACCGTTCCTCGCTCGCGCCGAGCTGCGCCGCCACGCGCGTGATGCGCGCCGCGTAGTGGGCCAGGAGGCCGAGCAGTGTCAGGGCCAGCAGTGCGCAAACTCCGATGGCCACGACCCACCAGCCGTGGTCGTCCCAGATCTGGCGCAGCGAGACCGGCGCTTCCTGGTCATAGGGCGGCATGCGCAGCGTGCGCGCGAGGTTGCGCACGGGCTCGTAATCGGCCGGCAGCATGAACGTGACGGCCTCGCCGCGCCCGGCCAGCGTCGTGTCGGGCATCGCCAGCAGCGCGGCGACGACGCGTCGTGCCAGCACCGGGTCGAGCTGCGGCATCGCGACGACGGGGTAATAGGGGTAGAGCGTGGTCGACAGCGCGAATGGGTAGTTCGGGAGTGACCGGCGGCCGATGACCTTGAGCTCGTCGGCCTGCACGAGACCGCGCTGCTGCCACGCCTCGAGCGCTCCGGCGCGCACGAAGATGGCGTCGACCCGACGCTCGAGCAATGCGCGCAACACGGCGGACTCGGGTGTGCCGGTCCGCACGAGCGTCGTCACGCGGGTGACGTCGATGCCGTGCTTCTGCAGCTCGAAGGCCTGCGACTGGAACCCCCCGAGCGAGCGGCGGTCGACGATGCCGATGCGTCGACCGACCAGGTCCTCGGGCGTGCGCAGGTCCGCGCGCGAGCCCAACGCGAGGATCGCACCGCCAAACCCGGCGAGCGGGCGACCCTCGTGGTACAGCACGACCGTCGCCACGGGCGCCGACAGCCCGATGCGGTGGGCATACGCGACGTAGTCGGTCGACGAGGTCAGGGCCAGGTCGACGGTGCGCCCGAGGATCGCCTGCTGCATCTCCTCGAAGCCGTAGTGGCGGACCTCGACGTCGACGTCGCCGAGCGTGCGCGTCAGGTACTCGTCGAGCGCGGCCTCCCGTGACGCCTGCACGTCGGGTTCGTCGATCGCGAGCACGCCGATGTGCAGTGTCGACGGCGTGGCCAAGGCGGGCTGCAAGGACAGCGCCGCCAGCAGCAGCGCCAGGCAGACGCTCCGCGTCCGTGTCATTGCCGTGTCTGCGGCAGGTACGCCGCGGTGAACAGATCGCCGAGGTCGGGCACGCGCTCGAGCCAGCCGGCGGCGACGAGCACCTGCGCGACGTGTCGTGGGGTTTCGGCCAACCCGGTCGCGGGCGGCTCGAGCCAGCGGCGGTTGGACACGACGTCCGGCAGGTCGATGCCCTTGTAGACGTCGTCCACCTCCTCGGGGCGCGTCTCGAGCAGTGGGGCGAGTTCGTAGGACGCGTCGATCGGGTTCTGCCGCCACAGGTTCAGCGCGCGGAAATGGCCGTCGATCAGCGTGCGCAGCGCACGGCGTTGCGTCGCGCCACGGGAGCGGCGCACGACGAGCACGTCGAGGATCACCTGGCGCAGGTCGCGGCTGTCGGCGAGCGCGACCAGGTTTTCCTGGAGCAGTCGTTCGGCGGAGTAGCCATAGGTCAGCACCGCATCGAGGCCGCCGCGGTGCCAGGCCCGGTAATGGTCTTCTTCGATCTGCACGACCTGCACGTCGCCGGCCCCGAGCCCGGCGGCGTGCAGCGTCTCGGCGAGCATCAAGGCACCGAGCGCGGTGTTCTCCACGCCGAGGCGCCGGCCGCGAAGTCCGGCGAGCGTCGCGATTTCCGGGTGCGCCAGCACGAGGTCCGCGCCCGCGGAGACGTCGCAGACGAGCGCGACCTGAAGGTCGACGACCTGGGATCGCAAACGGATCGCTTCGTCGAGCGTCAGCGTCGCTGCGTCGATGCCGCCCGCGATGAGTGCGGCCGCGATGGCGTCGGCGCTTTCGAAGCGTCGCAGCTCGAGCGGGTGCTCGTCGTACCAGCCGCGGCGATCCGCCAGCGTGAGGAACTGGAAGCCTGCCCACGTCTGCACACCGACGCCGAGGCGCCCCTGCCGTGCGCAGGCCGGGCCCAGCACGCCCCCGGCGACCGCGGCGGCGGCGAGACCCCAGCTCAGGACCTGTCGGCGTGTCGTCGTCGGCATGGCAGGCCGGTTCATCTCGGTGGGCACACTTCGGTCGCGCGGCACGGCGTGGCAGCCGTATCGCCGGTTCTGGCTTGATTATCGGCGCGACCTCGACGGACTGGTGCGTCGGGCGGGCACGACGCGTCCGGTTTGGTCCTGATCCGGGCCGTCTTGCCGGCGGCAATTGCGTATAAAATCTGCAGGATGCACAACGTCCTTCCTGCGTCGCTGGCGGTCGACTTCTGCGGCCTGCGACTCGCCTCCCCGATCGTGCTGCTCTCCGGCTGTGTCGGTTTCGGCGAGGAGTACACCCGCGTCGACGGGTTCTCGAATCGCGACGTCGGCGCGATCGTGCTCAAGGGCACGACCCGCGAGCCACGGCTCGGCAATCCGCCGCACCGCGTCTATGAGACGCCCGCCGGCATGCTCAATGCGATCGGTCTGCAGAACCCCGGCGTCGACGTCGTCGTCGACCGGATCCTGCCGGCGCTCGACTTCACCGAAACACTGTTCTTCGCCAACGTCTGCGGCTCGACGATCGAGGATTACGTCGAGGTGACGCGACGCTTCGACGACTCAGCCATAGACGCGATCGAACTCAACATCTCGTGCCCGAACATCAAGGAAGGCGGCGTGCAGTTCGGCAATTCGCCCGAGATGTCGGCACGCGTCGTCGAAGCCTGCCGGCGCGTGACACGCAAGCCGCTGGTCACCAAGCTGTCGCCGAACCAGACCGACATCCGCGAAAACGCCCGCCGCTGCATCGAAGCCGGCAGCGACGCGCTCGCCGTGATCAACACCGTGATGGGCATGGCGATCGACGTGCGCACGCGCCGGCCCGTGATCGGCAACGTGCAGGGTGGCCTGTCGGGGCCGGCGATCAAGCCGATCGCGTTGCTCAAGGTGTTCCAGGTGGCCGAGGTCGCGCGACCCCACGGCATCCCGATCATCGGCCAGGGCGGCATCGCGAGCGCGCAGGACGCACTCGAGTTCCTGCTCGCGGGCGCGACGGCCGTCGGCGTGGGCACGGCGCTGTTCTACGAGCCCGGCGTCTGTCGCCGGATCAATGCCGGCATCGCCGAGTACCTGGCGGAGGCAAAGCTGCCGTCGGTCGCGTCGCTGGTCGGCGCGCTCGAAGTACCGGCGGCCCCGCGCAGGATCGAAGCCTGCGCCTGCTAGCAATCGGGCTCTTGCGGTGCGACCGTCATGGCGCGGCCGCCGGCGACACGGCTAGAGGTCGTCCATCCCCAGCTCCTTGAGCTTGCGCGTCAAGGTGTTGCGACCCCAGCCAAGCAGCCGCGCCGCGTCCTGCCGTCCGCCGCGCGTCACCTTGAGCGCCTCGCGCAACAGCGTGCGCTCGAACTCCGGCATCGCCTCGTCGAGCAACGGCGTACCACCCGCCAGCAGCCGCGACTGTGCCCAGCTCGCGAGCACGTGCGACCACTCCGGGCCGTTCGTGGCGGCGGCGATGGCGCCCGAGCCGCCGAGGTCCGTCGGGATGTCGGCCAACCGGATCTCGCGACCCGCCGCGAGCACCGTGAGCCGCCGGCAGGCATTGACGAGCTGGCGCACGTTGCCGGGCCAGTCGAATGCGGTCAGCGTGCGCGCGGCTTCCTCGCTCAACACCTTCGGCGCCACGCCGAGTTCGAGCGCGGCGACGTCGAGGTAGTGCTGCAGCAGGTCGGGGATGTCCTCGCGCCGGTTGCGCAGCGGCGGCACCTCGATGCGGATCACGTTGAGCCGGTGGAGCAGGTCCTCACGGAACAGGTTTTCCTCGACGCGCTGCTCGAGGTCCTGGTGCGTCGCGGCGATCACGCGCACGTCGACCTTGACCGGCAACTGGCCGCCGACGCGGTAGAACTCGCCTTCGGCCAGCACGCGCAGCAGGCGTGTCTGCAGCTGCGGCGACATGTCGCCGATCTCGTCGAGGAACAGCGTTCCGCCGTCGGCCTGTTCGAAGCGGCCCCGCCGCAGGTCGGTCGCACCCGTGAAAGCGCCCTTCTCGTGGCCGAACAACTCGCTTTCGAGCAGTTCGGCGGTGAAGGCGGAGGTGTTGAGCGCGATGAAGGGCTTGGTGGCACGAGGGCTGTGCCGGTGCAGCGCGCGCGCCACGAGCTCCTTGCCGGTGCCCGACTCGCCCGTGATCAGCACGGTCATGCTCGAGCGTGAAAGCCGCCCGATGGCACGGAACATCTCCTGCATCGCGGGCGCGTGGCCGAGCATCTCGGGGATGCGGCGCGACTCCGCAGCCGAGGCGACCGCACGCTGCAATTGCATCGCGGCGCGTCGAACGAGTTCGACGGCCTGGTCGATGTCGAACGGCTTGGGCAGGTATTCGAACGCACCGCCCTGGTAGGCCGCGACGGCACTGTCGAGGTCCGAATGCGCGGTCATCACGATGACCGGCAACTTCGGCCGGCGCGCGCGCACTTCTTCCAGCAGGTCGAGCCCGCTCTTGCCGGGCATGCGCACGTCGGTCACGAGCACGTCGGGCTCGCCGCGACGCAGCGCCGCGAGCGCCGAATCGGCGTCGTCGAAGGGAACCGGTGTCATGCCGGCCTGCTTCAGGGCGCGTTCGAGCACCCAGCGGATGGACGCATCGTCGTCGACGATCCAGACCTCGAGAGCGTGCGATTCATTCATGGGCGTCAAAGGGGAGAAGAATCGTGAAGACAGTCCGACCCGGCCGACTGTCGAATTCGATCAGGCCGTCGTGGCGGCCGATCAGGTCCTGCGCCACCGCGAGCCCGAGCCCCGTGCCGGTCTTGCGACCGGTCACGAGCGGATAGAACACGGTGTCCTTGAGCTCGGCCGGCACGCCCGGGCCGTCGTCTTCGACCTGGATGCCGACGACGACGCGGTAACGGCGGCTGCCGATGCTCGCGTTGGTGAGTGCGCGCGTGCGCAGCACGATGCGACCGTGCTCCCCCACGGCCTGGATGGCGTTGCGACCGAGGTTGAGCAACGCCTGGATGATCTGGTTACGGTCGAGACGCAGCCGGGGCAGGCTCGGATCGTAATCGCGCTCGATCTGCACGCCGGTCGGCGCCTCGGCCGCGAGCAGGTGGCCGACGTGCTGCACGATCTCGTGGATGTTGACCGGTTCCTTGTGCGGCGGCTGGCCGGGGCCGAGCAGTGCGTCGACGAGCGCGGCGAGGCGATCGGCTTCGGCGATGATCACCGCGGTGTACTCGTGCAGCGACGGTTCCCTGAGCTGGCGCTCGAGCAGCTGGGCCGCTCCGCGCAGGCCGCCCAGTGGATTCTTGATCTCGTGTGCGAGCTGGCGAACCATCGCGCGACTGCCGCCGAGCTGTGTGAGCAGCGCGTTTTCGCGCGTGATGCGCTGGTGGTGCGTCGTGTCGGCGAGCTCGACCAGCACGCCGCCGCCGCGTCCGGGCGGGTCGAACGGCGTCACGGTGACGTCGAGCACGCGCGGCGGGCCGCCCGGGCCGGCCTCGAACGGAATCTCGCGGCGCGAGTATTGCGCCGCCGCGGCGCGGGCGCGGCTGATCACGCCCTCGAGCTCGCTGTTGGCCTTGAGCAGGTCGCGCGTCGCGCGGCCAAGCATCTGGTTGCGACTGACGCCGAAGAGGTCTTCGGCCGGCTCGTTCAGGTGGACGATGGCGCCGTCGGCGTCGAGCCAGACGATCGACGTCGAGACGCCGTCGAGCATCGCGACGAGCTCGGCCGTCGTCGGGCGCGTGACGCCGTGCAGTTCGACCGCCACGTCACGTCACCCCTGGGGCGCGCGACGCGGCGATCGGCCGCCGCGTCAGCTCTTGGGCGCGGCGGGCTTCGGCGCGGGCTTCGGCTGAGGCGGGCGCAACGACGGCCCCTTGTTGCGGGGGTTGTCGATCGTCGACGGTTGCTGGATGAAGAACGTGACGGGCGTGCTGCGGATCACCTCGACGTCCTTCGCGTTCACGATCGACGCGGTCAGGGCATGCGCCCCGCGCGGCAGGCCGGTCAGCCGGTGCTCGTACGCGTTCTCGGCTTCGAGGCGCTTGCCGTCGAGGTAGGTCAGCAACCGGTCGCCCGGCCCGAGTTCGGGCTCCGAGCGGATCCGGACGACGATCTCCGCGTCCGTGCCGAAGAACGCCGCATCCTGCTGTGGCGACCAGATCTGCAGGTTCGTGTATTGCGTGCCGACCGGCGCCTTCGTCGGGCGGGTCGCAGGCGACGCCGGCGTGCTCGGCGCGACGGCGGTCGGCGTCGAACCCACCAGCACGATCTTGCGGGCGCCCGGTGCCGGGTAGTCCGAGTAGTGCGTGACGCCGTTCGCGTCCTTCCACTCCCAGACCTCGCGTCGCGTGGTCGTGGACTGCGCCAGGCTCGCGGTCGCGAGCAGGCAGCCGAGCATCAGCACGCTGGTTTTCATGGGTGGAAAGCATAGCGACGGGCGTATCCGCTGACAAAGCCACTCCGGCGTTTCCGCGAAACGCGTCAAGGTCGGTCGAACGCCGGGCGGCGGCGACGCAGCCGCCCGGCGGGTCCGCGCGCGGTGCGTCAGACGCTGTAGTAGAGCTCCAGCTCGACCGGGTGCGTCGACATGCGCAGCTTGGTGACTTCCTGCATCTTGAGGTTGATGTAGGCGTCGATGACGTCGTCGGTGAACACGCCGCCTTCCTTGAGGAAGCCGCGATCCTTGTCGAGGGCCTCGAGCGCCATGTCGAGCGAGTGGCACACCGTCGGGATGTTCTTCGCCTCTTCCGGCTCGAGGTCGTAGAGGTCCTTGTCGGCCGGGTCGCCCGGATGGATCTTGTTGCGGATGCCGTCGAGGCCGGCCATCAGCATCGCCGCGAAGCAGAGGTACGGGTTGGCGGTGCTGTCCGGGAAGCGCACTTCGATGCGGCGGCCCTTCGGGTTGATCACGTGCGGGATGCGGATCGACGCCGAACGGTTGCGCGCCGAGTAGGCCAGCATGACCGGCGCCTCGAAGCCCGGTACCAGCCGCTTGTAGCTGTTGGTGCTCGCGTTGCTGATCGCGTTGAGCGCCTTGGCGTGCTTGATGATGCCGCCGATGTAGTAGATGGCGAGTTCGCTCAGGCCGCCGTACTTGTCGCCGGCGAACAGGTTCTTGCCGTCCTTCGACAGCGACTGGTTGACGTGCATGCCGTTGCCGTTGTCGCCGACGATCGGCTTCGGCATGAAGGTCGCGGTCTTGCCGTACGCGGCGGCCACGTTGTGGATCGCGTACTTGAGCACCTGCACCTCGTCGGCCTTCTTCACCAGCGTGTTCGACGACACGTTGATCTCGGCCTGGCCGCCCGTGGCGACCTCGGCGTGGTGCACCTCGACCTCGAGGCCGAGCTGCTCCATGGCGCCGCACATGGCCGTGCGCAGGTCCTGGTAGGTGTCGACCGGCGGCACCGGGAAGTAGCCGCCCTTGATGCCGGGACGGTGGCCGAGGTTGCCGCCGTCGATGTCGCTGCCCGAGTTCCACGCGCCCTGCGCGGAGTCGACCTCGTAGAAGCAGCCGTTCATCGAGTTGCCGTGGCGGACGCTGTCGAAGATGAAGAATTCGTTCTCGGGGCCCCAGCGCGACGCATCGGCGATGCCGGTCGACTTCAGGTAGGCCTCGGCGCGCTTGGCGAGCGAGCGCGGGTCGCGCTCGTAACCCTGCATCGTCGACGGCTCGACGATGTCACAGCGCAGCAGCAGCGTCGGCTCTTCGAAGAACGGGTCGACGACCGCGGTCGAGGCGTCCGGCATCAGGATCATGTCGGACTCCTGGATGCCCTTCCAGCCGGCGATCGAGGAGCCGTCGAACCCCTTGCCGTCCTCGAAGAACGCGTCGTCGACGACGCGGGTGGGCACCGTGACGTGCTGCTCCTTGCCCTTGGTGTCGGTGAAGCGCAGGTCAACGTACTTGATTCCCTTTTCCTCGATGGTCTTGAGGACGTCGGCACCGGTGGTCATGGGGTCTCCTGATAGGTCGGCGGCAAGGGGTGCTTCGAGCCACGCTCGGCGTGTTCGAGGCGTTGTGTCTTGAGCCCAGTTGGAATGCAGCAATTATGCCATCGCACGAAAACGGCGCAAGGCGCCGATGTTCCGCCACCCACACGGGCGCGCGACCGGCATTTACGCTCCAGTACGGTGCGTCCAGCCAACTTGAGGCACCACGTCAGTGCACCAAAGCTGATGCAGACCCACTCTGCGGGCCTGCGGCTGTCGAGTACGGGTGTCGCTGGCGAGCGGCGCGTGGCATCGTCCGCTTCGACGTCGGCTTCGATCGCCACGGGGCGCATCGGGCACGGCGGACACGACGACCGCGCACCAGGGAGAGCAGCCGTGACAGCCGAGCCAGTGCTCATGACCTCGTCCGAGGCCCTCGTCGAGACCATGGTCGCCCAAGGCGTGACCGACGTGTTCGGCATCGTCGGCTCGGCGTACATGGACGCGCTCGACCTGTTTCCCGCGGCCGGGATCCGCTTCATCCCGGTCGCCCACGAGCAGGGCGCCGCGCACATGGCGGACGGCTATGCCCGCGCGAGCGGGCGTCACGGCGTCTGCATCGCGCAGAACGGTCCCGGCGTCACCAACTTCGTCACGGCGATCGCCGCGGCCTACTGGGCCCACTCGCCGGTCGTGTTCATCACGCCGGAGACCGGCTCGATGACGATGGGGCTCGGCGGCTTCCAGGAGACCGAACAGCTGCCGATCTTCTCGAAGATCACCAAGTACCAGGGGCACGTGAACGACCCGCGGCGCATGGCGGAGATCGCCGCGCGCTGCTTCGACCGGGCGCGGCTCGAGCAGGGCCCGGCGCAACTCAACATCCCGCGCGATCATTTCTACGGCGAGTGCCGTGCCCGCATTGCACCGCCATTGCGCATCGGTCGCGGCCCGGGCGACGCGGCCGCGCTCGACGAGGCGGCCGACCTGCTCGCGTCAGCGCGTTTTCCGGTGATCGTCGCCGGTGGTGGCGTGATCCTGTCGGAGGGCCGTGACGCCACCGTCGCGCTCGCCGGGTTGCTGCACGCGCCGGTCTGCAACAGTTACCTGCACAACGATTCGTTCCCGGCGTCGCACGAGCTCTGGTGCGGCCCCCTCGGCTACCAGGGCTCGCGCGCGGCCATGCAGCTGCTCGCGCAGGCCGACGTGGTACTGGCGCTCGGCACGCGTCTCGGGCCGTTCGGCACGCTGCCGCAGCACGGCCTCGACTACTGGCCGCAGCACGCGAAGGTCATCCAGGTCGACGCCGATGCCCGCGTGCTCGGGCTCGTGAAGCCGATCGCCGTCGGCATCCACGGCGATGCGAGGGCCGCGGCGCTCGCGCTGCACGAGCGGCTGCGCGCGCGGGAGCTCGCGGCCGGTGCCACCGTGGCCGAACGACGTCAGCGGATTGCGGCCGCAAGAGCCGCGTGGGAACACGAGCTCGAGCAGTGGACGCACGAGCGCGATCCGTACTCGCTCGAGGTCGCCCAGGACTCGCCGCACATGCACCCGCGCCAGGTGCTGCGGGAACTCGAACGGGCCCTGCCCGCGGACGCCATGGTCGCGACCGACATCGGCAACATCTGCTCCGTCGCCAACAGCTACCTGCGTTTCGAACAGCCGCGCTCGATGTTCGCCGCGATGAGCTTCGGCAACTGCGGCTACGCGTTTCCGGTGGCCTGCGGCGCGAAGATCGCGCAACCGCAGCGACCGGCCGTGGCCTACGTGGGCGACGGTGCGTGGGGCATCAGCCTGAACGAGCTGCTCACCTGCGCACGCGAGCGGATCGGCGTGACCGTGGTCGTCTTCAACAACGGCCAGTGGGGCGCCGAAAAGAAGAACCACGTCGACTTCTATTCGCGCCGGTTCGTGGGCGTGGACCTCGCCAACCCGAGCTGGGCGCAGGTCGCGCAGGCGTTCGGCTGCGAGGGCGTGACGCTGGACCGGCTGGCCGACGTGGGCCCGGCGTTGCGGGCCGCGGTTCAGGCACAGGCCGAGGGCCGCTGCACCGTGCTCGAGATGATGGTGACCCGCGAGCTCGGCGACCCGTTCCGGCGCGACGCTCTCGCCAAGCCGGTGCGGCTGCTCGAGAAGTACAAGGGGTACGCCTGAGTCAGCGCCCTCGACGCCGGGGACGACGCCGAGGGTTGCCGCGACGGGTGCGCGCGATCAGCCGCGCGCGCCGGCCTTGCCGCGTCGGCGTTCGAAGTACGGGCCGAGATAGCCCGCGAGCATGGCTTCGATCTGTTCCAGGATGCGCGGATCCTTGGCACCCGACTCGAGCGTCCAGAAGTCGAGCAGCGCCGCGAGCGTCTCGATCGCCGCGCGCGCGACCGTGGCGGCTTTCTCGCCACGCAGCCCCGCGCGGCCCAGCTCCGTCGCCAGCGTCGAGGACAGCTTTTCCCAATGCGCGCGATCGTGTGCCTGCAGGTCCGGCGAGGAGCGCATGGCCTGCCGCAGCGGCATCACGCCCTTGGTCGAGGTGCGCCCGCGCGCGACGCCCTGGACGAGGTTGCGCAGGTGCCGACGCCAGTCGGCGGCGTTGCCCAGGCCGGCGATGTAGCGCTCGCCGAGTTCGAAACGCGCGGCGCTCTGGCGCTCGAACAGCGCCAGCAGCACGGCCTGCTTGTTCGGGAAGTACTGGTACAGCGTCGCGACGTTGACGCCCGCCGAGCGGGCGATCAGGTTGGTCGTCAGCACGTCGACGCCGACGGTTTCCAGCAGGTCGGCAGTCGTGTCCAGGATGCGTTCGAACGTCGCCTGGCCGCGCGCCTGCACCGGCGTGCGACGCAGGTCGAGATCCGGCCCTTTCGCACGCTTCGATCCCCGCGACGTCTTGCGTGCGCTGGTGCCTCGGTTGGTATCGCGTCGTTTCTGCCGGCTGGAAGCTGCTGCCATCACCCACTCCAAGTTGAATCCAAGTCGCCGCGGACTTTCGTCCGCGGTCTGCAAGTATCGCTTTCCGGGATGCCCGCTGTCAGGCCCCGATGTCCTACATGCGCGGCCCGTGCTTCTGGCAAGCGAGACGTCGCATAGTTCCGCGGTCCGATGCGTCATGAGCCCGTGAACGACCGGGCCGGTCCGTGCAATGCAAGCAACCCGAAGCCGGCACGACGGCTCCGTGCGCGAGCACGACGCAAGCTGCGAGGGCGCCCGGGCGTCCGTGCTCAGGCGTAGAGCGAGTCGTCGTGCTCCAGCCGGTCGGCCACGCGCTGCAGGAAGCCGTTGCCCAGGGCATCGAGGATCGGGCTCGAATACCCGTCGGCCCAGCGCTCGTGTCGCACCAGGTAGTGCACGTACTGCCGCAGCTGCGGGAACGTCCAGCCGTCTATCGCATCGAGCGGGCGTTCCCGCACGCCCTCGAGCGGATTGTCGGGCTTCAAGTCGCCGCAGACGAAACCGCACGCGTACGCGCCCTCGAGCAGGATCCGGTAGGCGTCGAGCTTGAACAGCTCCGCGAACCGGTCCTGCGGCAATCGCGCGTGCACCGGCACGCGGAAGTGCTGCAGCGCGTCCCGCTCCAGCAGCCGGACCAGTTGCACGAAGTGACGGGCCTGGTGCTGGTTGACCGCCGAGCGACGACTCGGTGCGCGACGCGAGATCTTCGTTACGGTGCGGGCGCTGCGTGCGTCGTTGGTCATGTTCGTCCAGGCTGCTCGTGGCCACGGCGAGACGCGTATTCTGCCCGTCCGCGACGGTTCAGCGCGGTCCGCAGTGACCGCAGTGCCTCGCAGCCCATTGAAAACCCAAGCTGGCAAATGATGACGGATGCTTCGGGCGCCATCCGGTGGTTTGTGTAGTAGACATTGAGAGCCGACGCAGGCCGGGCAGCACCGTCCGCGTTGTTATACTGCGCGTCTTTGCGCGATCCGCGAGTTTTCCAAGTCATGCCGAAAGCGGCCAAGCACGCCCCGCAGACCTTCCAGGACCTCATCCTCACGCTCCAGGCTTACTGGGCCGCCCGCGGCTGCGTGATCCTGCAGCCGTACGACATGGAGGTCGGCGCGGGCACGTTCCACGTCGCGACCTTCCTGCGCGCGGTGGGCCCCGAGCCGTGGAGCGCCGCGTACGTGCAGCCCTCGCGCCGGCCGACCGACGGCCGCTACGGCGACAACCCGTTCCGGCTGCAGCACTACTACCAGTACCAGGTGGTCATCAAGCCGTCGCCCGTCGACATCATCGACCTCTACCTCGGCTCGCTGCGCGCGGTCGGCATCGACCCGCTCGTGCACGACATCCGCTTCGTCGAGGACAACTGGGAGTCGCCGACGCTCGGCGCCTGGGGCCTGGGCTGGGAGGTCTGGCTCAACGGCATGGAAGTCACCCAGTTCACGTACTTCCAGCAGGTCGGCGGTCTCGACTGCCGGCCGGTCATGGGCGAGATCACCTACGGCCTCGAGCGGCTCGCGATGTACCTGCAGGGCGTCGAGAGCGTGTTCGACCTGGTCTGGACCGACGGCCCGCTCGGCCGCGTCACCTACGGCGACGTCTACCACCAGAACGAGGTCGAGCAGTCGAAGTACAACTTCGAGCTGGCCGACGTCGACGAGCTGTTCCGCCAGTTCGACGCGCACGAGCGCGAGTGCCAGCGGCTGCTCGAGGCCAAGCTCGCGCTGCCGGCCTACGAGCGCATGCTCAAGACCTCGCACACGTTCAACCTGCTCGATGCGCGCAAGGCGATTTCGGTCACCGAACGCCAGCGCTACATCCTGCGCGTGCGCACGCTCGCGCGCGGCATCGCCGAGGCCTACTACGCGAGTCGCGAGGCGCTCGGGTTCCCGATGCTGCGGCCGGGCTCCCGCACCGGGGGTGCGACCACGGAGGCGGCGGTCGTTCCCCACGTCGACCCGCCCCTGCCCGAGAAGGGCCTGACCACGGGGGGCCTGGCATGAGCACCTCCCGCGATTTCCTGGTCGAACTGGGCACCGAGGAACTGCCGCCGAAGTCGCTGCTCGCGCTGAGCGCGGCGTTCGCCGAGGGCGTCGAGCGCGGGCTGCGCGAGGCCGGCGTGCAATTTCGCGCCGTCGAGCGGTTCGCCACGCCGCGGCGGCTGGCCGTGCGCGTGCGCAAGCTCGCCGAGCGACAGCCCGACCGCCCGCTCGAAAAACGCGGTCCGCCCGTGAAGGCCGCCTTCGATAACAGCGGCGCACCGACGCAGGCGGCGCTCGCGTTCGCGCGCGGTTGCGGCGTCGAGGTCGCGGCGCTCGAGCGTCTGGACACGCCCAAGGGACAATGGCTCGTGTTCCGCGGCGTCGAGCCGGGCGCGAGCACTCTCGACCTGCTGCCGGGCATCGTGACGGCCGCGCTCGAGGCGCTGCCGATCGCCAAGCGCATGCGCTGGGGCGCGGGCGAGGCGCAATTCGTGCGACCCGTGCACTGGGTCGTCATGCTGTTCGGCCGCGAGGTCGTCGCCGGCGACATCCTCGGCGTGCCGGCCTCGAACGTGACCTACGGCCACCGTTTCATGGCGCCGAAGGCGATCCGGGTCGCGACGCCGGCCGGCTACGTGCGCCAGTTGCAGCAGCGCGGGCGCGTGCTGGCCGACGTGCAGCAGCGGCGCGAGGCGATCCGCCAGGGCGTGACGGCGACGGCCGCAGGCCTGGGCGGCGTGGCCGTGATCGACGACGCACTGCTCGACGAGGTGACGGGCCTGGTCGAATGGCCGGTGCCGCTCGCCGGCCGTTTCGACGCGCAGTTCCTCGAGCTGCCGCCCGAGGTGCCGATCGCGACGATGCAGGACCACCAGCGCTACTTCCCGGTGCGCGACCCGGAAGGCGCGCTGATGCCCTGGTTCGTGACCGTGGCCAACATCGAGAGTCGCGATCCCGCGCAGGTCGTCGCCGGCAACGAGCGCGTCGTGCGACCGCGCCTGTCGGACGCGGCCTTCTTCTACACGACCGACCGCCAGCACCGCCTCGACTCGCACGTGGAGCCGCTGCAGCGCGTGACGTTCCAGACCCAGCTCGGTTCGCTGCATCAGAAGGCCGCTCGCGTGCGCACCCTTGCGCGCGCGATCGCGCAGGCGATCGGCGGCGATGCCGCGCTCGCCGACCGTGCCGCGGTGCTCTGCAAGTGCGACCTGCTCACCAACATGGTGGGCGAGTTCCCGGAACTGCAGGGCCTGATGGGCCGCTACTACGCGCTGCACGACGGCGAGCCCGCCGAGGTGGCCGAGGCGCTGCGCGAGCAGTACCTGCCACGCTTTGCGGGCGACGAGCTGCCGGCGACGCGGGCGGGCATGGCGCTGTCGATTGCCGACCGGCTCGACACGATCGCCGGCATCTACGCCACCGGCCAGAAGCCCTCCGGCACGCGCGACCCGTTCGGCCTGCGCCGTGCGGCGCTGGGGCTGCTGCGCACCTCGATCGAACGGGGTCTCGACCTGGACCTGCAGCAGCTCCTCGGCCAGGCCGTCGCGGCTGCCCGCGCCGACATGGCCGCGGTCGCAGCGATGCAAGGCAAGAGCCTGCCGCCCGCGGACCTCGACGCGCTGCGCGACGAGGTCTACGACTACGTCATCGAACGGCTGCGCGCCTACTACGTCGAAGGCGGCGCCGGCGTCGAGGTCACGGCCGAGATGTTCGACGCGGTGCTGGCGACGCGACCGGCGTCGCCGCTCGACTTCGACGCACGGCTGCGCGCGCTCGTGCAGTTCCTGCAGCTGCCCGACGCCGCCAGCCTCGCGGCCGCGAACAAGCGCATCGCGAACATCCTGCGCAAGGCGACGGAGCCGGTCGGCGCGGTCGTGGACGAGGCGCGTCTGATCGACCCCGCCGAGCAGGTGCTCGCCGAGCAGGTCGTGGCGATCGCACGCGAAGTCGAGCCGCGTTTCGCCGCGCGCGACTACACGCCGGCCCTGCAGCGCCTCGCGGCGTTGCGACAGGCGGTCGACGCGTTCTTCGACGGCGTCATGGTGATGGCCGACGATGCGGCCTTGCGCGCCAACCGTCTCGCGTTGCTCAATCGCATGCGCGGGCTGTTCATGCGGGCCGCGGACCTGTCGCGCCTGCCGGGCTGATGCTCATGGGCGGCGCGCGACGCAGGGTCCGCGCCGTCCGCTGTCCGCGACGAAGGCCAACAACGACGACGAGCGACCTGGGACGATCCTCCGCATGCAATGGCTGCGTTCGCTGCTTTTCACGGGCCTGCTGTTCCTGGTCACGGCGGTGTTCGGCGTCATCGTGCTGCTCGCGATGCTGCTGCCGCTCACGCTCGAGCAGCGCTATGCGATCCCGCGCACCTGGGGCCGGCTGCTGACCGGGCTCGCCGGCACGATCTGCGGCCTGCGGTACACGATCGAAGGCCAGGAGAACCTGCCGTCGCGGCCGTTCATCTCGCTCTGGAAGCACTCCTCGGCGTGGGAAACGATGGCACAGATGTTCGTCGTGCCCCCTGCCGCGTGGCTGCTCAAGCGCGAGGTGATCTGGATCCCGATCGTCGGCTGGGCCGTGCGCATGTACCGGCCGATCGCGATCAATCGCAGCGCCGGTCACTCGGCGGTCAACCAGGTCGTCGCGCAGGGTCGCGAACGACTCGCGTCGGGCATGGGCGTCGTGGTGTATCCCGAAGGCACGCGCGTCGCCGTAGGCCAGACCCGCAAGTACGGCATCAGCGGCGCGCTGCTCGCCTGCGAGACCGGTGCGCCGATCGTGCCCATCGCCCACAACTCGGGTTACTTCTGGCGGCGCCGCGGCTTGCTCAAGAAACCCGGCACCATCCGCGTCGTGATCGGTCCGGCGATCGACCCGCAGGGCCTGACGCCGCGCGAACTGAACGAACGCGCGCAGAAGTGGATCGAGGCGACCATCGCGGAAATCGTCGCGCAACCGGGCGGGCAGCCCGACCGCTAGACGGGCGGCCTGACGGCTGCCGGGCGGGCGTCGTCCCGGCTGTCGTCCCGGCCGGAGCCGGCGGCACCGACGCTCAGCGCTTGCGGGGACCGCGACGGGGCTTGCCGATCGCGGGTTTCGGCGGCCGCATCTCGCGTGCCGTGACCGCGACCAGGCGCGACAGCAGTTCGCCGTCCTCGAGCACTTCGTCGAGCAGCAGGTGCGGCTTCGCGCCGGGGTACGGTTGCCCCTCCTTCACCTGCGGCAACAGTGCGCGCGCCGCTGCGGTCGGCTTGAGGAAGAACTGGTTGTCGCACAGCAAGGCGACGACCTTGCCGTCGCTGTACAACGCGTACTCGCCGAACATCTTGCGCGAGGTGATCGTGCCGGCGCCGCGCAACTGGTCGCAGACGTAGTCGACGAACCCCTGGTCGGTGGCCATGACGGGCTCAGGGCGTCGCGTGCGCGACGTGCGCAGTACGCGTTGCGCGTGCGGCCCGTCGCGCGCGGGGCTTGCGCGGCCGAGCCTGCCGCACTGGCGGGGCGCGGCGCGGCCGTTGATGCTCGAGTTCCACAAATGCCTCGGCCGTGTAGCGCGCGAGGGTTTCCACTTCGGGCAGCGCCGAGCCGTTGGCCGTGAAGCCGAGCACCACCTGGCCCGCGTACGACATGAAGGTGACGTTGAGGCCGATGCCCGCGATCAGCGTCGACACCGGGAACAACGCCTCGAGACGCGCGCCGTTCAGGTACATCGGCTGCTCGGGGCCGCGCACGTTCGAGACCAGCAGGTTCGCCGTTCGCAGGCCCGACAACGCCGGCGGCACCAGTGTCAGCGTCTCGGCCAACGCGAAGGCCATCACCGTGTACGCGTATGCGGCGTCCTTGCCGAGGCGTCGCAGCTGCGCCTTGGCCAGGCGCGTGCTGGCGGCAATCGCCTGCAGTCGCTCGTCGATCCGCGCCTCGGCCGGGCCGAGCGGCGGCCAGATCGCGGAGACGTTGGTCGTCGCCTCGCTCGCGGCCTCGTCGCGCAACGAGACGGGGCACAGCGCGACGAGTGGATGACGCGGTACCTGGCCGCGTTCCGCCAGGTAACGGTGCAGCGCCGCGTCGAGCACGCACAGCGCGACGTCGTTGAGCGTGGCCCCGTTGCGGTGCGCGATCTGTCGCAGCGGTTCGAGCGGCAGCACCGTGTGCGAGATCGCACGCGAGTTTCGGATCGGCTCGTTCATCGGCGTGCGCGGAGCCGTGAAGGCACGGACCTGGCCAGGCGCGTAGCCGCGCAACCCGGCGAGCGCCTGCTCGACCAGGTACAGCGAACTGAAGCCGAGCGTGTACGTGCGACGGGCGAGGCGGCGCGCCTCGCGCTCGAGCCAGGGCTGCAGGCTCCCGGGTGCGCGACGGGATCGTGACGGCGGGTCGAGCGTGACGGTCGTCCGGATCTGCCGGTCGTCCGCCGTCGTGGCCAGCGACCGGCGCAGGATCTCCATGCCGGACTCGCCGTCGACCAGCGCGTGGTGGCACTTGTGGTAGACCGCGAAGCGATCGTCCTCGAGACCATCGATGAAGTACAGCTTCCACCCCGGCCGATGGCGCTCGAGCATCGGTTCGTGCAGGTCCGCGATCAGTTCGTGCAGCTGTCGTTCGGTCCCCGGAGCGGGCAGCGCGAGGTAACGCACGTGATGGCTCGTGTCGACGCGGTCGACCTCCTGCCACTGCGGCAGGCCGGTCGTGCGCAACGACGGGATGCGATTGAAGGGCGACCTGGGCTGCGCCTGCCGGTAGGCTTCGACGATTTCCGGCACGACGCTTTCACGCCGCTCGGGAGGCTTGCGGAAGATCAGCACCGACCCCACGTGCCGCGGATTGTCGACGCTCTCCGTCAGGAAGAACATCAGGTCGAGCATCGGGATCGGTCGGGTCGTCGCCATGGTGCTTCCCCGCGCGCGGCCCGGAGCCCAGGCCGCCGGCGTGTCGTCGTCGCGCTCCGTGCGCGCACACCCGCGTGAAAATCTCCGCCCCCCGCCGTCGAGCGTCAATCGCGCCAAGTACGCACCGCATTGCGCTGGCCGCAGCCGCACGAGGCGCCGAATACCCGCGACCACGGGCAGGCGCCTGGTTTATCGTGCGCCCCCGTGACCGCAACGCGCCCCACATCGACCCACCTGCAACGCTGGATACTCGTCGGTAGCGCCGTCGGCTGCTTCGTCCTCGCGTGGCTGGCGGCCTCCTGGCGACCGCTCTGGTACGACGAGCTCTACACGTTTCACGTTGCGCAAGAGCCGTCGCTGCTCGCCACGTTGCGCGCCTTGCTGGCCGGGGCCGACACCAACCCGCCGCTCGACTACCTGCTGCGACACCTGTCGATGACGCTGCTGGGCGACTCCCCCGCCGCGTTCCGATTGCCGTCCGTGCTCGCCTTCCTGGCGGGGCTGTTCGCAATCTATGGCTATGTGCGCCCGCGCGTGCCGTTTGCGGCCGCCGCCGCCGCCTTTCTCGCCCCGATCGGCACGGCGGCCGTGTTCTTCTCGTACGAGGGCCGCGCCTACGCGCTGCTGTTCTGTTCCGGAGCGCTTGCCCTGCTGGCGTGGCAGCGCGCGGTCGCAGCGACGACGCCGCGACGGCTCGCCGTGCTCGCACTCGCGCTGTGCGTCGGGCCGTTCTCGCACTACTTCGGCGTCCTCGCGTTCGTGCCGCCCGCGCTCGGCGAGGCCTGGCGCACGGTCGAGCGGCGTCGCATCGACGCCGGGATCGTCGCTGCGTTTGCCGTGGCGACGCTGGCATCGCTGCTGCTCTGGCCGATCGCAAAGCTGGCGCTCGGCATGCAGAGCGCGTTCTGGGCCTCTTCGTTCAGCCTCGCCGACGCCTATCAGTACTTCACCGGTTTCCTGCAGTACTCCGATTCGCCGGTTTCGATCGTCCTCGCGTGCGGTGTGGTGCTCGTGCTCGGGCTGCTCGCGGTGCCGCGCTGGCGGGCGGTGCTGCGGGTGCCGGTGCCGGCGCACGAGCTCGTCGGCGCGATCGCGCTCGCATACACGCCCTTGCTCGCGTACGTGCTCGCAAGCGTGCTGACGGGCGCGCTGACGCCACGCTACGTCATCGCCTTCGTGCCCGGCGTCGCGATCTTGCTGGGGTACCTCGTCGCAGTGGTCGCGGCGGTGCTGCCGCGGACGGCCTGGCTCGCCGCGGCCTGCATCGCGGCGCTCGGCCTCGGCGGTTTCGTGCGCACGCTCGACGACCTGCTCGACGAACAGGGGTTCCCGACGGAATTGCGCGAGGTCATCGAGACGACACCGCTGCCGGTCGCGTTCGACACGCCACACAAGTTCCTCGAGTACTCGTACTACGCGCCCGCCAGCGTGCGCGAACGTTTCGTCTACCCGATGAACGCCTCGCTGGCCGCGCTGCTGCGCGGCTTCAACAACGACGAGATCGCCCTGCGCGGGCTGGCGCGTATCGAACCGCTGCGCGTGACGGACTACCGCGAGTTCACCGCGCAGACGCACGAGTTCCTGCTGGTCCGCGACCTGAACTTCGCCCCGGCACTCGCAAGACAGCTGCCCGGCGACGGCTTCTGCCTGCTCCAGATCGCGCAGGCCCGGTCAGTCGTTCTGCTGCACGTCACCTGGGGTTGCTGGGATTGAGCGCAGCAACTCGCTCGCGCGGCGTCGTTCGAGGTCCGGGAACGTCCAGTAGGAGTTGAGCAGGTAATTGATCAGCGTCGCGGGGACGATGCCCGCGAGCTGGTGCCACTGCGGCGGCACCGCCGGGAACAGCACCGACAGTACGACGAAGGTGCCGTAGCTGACGCAGAGGCTCAACAGCGAAACGAGGTTGAACTTGAGGCCGCGGATGCGCGTGCGCCCGTTGCCGCGGCGCGCGCGGAACGTCCAGTAGTTGTTGAACAGGAAGTTCGTGACGATCGAGGTTTCGATCGCGATCGGCGAGGCCGCGTACTTGTTGAGCCCGAGCGACGTCAGCAGCGTGAAGACGCCCAGGTTGACGACGACGCCGGTCGCACCGACCGCCGCGAACTTGAGGAACGTCCGGGAGCTGGTGAAGCGGATCCACCAGGCATTGACGACGAACTCGACGATGTCGCGCAAGCCGAGCTTCGATTCGCCGTGCGTGCGGTCGACGAAATCGACCGGAATTTCCTTGACGCGCGCGCCGGCCGTCACGGCGGCGTGCAGCAGCGCGACCTGGAACGCGTACCCCTGCACGCGCAGCTCGCCGAGCGAGATCTGCCGCAACGTCGACACCCGGATCGCACGGAAACCGGCGGTGCAGTCGCGCACCTGCGGAATGCCCGCGACGTAGCGCGCCACGACATTGCCCAGCAGCGAATTCGCCTTGCGGTGCCAGCCCCATTGCGCCGGGATGCTGCCGCCCTCGACGTAACGGCTGCCGATCACGAAGTCGGCGCCGCATTCGATCTCGCGCAACAGCCGCGGCAGGTCCGCCGGGCGGTGCGAGAAATCGGCGTCCATTTCGTAGACGACGTCGGCGCCGAGTTCGTCCATTGCGTGGCGCATGCCGCGGACGTAAGCCGCGCCGAGGCCTTGCCGGGGACCCATCAGCAGGTGCAGGCCGGGGCGCCCGGGCTGCAACTCGCGCACGGCGTCCGCCGTGCCGTCGGGCGAGGCATCGTCGACCACGAGGTGATGCCACTCGTGGCGCGGCACGCGCGCGAACTCCGCCTGCAGCGCATGGACGAGCCGTGCGACGTTGTCGCGCTCGTTGTAGGTCGGCGTGATGACGACGATTTTCACGATCGGCAGTGCGGGCCGGATGGGGCTGGCGATGATTGCGAGGGCGGGTTTGGGCCGTCAATGCGGTTTCCCGTCGCGCGGGCGCCGGACGGACCGCTAGACTCCTCGCGCGACTGGCAGCGAGGCGTCCGTGACCCGGATCGAAGTCGAGTCCGCGTGCAGAGGCGTGCCGTGGCGGTCGCTGGCGATCGTGTTCGGGTTCGCATGGGTGCTGCGGACGTTCGTGGCGCTGCACTGGCCGAGCCTGCACCACCCCGACGAACTGTTCCAGGCACTCGAGCAGGCACACCGGCTCGTCTTCGGCACGGGCCTGGTGCCGTGGGAATTCCGCGACGGTGCGCGTTCGTGGTTGTTGCCGGGGCTGCTCGGCGGCGCCTTGTGGCTGGGCGAGACGTTCGCACCGGGAACGGACGCCTACCGCGTCGTCGCGGTCGGCGGCGTCGCGGCGCTGTCGGCGTCGACGGTCGTGGTGGCCTGGCATTGGGCACGTCCGTACGGCCTCGGCGTGGCGGCGATCGTCGTCACGGCACTTGCGACCTGGCCGGACCTCGTCTATTTCGGCGCACGGCCATTCGGCGAAGTCGTCGCAGCGGCGTTTCTCTTTGCCGGCGCCTGCCTGTGCAGCGGACGCTCCGCGTCGGCACGCCGCTGGCCGTGGCTGCCCGGCGTGGTGCTCGGGTGCGCGGTTGCATTTCGCTTTCACCTCGCGCCGGCCGCACTCGTCGCTGCGGCCTGGCATTGCCGGCTGGAGTGGCGTTCGCGCTGGTGGCCGCTGTGCCTGGGCGGCATCGCCCCGTTGTGCGTGCTCGGCCTGGTCGACTGGGCGACCTGGGGCGTGCCGTTCGGGTCGGTGCTGCGCAACTTTGCGGTCAACATCTTCGAGGCCCGCAGCCACCGCTACGGCGTCAGCGGCGCGACCTGGTATGTGCACGAACTCTGGCGACACTGGGGCTGGGCATTGCCCGTGCTCGGAGGACTGGCCCTGGTCGGGGCGCGACGAGAACCCTTGCCGCTGGTGGTCGCACTCGTCGTCGTGCTCGTGCACAGCGCCGTCGCCCACAAGGAGTATCGCTTCGTCTTCCCCGCCCTGCCGCTGTTCGTCTTCGTCGCGGCGCTGGGCTCAGCGCGACTGGCGTCGCTCGCGAGACCGTGGCTGGCGGCGCGCGCCATCGAGCCCGCGACGACAGTGTCGCGCACCGTAGCATTGGCGCTCACTGCGGTGGCCTGGGTGGCGACGTCGGCAACGCTCGTTGTTTCCGACACGATGCGTGCCGAGTGGTCGCGCGGCCGGGCCGGGCTCGTGCTGCTGCAACAGGCCGGGCACGAAGCACGCTGCGGCGTGGCGCTGCAGGGCCTGGTCTGGGCCTGGTCCGGTGGCCATGCCTGGCTGCACGCGCCGCTGCCGCTGTACGAATTGCCGCCGGGCGCGGATCCGCGCGACCAGGCACGGGCGTTCGACGCCTGGCTGGCACCGGCGGGGAACGCCCAACCCCGCCGACACGGTTACGCGCTGCGCCGTTGCGAACCCCAGCGCGACGGCTATGTCGACGAGGTCTGCCTGTGGACGCGCGCCGCCTCGCCGTGCCACCCGGGCACGGCAGTGACGATCCAGCAGGGCATGGAAGCGCGCGGCGAGTGAACGTGGCCCGTGCGGCGTGGACGGGCGCGCCTGCGCGTCAGGTCGAGGTCAGGAAGGATTGCGACTGCGACGCTGCAGGTTCTTGTCGAGGATCGCGAGCAGGATCAGGCCGTACGCGACCAGCCGGATGCCATAGAACCACGGGCTGCCCTCGTCCGGCCGCGGCGTTGCCGCGAGCGCGACTCGATTGATCGTCTCGACGAAGAACGACAGCGCGAAGAGCAGGAAGAACCGGTCGCGGCCGTCGCGCCAGTGACGCAGGAACAGCAGCCCGGCGACGAAGCTCCCCATCGCGATCGCGCCCAGCATCAGGTACGACCAGGTCGAGACCATCACCGCGCCTCCCAGATCAGCCCGTACAGCAGGGCCAGCACGCCGGCGAGCGTCGCGAAGTTGCGCAGCTCGTACAGGCTCACGTCGGGCAGCAGCACGAGGTCGACCGACAGCAGGACGTTGTTCGCCGTGAAGCAGGCGAAGCACACCGCGCTCCAGAACAGCAGCCGGGTGCCGACGCGCAGGTATGCACGGAACAGCAGGAACGTGCAAAGCAACGCGGCCGCGGCGCAAAGCAGGTAGACGAGCGCGGCCATGGTCAGGGTTCCTCCTTGCGCATTCGAAACGCCTCGGCGAATTGCAGCACGCTCGTGGCGGGGCGCGTGTGGATCAGGTGCGTCACGGCGATCAGGTTCGTGGTGTACGCGGACGCCAGCGCCGTGACGGCGGCTTCGAGCGCCGGCGTCGCGGGGGCGTAGCGATAGCGCTGGTCGGTCGCGACGAAGAATCCCTTGGCTGCAAGCGCTGCCAGGACATGCGCCGCGACCGTGTGACTCACGTACAGGCGCGCGCCGGCGTCGTCGACCGTCCACTCACGCTCGCGGTCGGAGCGCAGCAACAGGATCGCCTCGAGTTCCGGCACGGAGCCGATCGACTCGCCGATCAGGCGGCGGACGGTATCCGGGATTTCCTTGAGCGGCACGTCGGAGGTTCGTTCACCGGGATCGGGCCGCAGCGGGGACAGACGCACGGCGTGGGTTCATGGATCAAGTATTGGCGGCCACGCTTGCGACTGTCGCTTATTTTTCTGTCAGGGAGCGCCTACACAGTGAGCGAACTGCTCGGCCCGTTCGCGTCGGGTTCGATGGCTGTCATCGGGATCGGGCCACGCTTTTGCGTCGGTCGGCGTCCGCGGTGAGGTCACGGCGGATCCGGCGCCGGGTCCGCGCCACGAGCTGTCCTACACGAGGCGTCGGTCGCGTTGCTCGTGGGGTACCGGTTTGCTACCTGTGATCGATTCATTCCGGTCGCACCAGCATCGGCACCGAGGACATTCATGCAGACCGCCCCCGATCGCGGCATTGCGGGTCATCCTGTCGCACTTCCTGCGCATCCCGACGAACTCGCCGCCCTTCGTGCGGAGTGCGCGGCCACCGAGGCTCGGCAACGGCAGCTGTTGTCGGCCATGTCGGCGTTCCGGGACGGCGATTTTTCGGTGCGCCTGCCCGCGGACTGGGACGGCCTGGACGGCCGCATCGCCGAGGCGTTCAACCAGACGATCGGCCACAAGGACCGGTTCCTGCGCGAGGTGAGCCGGCTGAGCTCGAGCGTCGGCAAGGAAGGCCGCCTGCGCCAGCGCATGTCGTTGCCGGGCGCGATGGGTGGCTGGTCGGTGACGACGGACTGCCTCAACACGCTGATCGACGACCTGGTGCGGCCGACCACCGAGATCGCACGCACCATCGGCGCGGTCGCCAAGGGCGACCTCGGCCAGTCGATGGACCTCGAGGTCGACGGGCGCCCGCTCAAGGGCGAGTTCCTGCGCTCGGCGAAGCTCGTCAACTCGATGATCGAGCAGCTCGCGGTGTTCACGTCCGAGGTGACGCGTGTCGCGCGCGAGGTCGGCACCGAAGGCAAGCTCGGCGGCCAGGCCAAGGTGCGCGGCGTATCGGGCGTCTGGAAGGAACTGACCGACTCGGTCAACCAGATGGCAGGCAACCTGACGGCGCAGGTGCGCAACATTGCCGACGTGACGATTGCGGTCGCCAACGGCGACCTGTCGAAAAAGATCACCGTCGACGTCCGCGGCGAGATCCTGCAGCTCAAGGAAGCGACCAACACGATGGTCGATCAGCTGCGCTCGTTCGCCTCGGAGGTCACGCGCGTCGCGCGCGAGGTTGGCACCGACGGTCGCCTCGGCGGCCAGGCCGTCGTGCCGGGTGTCGCCGGCACCTGGAAGGACCTGACCGATTCCGTGAACGCGATGGCGACCAACCTGACCGCACAGGTCCGCAACATCGCCAACGTGACCACGGCCGTCGCGCGCGGCGACCTGTCGCGCAAGATCACGGTCGACGTCAAGGGCGAGATCCTCGAGCTCAAGGAGACCATCAACACGATGGTCGACCAGCTGAACGGCTTTTCGTCGGAGGTCACGCGCGTCGCGCGCGAGGTGGGCACGGAGGGCAAGCTCGGCGGCCAGGCGGTCGTGCCGGGTGTCGCCGGCACCTGGAAGGACCTCACCGACTCGGTCAACTCGATGGCGTCGAACCTCACGGGCCAGGTGCGCAACATCGCCGAGGTGACGACCGCGGTCGCGACGGGCGACCTGTCGAAGAAGATCACGGTCGAGGTCAAGGGCGAGATCCTCGAACTCAAGAACACCATCAACACGATGGTCGACCAGCTGAACGGTTTCGCCTCCGAGGTGACGCGCGTCGCACGCGAGGTGGGAACGGAGGGCAAGTTGGGCGGCCAGGCCCTCGTACCCGGCGTCGCCGGCACCTGGAAGGACCTGACCGACAACGTCAACTTCATGGCCTCGAACCTGACGGGCCAGGTGCGCAACATCGCGGAGGTCACCACCGCGGTCGCCACGGGCGACCTGTCGAAGAAGATCACCGTCGACGTGCGCGGCGAGATCCTGGAGCTGAAGAACACCATCAACACCATGGTGGACCAGCTGAACGGCTTCGCCTCCGAAGTGACGCGGGTGGCGCGGGAAGTCGGCACCGAGGGCAAGCTCGGCGGTCAGGCGCAGGTCTCCGGCGTCGCCGGCACCTGGAAGGACCTGACCGACAACGTGAACATGATGGCGGAGAACCTCACGGGTCAGGTCCGCAACATCGCCGAGGTCACGACCGCGGTCGCCAACGGCGACCTGTCCAAGAAGATCACCGTCGACGTGCGCGGCGAGATCCTGGAGCTGAAGA
>DATMIB010000190.1:0-3959 GCA_035554635.1 Steroidobacteraceae bacterium | reverse complement strand
CGTTGCTCGCGCAATTCGGCCAGCTGCCGTCGCTCGACCTCTCGGCCCTGCGCCAGGTGCTGTTCGCGGGCGAGGTGTTCGCGGTCAAGCACCTGCGCAACCTGTGCGAGCAACTGCCTGGCCGGCGCTTTTTCAACCTGTACGGGCCGACCGAGACCAACGTCTGCACGTACTACGAGGTCGTGCCGCCGGTGCCGCCGGAACGAACCACCCCCTACCCGATCGGCAAGACCTGCTCGCACCTGCGCTCGCGCGTCGTCGACGAAAGCGGGCACGACGTCGAACGCGGCCAGGAGGGCGAGCTCTGCATCGCCGGCCCGGGCGTGATGCAGGGTTACTGGAACCTGCCGGAGCAGACCGAGCGTGGCTTCCTGCAATCGGCCGACGGGGAGCGCTGGTATCGCACGGGCGACGTCGTAGTGGAACAACCCGACGGCGACTTTGTCTACCGCGGCCGGCGCGACCGCATGGTCAAGCGCCGCGGCTACCGCGTGGAACTCGGCGAGATCGAGGCCGGCCTCTACCGGCACGCGCGCGTCAAGGAAGCGGCGGTCATCGCGACGCCGGGCGAGGACGGCGTGACCATCGCGGCCTACCTCGCGGCGAACACGGGCGGCCCCGCGTCGCTGATCGAGATGAAGCGCTTCTGCGCCGAGAACCTGCCGCTGTACATGGTCCCCGACCGCATCGTGTGGCTCGAGGCCCTGCCGAAGACCTCGACCGACAAGGTCGATTACCAACGCCTGAAGAGCCTGACCTGATGGACTTTTCGCTGTCCGACGAACAACGGCTGCTGCGCGAGTCGATCCTGCGGTTCGCGCGCGACGAACTCAACGACAAGGTGGCCGAACGCGACCGCGCACAGGCCTTCCCGCGTGACGCCTGGCAGCGCTGCGCACAGATCGGGTTGCAGGGCCTGCCCGTGCCCGAGGAATACGGCGGCAGCGCGCTCGACCCGCTCAGCTGCGCCGTGGCGCTCGAGGCGCTCGGCTACGGCTGCCGCGACGGCGGGCTCGTGTTCTCGCTCTGTGCACACTTGCTCGCCTGCGTCGTGCCGGTGTCGACGCACGGCAGCGCGGCGCAGAAAGAGCGCTATCTGCGAGGGCTTTGCGACGGCTCACTGGTCGGCTGCCACGCGATCACCGAACCGGGGTCCGGTTCGGACACGTTCGCGATGCGCACGCGCGCCGAGCGTACCGAAGGCGGCTGGCGCCTCAATGGCAGCAAGACGTTCATCTCGAACGGCCCCGTCGCCGACGTCGCGGTCGTCTTTGCCGTTACCGATGCGCAGAAGGGTTTTCACGGCGGCCTCACGGCGTTCCTGCTCGACCGGCACATGCACGGCTACGCCGCAGGCCACAAGATGGAAAAGCTCGGTCTGCGCACCTCGCCTGTCGGCGAACTGGTGTTCACCGACCTCGAGGTCGGCGACGACTCCGTGCTCGGCAAGGTCGGCGGTGGCACGGCCGTATTCGGCACCGCAATGGAATGGGAGCGCACCCTGCTGGTCGCGGCGCACGTCGGCACGCTGGAACGGCTGCTGGAGACAGCGGTCGACTACGCCCGCACGCGCCAGCAGTTCGGCCAGGCGATCGGCAAGTTCCAGGCGGTCTCGCACAAGATCGCGGACATGAAGGTGAGTCTCGAGGCCGCACGCCTGCTGGCCTACCGTGCCGCATGGAAGCTGAACCGCTCGCGCGACGTCGCGCTCGACGCGGCGATCACCAAGCTGTTCGTGAGCGAGTCGCTGGTACGGGGTGCGCTCGACGCCGTGCAGATCCACGGCGGCTACGGTTTCATGGCCGAGTATGACGTCGAACGCGTGCTGCGCGACGCGATCGGCTCGACGATCTACTCGGGCACCTCGGAAATGCAGCGCAACATCATCGCGCGCTGGATCGGGCTCTAGCCGCGCCCGGCGAGCCCCGCCGCGGCCAGCGTGTCGGGCTTCGAAAACGCCAGCAGCAGCCGCGCCAGCCAGCGGTCGGGCGTGCGGTCCCACGGCGTGAAGCGCGGCAACTGATATCGGTCCGAGCGAGCCGAGGCCGCTCCCCACCAGGTCGACAGTGCGCAGTCGAAACCCAACTCGCGCACGATGTCACGGTCGCGCTCCGTGTAGTCGTCGCCGGGTCGACCGTTCGGATACGCGAACGCACGGACCTTGCGACCCGTGATCGTCTCGAGCGCGTC
Organism: Steroidobacteraceae bacterium; assembly: GCA_035554635.1. Classification (GTDB taxonomy): domain Bacteria; phylum Pseudomonadota; class Gammaproteobacteria; order Steroidobacterales; family Steroidobacteraceae; genus RPQJ01. The sequence continues at coordinate 1,769 of DATMIB010000190.1, read as the reverse complement.
CCGGCTCCCGGCGATCTCATCCCTTGCCCGTTCGGCGGGCAATGCCGACAGGATCGGGTGATGGACCGTGTGGGCACCGATCTCCATGCCGGCGTCGGCGAGCGTGCGCACCTGCTGCGACGTCATCATCAGGTCGGCAGGCAGCGCCACACCCACCTGCCGGCAGAACGCCTCGACACGCGCCAGCCGTGCGTCGGGTGACAGGTGCTTCACCGCGCGGATGCTCTCCTCCGCCACGGCACCGCGTGTCGATTCCTCTCCAAGCGTGGCGTCCGGCAGTCCCAGTTCGCTGCGTGGCAGGCGGCCGACCGGCGCACGGCGCACGGCCTCGATCACCGAGTCGTTCCACATGCGCCCACCGTCGAGAAAGCCGGTCGCGATGAAGAATGTTGCCGGCACGTTTCGGCGTTGCAGAATCGGCAGTGCTTCGATCAGGTTGTCGGCGTAGCCGTCGTCGAAGGTGACGCACACGGGACGGGCCGGCAGCGAGCCTGCACGCAGACGATCGAGCGCTTCGAGCAACGGCAATGGCGAGCAGAAATCCCGCAGCAACTGCATCTGGGCGTCGAACCGCTGCGCATCGACTTCGCCTGGAAACATCGGGTCGACGTGCCGATGCACGCGGTGATAGTTGAGGATCAGCAGCCGCGAGCCCCGCGTGCGGGGCGCAAGCCGGCCGAGTGTCGAGACGAGTGCGCTGGGGACCATCATGAAGGCATCAGGCCCGCCGCCTGGCGAAAGAGGTCGAGCTGCCGCGCTATCGTAGCGTCCCAGCCGAATCCTTGGGCATGTGCGCGTATGCGGTCACGGGCGGCCGCTGCCTGAAGCCGGGAAGCAATCGAGCCCGTGAAGTCTTCAGGGGTGAGCCGCTCCACGAGCGTCCCGGCGACGGCGTCATGGCCGAGCACTTCCGGGATTCCACCCACCGCGGAGGCGACCACGGGCGTGCCACAGGCAAGGCTCTCGAGCACGACGTTCGGCATGCCTTCCCGGTGCGAGGCCAGCACGGTCAGGTCGGCGGCGCAGTAGTACTGCGCGAGCAGTTCCTGCGACACGTGCTCGACCCAGCGTACGCGGTCGTGCAGCCGCAGCGCGCGTGCGAGTTCCTGCAGCCGCTCCCGTTCCGGCCCTTGGCCGATCACGACGAGACGAGTGTCGACCGGAAGCTGCCCGAGAGCGCGAATGACGATGTCATGGCCCTTTTCCGCCACGAGGTTGCCGACCGAAAGTAACGTGCGGCCGTCGATGCTCGTCTGTCGTCGCGCTGCGTCGCGGTCAAGCGGTCGGAAAAGGTCGAGGTTCACGCCGTTGCGCAACACGGTCACCCTGTTGTCCTCGACCCCGAGTGCGACGAGTTCCTGCTTCAGCTTCGCCGACACGGTGATCACGCCGGCCGCCCGGTGCCACGCCCAGCGCATCCATGCGGCCGGCAGTGATTGTCGGGCCAACACATTGACGTCACTGCCGCGTGCGGTCATCAGCGCGGGCTTGCCGAGCCATCGCGCCAGGATCACGCCGGCGACCGCGTCCGGGAACAGATACTGCGCATCGACGAGGTCGAAGCCGCCGACGGCCGCATTGAGCCGTCGTGCGAGCGGCAGGCACCGGGTTGCCATTACGAGCGGATTGATGGCGAGGCCGAGCTTGGGGATCGCGGCGAACCGTGGATGCCAGACCTCCACGCCCGCTCGCTCCTCGCACTCCGGAATTGCATCGTGCCGCACCGGCGTGCCGATGATCGTCGTCGGGCGCAGCGGTACGCACGGCAC
>DATMIB010000189.1:0-3838 GCA_035554635.1 Steroidobacteraceae bacterium | reverse complement strand
CTCGACGCCGTCGACGTCGCGGACCACGACCGCATCGCCGCGGTCGAAGCGGCCGTCGACACTCGTGACCCCGGCCGGCAACAGGCTCTTGCCGCCGCGCAACGCGAGCGCGGCGCCGGCATCGACGTGCAGCGTGCCGGCCGGCTTGAGCAGGCCCGCGATCCACTGCTTGCGCACCGTGCGGGGCGACGATTGCGCGACAAACCAGGTGCAGCGCGCACCGGTCTCGATCCGTTCGAGCGGACGCAGTTCGCGGCCGATCGCGATGCACATGTCGCAGCCGGCGGCGATGGCGATCCTGCCGGCCATGACCTTGGTCGTCATGCCGCCCGAGCCCACGTCGGATGCGGAGCCGCCCGCCATGCCCTCGATCTCCGGCGTGATCTGCGTGACCTCGGGGATGTGACGCGCCGTGGGGTCGGCGGTCGGGTCGGCAGTGTAGAGGCCGTCGACGTCGGACAGCAGCACCAGGCAGTCCGCACTCGCCATCTGCGCGACGCGCGCCGCGAGACGGTCGTTGTCGCCGTAGCGGATCTCGGCAGTCGCGACCGTATCGTTCTCGTTGATGACGGGAATGCCACCGAGCCGGAGCAGCGTCTCGAGCGTGCCGCGCGCATTGAGGTACCGACGGCGCTCCTCGGTGTCGCCGAGCGTGAGCAGCATCTGCGCCGCAGTGAACTCGTGCTGCCCGAGCACGTCCTTCCAGGCATGCGCGAGCCGGATCTGGCCGACGGCCGCCGCGGCCTGGCTTTCCTCGAGCCTGAGCTTGCCCGGCGCGAGCCCGAGCTCTCGCCGACCGAGCGCGATTGCGCCCGACGAGACGAGAATCACTTCCTGCCCGCGGGCGCGCAGCGCCGCCACGTCCGTCGCAAAGGCCTCGAGCCAGGCGCGGTTCAGGCGCCCGGTCGTCTTCTCGACCAGCAGCGCCGAGCCGATCTTGACCACGACCCTCCGCGCGCCGGCGAGGCGATTGCCCGCGCGAGCGCCGGAGGGTGCGGCGCTCATGCGGTTGCGAACTGCTCCGCGGACAGCTCCATCAGTCCGGCCGCACCGGCGCGGGCCGCTGCGATGTGGCCCTCCACGCGCGGCAGCAGGCGGTTGAAGTAGTGCTGTGCGGTCACGAGCTTGGCCTTGTAGAAGTCGTCGTCCGGGTTGTCCGCGAGCTGCTTCGCCGCCACGCCCGCGGTGACGAGCCAGCACCAGCCGAGGCACATGTAGCCCGCGACGTGCAGGTAGTCGGTCGCGGCGGCGCCGACCTCGTCGGGGTTCTGCGCCGCGGCGGCGCCGAGCTCCGCCGTGAGCTTACCCCACTGTTCGAGACGCTTGCCCATCTCGGCCGCGAACGGCGCGACCTGCGGCAACGCGCCATACGCCTTGATCGACTCGACGATGCGCGCGGTGATCATCTGCTGGCTCTTGCCGCCGGTGCCGAAGACCTTGCGGCCGAGCAGGTCGAGCGCCTGCACGCCGTTGGTGCCTTCGTAGATCGGCGTGATGCGGGCGTCGCGCATGAGCTGCTCCACCCCGGTTTCGCGGATGAAGCCGTGGCCGCCGTGCACCTGCACCGCGAGGCTCGTGACCTCCATCGCGGCCTCGGTCAGGAAGCCCTTGACGATCGGCGTCAGGAACGCGACGAGGTCGTTCGAGCGACGGCGCTCGACTTCGTCCGGGTTCAGGTGCGTCGAGTCGATCTCGCGCCCGGTCAGGAAGCAGAGCACGCGACCGCCTTCGACGAAGGCCTTCTGCGTCAGCAGCATGCGCCGCACGTCAGGGTGGACGATGATCGGGTCGGCCGGCTTGTCCTTGGCCTTGGGCCCCGTCATCGCGCGGCCCTGCAGACGGTCGTTGGCGTAGGCAATCGAGGCCTGCCACGCGAGTTCCGAGAGGCCCTGGCCCTGCAGGCCGACGCCGAGGCGGGCATGGTTCATCATCGTGAACATGCAGGCGAGGCCTTCGTTGGGCTTGCCCACGAGCCAGCCGACCGAGTCGTTGAAGTGCATGACGCACGTCGGCGAGGCGTGGATGCCCATCTTGTGCTCGATCGAGCCGCAGCTGACCCCGTTTGTCGCACCCGCTTCGCCGTTCGCGTCGGGCAGCAGCTTCGGCACGAGGAACAGGCTGATGCCACGCGTGCCGGCCGGCGCGTCGGGCAACCGGGCCAGCACGAGGTGGACGATGTTCGAGGTGAGGTCGTGGTCGCCGGCACTGATGAAGATCTTGGTGCCGCTCACGCGGTAGGAGCCGTCGGCCTGCGGCTCCGCGCGCGTCTTGAGGATGCCGAGATCGGTGCCCGAGTGCGCCTCGGTCAGGCACATCGTGCCCGACCACTCGCCCTTGACCATCTTCGGCAGGTACTGCTGCTTCAGCGGCTCGCTCGCGTGGGCAGCGAGCGTGAGCGCGGCACTCTCGGTCAGGCCCGAGTACATGCGCCAGGCCATGTTGCCCGAGACCAGCATCTCGCCGAAGGCGAGGCCGAATCCGGGCGGCAGGCCCTGCCCGCCCCAGGCCGGGTCGGCGCTCATCGTGATCCAGCCGTCCTGGCAGTAGCGCTCGTAGGCTTCCCTGAAACCGGGTGGCGTCTTGACCTGCCCGTCCTCGAAGACGAGGCCGTGCTCGTCGCCGACGCGGTTGGTCGGTGCGAGGACGTCCTCGACGAAACGCGCGCCTTCCTCGAGGATGCCTTCGAGCAGGTCGCGGTTGAGGTCGTCGCGGCCGTACGACCGATAGTGACGCTCGAAGTCGAGCACTTCGTGGATCACGAAGCGGATGTCACGGAGCGGAGCGCGGTACTGGTACACGATACGTCCTCTGCAATGCCGGTTTTCCCCGAGTCTACGCCAGATGCGGCAGTGCAGCATAGGTAGTCCGCTTGCTTGCTAGTCGCGCCGACGCGACCTTATAGTTGCGCGCACTTTCAGGCCGTTTCAGCGGCCTTTTTTCGCCGAGGACCCAGATCGTGAGCCGAGATTACGAACCGCAGACCGGACAATGGTACGAAGACCTCGACACCGAGGAGACGTTCCAGGTCCTCTCGGTCGATCCGGACGAGGAAGTCATCCGCATCCAGTGGCCGGACCGTGAGGTGCAGGAGCTCGACCTCGACTCGTGGAACGAGATGGACCTCGAACTCGCCACCGCGCCGGAAGGCTGGGCGGACGACGAGGAGGAGTTCGACGAGGACGAGGACGACGTCGAAGACGATGACGATGACGATTGGGACGACGACGAAGAAGAAGACGAGGAAGACGACGACGACGATGACGACGACGATTGGGACGACGAAGAAGAAGACGACTTCGACGACGACGACGAATACTCCGACCGCGAGTGAACTCGCCGCCGACCGCCGGGCCGCCCTCCCCGCCCGGCCCGGTGCCGGGCCGTTACCCGGCTGAGCTCGAACGCATCTGGCAGCCGGCCGGCCGGCTGCCGGTGCAGATCCGGCCGCTGCGGCCCGACGATTTCGAGCTCGAACTCCAGTTCGTGACGCGGCTCTCGCCGCGCACGCGCTACCTGCGCACGCAGTACTCCGCCGCGGAACCGACACCCGCCGACATCGAACGACTGCTCGACCTCGATTACCACGAACGACTCGCCGTGGCTGCGCTCGTCACGGACGACGGCGTCGAACGCATCGTCGGCGTCAGTCGTTATGCCCGGATCGAGACGTCGACGCACGCCGAGTGCGCGGTCGTGGTCGCCGACGACTGGCAGGGCTGCGGCCTCGGCTCGGAGCTCATGCGCTCGCTCGCCGACGCCGCGAGCGCCCGCGGTTACACGTGCCTCGAAGGCACGGCCCTGGCCGAGAACGCCAGGCTGGTCAACTGGGCGCGGCGAT
>DATMIB010000188.1:0-15577 GCA_035554635.1 Steroidobacteraceae bacterium | reverse complement strand
CGCGCTGCTCGGCATGCCGTCGTACTCGGTCGTGTCCGGCGCCTGCGCGATGGCGAGGCCACCCTCGCCCTTGACCGCGCGCAGCCCGAGCGTGCCGTCGCTGCCGGTGCCCGACATGACGATGCAGATTGCGCGCTCGTTCTGCGTGCGGGCGAGTGAAAAGAAAAAGTGGTCGATCGTGAGGCGCGGCTTGCGCTCCTCGTCGTGTGTCGTCAGGTGCAGCGCGCCGTCGACGATCTCCAGGTCGTGCCGCGGCGGGATCACGTACGTGCAGTTGGGCTCGAGCCTCATGCCATGCGCGGCCTCGAACACACGCATGCGCGTATACCGACGCACGAGCTCCACCAGCACGCTCGGGTGATGTGGCGAGAGGTGCTGCACGAGCACGAATGCCATGCCGCTCGGCTCGTCGGCCGGCATGGCGGAGAAGAAAGCCTCGAACGCGGCGATGCCGCCCGCGGATGCACCGATGCCGACGACGGGAAAACTCGGGGCCATGCCGGGGACCTCCACCTGCGGCGACTGACCCTGCGCTTCGGTTACCGGCATCCGGACGTCGGTACCGGGCTTCTTCTTCGTCACGTTCGTCGCCTCCGTCGATTGCCGGGCGGCGTCTTCACGCCGCGAGCCCCAGCTGCCGCAGCAGCGGTTCGAGTTCCGGCTTGCGTCCGCGAAACTCTACGAACGCTTCCATCGCGTCGCGGCTGCCGCCACGCTCGAGGATCGCGTGCAGGAAACGTCGCGCCGTGCCGGCATCGAACACGCCCGCCTCCTCGAACGCGCCGAACGCGTCCGCCGACAGCACCTCGGCCCACTTGTAACTGTAATACCCGGCCGCGTAACCGCCAGAGAAGATGTGCTGGAAGCTGTGCGGGAAACGGTTGAACGCGGGCGGGCGCACGACCGCGACCTCGGCGCGGACCTCGGCAAGCGTCTCGGCGATGCGGCCGCCGCGCGCCGGGCTGTATTCGGCGTGTATCCGGAAATCGAACAGCGCGAACTCGAGCTGGCGCACCGAGTGCATGCCGGCCTGGAACGAGCGCGTTGCCTGCAGCTTCGCCAGCACCTCGGCCGGCAGCGGTTCGCCGGTCTCGACGTGGCTGGAGATCAGCGGCAGCACCTCCTCGCGCCAGGCGAAATTCTCCATGAACTGGCTCGGCAGCTCGACCGCGTCCCAGGGCACGCCATTGATGCCCGCGACGCTCGGGAAGTCGACACGGGTCAGCATGTGGTGCAGGCCATGGCCGAACTCGTGGAACAGCGTCAGCACTTCGTAGTGCGTGAGCAGCGACGGCCGCCCTTCGGTGCCCGGCGGCGTGAAATTGCAGACCAGGTAGGCGACCGGCAGCGCGCGCGTCTCGCCGAGCGCGATGCGACCGACGCACTCGTCCATCCAGGCGCCGCCACGCTTTTTCGGTCGCGCATGGAGGTCGAGGTAAAAGCCGCCGCGAGGTGCGCCGTCCTCGCCGAGGATGTCGTGGTAGGTGACGTCCGGGTGGTAGACCGCGACGTCGTCGCGCGGCCGGATCCGGATGCCGTACAGCCGCTCCGCCACCGCAAAGAGGCCTTCGAGCACGCGCGGCAACGGGAAGTAGGGCCGCAGTTCCTCTTCGGACACCGCGAGCCGCTCACGCTTGAGGCGCTCGGAGTAAAAGGCTACGTCCCAGGCTTCGAGCGGCTGGCCCGCGAATGCCTCGAGCTCGGCGAATTCGCGCTGTGCGGCAGGTTTGCAGAGCCGCGCGAGACGGCGCAGGAACTCGAGCACCTCCGGCGGGTCGGCCGCCATCTTGGTGGCGAGCGAATAGGCGGCGAAGTCGGTGTGGCCGACGAGCTGCGCGGCTTCGTGCCGCAACGCCAGGATCTCCTCCATCAGCGCGCTGTTGTCCCACTGTGGCGCACCGAGGTCGGAGGCGCGCGTCACCCAGGCCGTGTAGAAGTCCTGGCGCAGGCCGCGATGCTCGGCGTGCGTGAGCACGGCCTGGTAGTTGGGCGCATCGAGCGTGAACAGCCAGCCGTCCTTGCCTTGCCGAACGGCCTCGTCGCGTGCGCGCGCGACGACGGCCTTGGGCAAGCCCGCAAGCTCGCCCGGATCCGCGACCGCGCGGCTCCACGCGTTGGTCGCGTCGAGCACGTTTTCGTCGAACTTCGACTGCGTGCTCGAGAGCCTTTCCATCAGTTCCTTGAACCGCTGCTTGCTCGCGGCGTCGAGCCCGACGCCTGCGAGCCGAAAGTCGCGCAAGGCGTTTTCCAGCAGCCGGCGCTGCTCGGGACGCAGCTTTGCGGCTTCGGTGTCCGCCACGCGCTGGTAGGCCGCGAACAGCCGTTCGTTCTGCGCGAGGTCCGTGTGGTACGCCGACAGCAGCGGCAGGCAGGCGTTGTACGCCGTACGCAGCTCGTCGCTGTTGGCGACGCCGTTCAGATGGCCCACGGGCGACCACGTGCGCGCGAGCCGGTGCTGCATGCGCTCGAGCGGCGCGACGATGCCGTCCCATCCGGTGGCACCGGCGTCGAGCAGCGTGTCCAGTCGCCGGCGGTTCTCGTCGAGGATAGAGCGGATGGCCGGTTCGACGTGTTCCGGGCGGATGGCGTCGAAGTCGGGCAGGGGCGCGTCGCGCAGCAGCGGGTTGTCCATCGTCGCATTCTAGCGACGCCGACGGGTCAGCCGAAGGTGTCCTGCAGCAGCCAGCCGAACGCGTAGACCGCGGCGACGAACCCGAAGAACCAGAGCAGCGCACGCCGCCGGTAACGTCGGACGAGATCGCCGGGCGGCAGGGCCGCCAGCAGGTACAACTGCCCGTCCGGCTTGCAGAGCACGTGCCGCACTTCACGCGCCGGCTGCTGCGCACGGAGCTCGAACACGGTGCGCTTCGCGGCCTCGCGTGCCTGCTCCCATTCGTGCAGGTCGATGCGGCCGTCACCGTCGGCGTCGAACCGCTCGAGCAGCGCGGCCTGGTCCTGCTTCCACTCCGACAGCAGTGCGGCCTGTTGCGCCTGCAGGTCACCCTCGGCGTCGGCGCGGCTCGAGCGGAAGTCGCCGAGCGCATAGACGCGCTCGTGCTCGTAGATGCGCTCTTCGTGGTAGCGGTAATCGCGGCCGCTGCCCGCGAGCCAGGCGCTCGCGCCGCCCTTGCCCAGGGCGCCGGTCGGCCACGGCGTGTCGCCGTACCAGGTCGTCGATTCGGTGACGACGATCTCCGCACCGTCGGGCTTCACGATGCACTGGCCGGTGCCGTCGTCGAGCACGAAAGGGACGGAGGAGCGGCCCGACGCCACGGTCTGCCACGATTGGCGCCGGTGCTTGGCGCTGCCGCTTTCGACTTTCTTCGCCACGCGATAACGCCACCAGACGCACGGGCGCTGCGTCAGTGGCGCGACGTTGGTCGTGCCCGGAAGCGGCACCGCGCGTCCGTCGAGCTCGACGTAGCCCTGCGCGGCCGAACGCACGCGCGAGGTCGGCGTGTCCTCGATCAGGCGTGCGAACCGCAGCGACCGCATTGCCGCCACACCGCCCGTGACCACCGCCACGGCGAGCGTGAGCAGCCAGAACAGCAGGTCGTCGTCAGGCAAAGAGCTTGCCCATGTCGACGTCGCGCTTCTGCTCCTCGGTGAACTCGAGCAGCGTCGCGGGCTGGAACGCGAACATGCGCGCGACGAAGACGTCCGGCACGGTCTGGATCCGGATGTTGTTGAGGTTCACGGACTCGTTGTAGAGCTCGCGCCGGTCGGCGATCGCCTCTTCGAGTTCGCTGATGCGCGTCTGCAGGTGCTGGAAGCTGCGGTCCGCCTTGAGCTCGGGGTAGTTCTCGGCGAGTGCGAACAGCTGCCCGAGGCCCTGGCGCAGCTGGCCTTCGGCGGCGCCGAGCGCGGGCACGTCGTTGCGGCCCTGCGCCTTGAACACTGCCGAGCGTGCCTGCATCACGCGCTCGAGCGTCTGCTGCTCGTACTGCATGTAGCGCTTGCAGGTCTCGACCAGCTTGGGCAGTTCGTCGTGGCGCTGCGACAGCAGCACGTCGATGTTGGCCCAGGCCTTGCGCACGTTCTCGCGCAACGCCACGAGGCCGTTGTAGATGCGGACGAAATAGACCGTCGCGACGACGAGCAGGGCGACGAACAGCAGGAAGACGACCAGCATCGCAGGACTCCGGATCGACCAGGCGGGCTGCGGCCCGCGGACAGCCACGAAGCTTGCAGCGCCGGGGGCCGCAGCGTCTAGACTGTGCGTCCCGGTTTCATCCTGGAGTGAGCGCCCCGTCATGGCCCTTCGACCTTACCGCGGCTGCGTGCCGAAGCTCGGCGCCGGCGCCTGGGTCGACGACACCGCCGTCGTGATCGGCGACGTCGAGCTCGGCGCCGACGTCTCGGTCTGGCCGTTCGTGCTGATCCGCGGCGACGTCAACCGGATCCGCATCGGTGCCCGCAGCAACGTGCAGGACGCGACGATCATCCACGTCTCGCGGCCGACGCCGGGCAACGAGGCAGGCTGGCCGACCATCCTCGGCGAAGACGTCGTCGTCGGTCATCGCGTCTCGCTGCACGGTTGCCGCATCGCCGACCGCGTGCTGGTCGGCATCGGCGCGATCGTGCTCGACGGCGTCGAGGTCGCAAGCGACGTGATCATTGGCGCCGGCGCGGTCGTGACGCCCGGCAAGAAGCTCGAGTCGGGCTACCTGTACGTCGGCAGCCCGGCACGCCGGAGCCGCGAACTCACCGAGCAGGAACGGGCACGGATCCCGAAGATGGCGCGCGACTACGTCGCACTCAAGTCGGAGTACGCGGCCCCTTCGGCTTGACGCCCGCCGCGATCGCCGCCGCGCGATTGCGCAATGCTTCCAGCACCGGCGCGGTCTGCGGCCGCACGCCGCGCCAGGCCTCGAAGGCGACCGCGGCCTGCTCGACCAGCATGCCCCAACCCTGCACGACCGTCCGCGCGCCGCAGCGCTTGGCCCAGTCCGTGAACGGCGTTTCGCCGACGCCGTAGGCCATGTCGTAGCACACGGTGTCCGGGCCGACGGCCGTGACGGCCACGGGCGGCACGTCGCCCTTGAGGCTCGCCGACGTCGCATTGATGACCAGGTCGAAGGGCTTGTCGAACCGCGCTGTCGCCTCGAATGCCATGCCCGTGACCGGGCCGAGCGCCGCGAATTCGTCCGCCAGTTCGAGCGCGCGTTCGACCGTGCGGTTGGCGACGACCAGCGCCTGCGGGTGCAACTCGTCGAGCAACGGGCCGAGCGCGCCACGGGCCGCGCCGCCCGCGCCGAGCACGAGGACTCGCGGGGCTTTCGGGTACAGGCCGAGGTTGTCGCGCAGGTCCGTCACCAGGCCCGCGCCGTCGGTGTTGTCGCCGACCAGGACGTCGTCGCGACGCACGATCGTGTTGACGGCGTCGGCGAGCTGGGCGCGCGGCGTCAGTACATTGACGAGGTCCGCCGCCGCACGCTTGTGCGGCACCGTGACGTTGCAGCCGCGGCCGCCGCTGTCGAAAAAGAACTCGAGCACGTCGTGCCGGAACTGCGCCGGCGTGACCTCGTGCAGCCGGTACTCCATGGCCTGTCCGGTCTGGCGCGCGAACAGGCCGTGGATGAACGGCGACCAGCTGTGGTGGACCGGAAAGCCGAAGAGGCAGTAGTTGTCCATGCGGACGAAGGAAGAGTCCAGAGTCTGGAGTTCAGAGTCTAGTCGGAGGCGCCTCACCTCTCCCGCTTGCGGGAGAGGTCGCGCCATGCGCGGGTGAGGGCCCGTGTTCCGACTAGACTCTAGACTCTGAACTCTGAACTCTTTCCTCACTTCCCCTGCAGCCAGCGGCTCGCGCGCAGCGCGAAGTAGCTCAGGATGCCGTCGGCACCGGCGCGCTTGATGCAGGTGAGCGCCTCGAGCACGACCGCACGTTCGTCGAGCCAGCCGTTCTGCGCCGCCGCCATCAGCATCGCGTACTCGCCGCTCACCTGGTACACGAACGTTGGCACGCCGAGCTCGTGCTTCACGCGCCGGACGATGTCGAGGTACGGCATGCCGGGCTTGACCATGACCATGTCCGCACCTTCGTCGAGGTCGAGCTGCACTTCGCGCAGCGCCTCGTCCGAATTGGCCGGGTCCATCTGGTAGGTGTACTTGTTGCCCTTGCCGAGGTTGGCGGACGAGCCTACGGCGTCGCGGAACGGGCCGTAGAAGCTCGAGGCGTACTTGGCCGAGTAGGCGAGGATTCGGGTGTAGATGTGGCCGTCGGCCTCGAGCGCATCGCGCAGCGCGCCGATGCGGCCGTCCATCATGTCGGAAGGCGCGACGACGTCGGCGCCCGCCTCGGCGTGCGAGAGACCCTGCTTCACGAGCGCCTCGACGGTCACGTCGTTGAGCACGTAGCCCGAGTCGTCGATGATCCCGTCCTGGCCGTGCGTCGTGAACGGATCGAGTGCGACGTCGGTGACGACGCCGAGTTCCGGCACGGCCTTCTTGATGGCACGGACCGCACGCTGGGCAAGGCCCTCCGGATTCCATGCCTCACGCGCGTCGAGGCTCTTGGCCTCGGGGGGCGTGACCGGAAACAACGCGATCGCCGGCACGCCGAGCTTCGCGCACTCCTCGGCTTCACGGACCAGTTCGTCGATGGTCACGCGCTCGACGCCCGGCATCGACGGCACGGCCACGCGCTGCTTCGTCCCTTCCATGACGAACACGGGGTAGATGAAGTCGCTCGGAGTGAGCGTCGTCTCGCGCATCATGCGGCGGGAGAAGTCGTCGCGACGCATGCGACGCATGCGGACGCGCGGATACTGGCCAGGGGCGTTGGTGTGGCTCATGCGTACCGGTCGGGGGGCTGGACTGGGTCCGGGCTTTATACGCCAGCGTGCCGGGGCCGGAAAGAACGGAAAAACCGCAGCAGGGCGGGCAGAATGCGAGGGTCACGGAGGCTGCAGGACGATGAAAAGGAAGGAAAAAGCAGGAAAGAACGCCGCGTCGTCGGCACCTCGTGGCAAACCCGCGCCGAAGACGCCGGCACGCCGTTCGGCCGCCGTGCGCGGCGCATCGTCGTCGGCCGCACGGGCATCGGCAGCGGCACAGGCTTCCGGCTGGTCGCAAACCTTCGCGCCGGACGAGCGCCCGCGCTGCGGCTGGTCGTACTCGGGCATGAGCCGAGACTACGTCGCGTACCACGACAGCGAGTGGGGCGTGCCCGTCCATGACGACCGCAAGCTGTTCGAGTTCCTGCTGCTCGAAGGTGCGCAGGCGGGCTTGAGCTGGTCGACGATCCTGCGCAAGCGCGAGGGTTATCGCGAGGCGTTTGCCGACTTCGATCCGCGCAAGGTCGCGCGTTTCGACGAGCGCAAGCTCGAACGGCTGCTGCAGTTCGAGGGCATCGTGCGCAACCGGCTCAAGGTCCAGTCCGCGGTCGTCAATGCGCGCTGCTTCCTCGAGGTGCAGGAGGAATTCGGCAGCTTCGCCGCGTACAGCTGGCGCTTCGTCGGCGGCAAGCCTCGCGTCAATCGCTGGACCGAGATGAAGCAGATCCCCGCGCGCACGACCGAGTCGGATGCCTTCAGCAAGGACCTGCAGAGACGCGGCTTCAAGTTCGTCGGCTCGACCATCATGTACGCGCACATGCAGGCCACCGGGATGGTCAACGACCACCTCGTGAGCTGCTTCCGGCACGGGGAAGTGGCCGGGGGCTAGTGGCTGGCACCAAGAGTCTAGAGTCTAGAGTTCAGAGTCTCGTCGGAGGCGCGTCGCGCCGCGGCCGCCGAGGCGGCCTTCGGTTCCGACTAGACTCTAGACTCTGAACTCTTCCCCACTGGCCACTGGCCACTATTCATCCACCCACCACTCGACGGTCGTGCCACCCGAGCCCTCCGGCACCAGCAGCCGGTGCAGGTCCGGCAGCAACTCCGCCAGCCGCGCGTCGAGTTGCCAGGGCGGGTTGACGATGACGAGGCCCGAGCCGCGCAGCCCGACCGGCGTGTCGGCGGGCATCACGCTCAGCGTGCAGTCGAGGATCTTGCGGATGCCGGATTGCTCGAGATTGCGCCGGAAGCGCAGCGGCGCGGCGCGTTCGGTGAGCGGATACCAGACGCAGTACGTACCGGTGGGCCAACGCTCGATGCCCTGCTCGAGCGCCCGGTACACGCGGTCGAACTCGTCGTCCGACTCGTAGGGGGGATCCATCAGCACGAGCCCACGGTTTTCGCGCGGCGGCAGGTGCGCCCGGAGCGCGGCGTACCCGTCGCTCTCGATCACCGACACGAGCTTCTGGCGGGCGGTCACCGCGCGCAACGACTGCGCTTCCCGCGCGTGCATTTCAGCGAGCACCATGCGGTCCGTGGCGCGTCGCTGGCGCAGCACGATCTGCGGCGAGCCGGGGTAGGCCGTGATCGCGCTGCGACCGGGGCCGGCGCACGCACGCACCAGATGCACGTAGTCCCGCACTTCGGGAGACAGGGCCGCGTCGGGAAATTCGAGCAATCGACCGATCCCCTGCTTGTACTCGCCGCTGCGCTGCGACTCGCCGAGGCTCAGGTCGTACGTCCCGCCGCCGGCATGCGTATCGAGATAAAAGAAGGGCGCCGACTTCTTCTTCAGGTGTTCGACGAGCATCATCAGCACGACGTGCTTGAGCACGTCGGCGTGGTTTCCGGCGTGGAAGGCGTGGCGGTAGTTCATGGGCGTGACCAGGAAAGCTGCGACACCGGCCGGCGGGGCCTGATCGCGGCGAGGAGGCGACGATGCCGGGTTTGACGAACGTGACGACGGAGACGACAAGCGTACTTCAGACCGCATGGCGGCGTGGCGGTCGTGTCGTCCGACGGCTCGGCGTGCTCGCGGTCGTGACCGGGCTGGCGTCGGGAAGTGCCTGCACGCGGGTCCCGACCGAGGCTGCGCCGGCAGCGGCCAGCGACGAGCCGGCACCGGCCGCCACGCGCGCGGACGTGCCGCCTTCCACCCTGCCCGCCACCGAAGAGGAGGACCCCGCCATGACCGCCGCCGTGCCTGCGGACCTGCTGGGCGCCGCCATTTCAGACGCCGTCCGACGCACGTCCGCGGCCCGCGGCGACGTCGAGGTCGTGACGGCCGAACCGGTCACCTGGTCGGACGGCTCGATGGGCTGTCCCCAGCCGGGGCTCGCCTACACGCAGGCGCTCGTGCCGGGGTACCGGATCGTGCTGCGCGCAGCCGGACAGACACTGAATTACCATGTGGGCGGCAAGGGCGGGCCCTCGTTCTGTCCGCCCGAGCGGGTCATCGCGCCGGCGCCAGCGGGCAGCGGCACCTACGACCGGATCTGAACCGCCACCCCTCGACCCAGGGACGACCCTGGCGTCAGCCAACCCATCCGCGGGGACGACCCTGCATCGCCAGGAGTCGTCACATGAACTGGTTGTGTCTGTTCGTCGCTGGATTGCTCGAGGTGGTCTGGGCCGTGGGGCTCAAGTACACCGAGGGCTTCACCCGGCCTGCCCCGTCCGCGGTGACGGTCGGGGCCATGGCCGGGAGCTTCTACCTGCTCAGTGTCGCACTGCGGACGCTGCCGCTCGGCACGGCCTACGCGATCTGGGTCGGCATCGGTGCCGTCGGTACGGCCATCGCCGGAGTCTTCCTTTTCGACGAGGCGCCCACGCCGCTCAAGCTCGCGAGCCTGCTGCTCGTCGTCGCCGGCATCGTCGGCCTCAAGCTCGCAACGACGACGTGAGCACCCTGCGCTCGCCCGGGTGACTCGCACCGCATCGGGACGCGCCCCTGCCGAGCCGGCCGCGGCCCGGCAATGAAAAACGCCCCGGGGATTGCTCCCCGGGGCGTCATGCTTCGGCGCGCGAAGCGTCGGTCGCGCGTTACGGGTCGACGCGCACGATGGTCGGGTTCGGCATGCCCGCGGCACCGCCGTATACGACGCTGCCCAGGTACTTCGTGCCGGCCGTGAGCCCGGTGAAGCCCAGCGAGATCGTGCCGGACGTCGCGGTGACAGCGGTCGCCGGCGCCGTCACGGTCATGTTGCCCGCGGCGGCGCTGCCGAGCAGCCAGGTGTGGAGCTTGAACGGCGAGGTGCCCGCGACGCCCCAGCCATGGACCACCACGGTGTAGTCGCCGGCGGCCGGGTTGAGCAGGTTGACCTCTTCAGCAGAGGTCCCCGAGCCGCTGGAGCCGACGGCCGTAGTGCCGAGGAACACGCACAGGTCGAGGTCCGTCCCGCCCGGGGCGACGTCCGCATCGAACAGCGAGAACCGCGCGTGCGTGGTGCCGGCCGGGATCGTGACCGGGATCTGCTGCGCGTTCTTGGCGGTCAACGAGCACGAGCCGTCGTCCGGATCGTCCGCGACGCTGCCGCTGGTGAGCGTCGCCGGGACGAGCCCGCGCGCCGTCGCCGAGAAGGCGCCGTCGTAGCCGAACCTGACGTCGTAACTCGTGTTCTGGCCGGTGCTTTCCACCTGTGTCGGGGCGGCAAGCGCCACGGGCCGGACCACGATCGGGCTGCGCGCGGCGTAGCCGCCGCCCGTCCAGGTCAGCTGTCCGCCCGTATAGGCATTCAGCGTCGCCGAGGTCCGCGTGAACGTGACCGTGTACTCCTTGGTCTGGCCATTCGCGAGCGTCAGGGTCGACGGCGCGACCACGACCGTGAAGCCAGCCATGCCCGTGAGCGTGGCATTGAGCGTCAGCGGCCCGCCGCTCACGTTCGTGACGCGGCGCTTGAGGGTCTGCTTTCCGGCCAGGTCGCCGATCGCGAACGAGGGCACGTTGACGTCGCTCGGGTCGGTCGAGTAGCCCGCATTGCTCAGGGCCGTGCAGGTCGCCGGTGCCACGCCCGTGGTCGCGCCGCACAGGAACGCGAGCCAGTCGTTGAAGCCGTGGTTGTAGACCACGCCCGGATTGATCGCCTTCTTGGCGTCGATGTGACCGGCGCCCTGGCGGAAGATCAGCACCGGGTTCGTGTTCGGGGCCGGCGTGCCGCCGTCGAGAGCGTCGTAGCCCGTCGTCATGATGGCCGACTTGATCATCATCGGTGTCCACGACGGATAGAGCTCCTTGAACAGCGCAGCAAGACCGGCGACGTGCGGGCTCGCCATCGACGTGCCGCTGTAGAGGTCGAACAGCTTGCCGCTGTTTCCCGGAGGGGCGACGCCCGCGAGCACGTCGGTGCCGGGCGCCATCACGTCCGGCTTCAAGTGGTCGCCGTTACCGGCGAGCAGCGGGCCGCGCGAGGAGGACGACGACGTGATCGGCGCGACGACGTTGTACACCGGCTGCGACTGGTTGATCTTTGCCGTGGCGCCCGGCGTCTGGGCGTAGGCGTTGATCGCCGTGTAGTCGGCATTGCCGGCGCCGGGGCCGACGTGGACGGTCGGGATCACGTGCAGGATGGCGAGCTGCGTGGCGGCGCTCGTCGGCGTGTTGAGCAGGACCATGCCCGCACCGCCGGCGTTGGCGACGTTCTGGCTCTTGTTCACGAGCACGTTGCTGCCACGCTCGCAGACCACGATCTTGCCGGCGACCTTGGCCGGATCGAGCAGCGGCGTGTTGTCGTGGGGCAGCGTGTCGGTCGGGCCGTCGGTGGTGCCGAAGCAGAGCGCGAGCTTGTTCGCGTCGACGCCGGGCAGGCCCACGTCACGCGAACGCACGAGCGGCAACTCCGCCGTCGCGTTGGCGAACGAGGCGCCGTTGATGGTCATGCCGTTGCCGAGCGTGACCGAGCCGACGCCGTTGCGGTTGTGCGAGCCGTTGGCGACGGTCGTGAGCCACGGGCCGCCGTGGGCCACGGTGCTGGTCGTCGGCCCGCTGTTGCCGGCCGAGGTCGCGACGAAGACGCCCGCGTCGGCGGCAAACAGGAAAGCAACCTCGACGGAGTCGAGGAAGCTCGTACGCGAGCCGCTGATCGAGAAGTTGATCACGTCGACGCCGTCGGCGACGGCCTGGTCGATCGCCGCCACGCTGTCCGACGAGAAGCAGCTGCCGCCCGAGGGCGTCTGCCAGCAGACCTTGTACGCGGCGATGCGCGCACGCGGCGCGATGCCGCTGATCTTGCCGAGCGCGGCGGCGAGGCCGGTTGCCTGCACGCCGGCATTGCCGCCGGCGGTCGTGGCCGTGTGCGTGCCGTGGCCGCCGTAGTCGCGCGGCGAGTTGTATTCCCACGGCAGCTGGGCATCGATGCCGGCATTGCCGCCCCACCCCGCGTTGTAATAGCGGGCGCCGATCAGCTTCTGGTTGCAGTTCGCGGCCGTGAAGGCCTCGCCCGGCACGCAGCGCCCGTTCCAGCCAGGGATCTGCTGGTAGCCGAGCTTGCCTTCCTTGGTGCCGTTGCCGTTCGCGTCCGTGCGGTCGGAGAAGCTCGGGTGCTCCGGCCAGGCGCCGCCATCGACGATGCCGATGATGACGTTCTCGCCCTTGGCACCGGTCGTGGCCCAGACGCCGTCGTCGCCGCCGACGCCGATGAAGGCCGGCGTCGAGGACGTGTCGAGCTGCAGCACCTCGTCCTTCTCCACGCTCAGCACGCCCGGCGTGCCGCGCAGCTTCTCGGCCTGGGCCTCGGTGAGGTCCGCTGCGAAGCCGTTCAGCACGTAACCGTAGCTGTAGAGCTTCTTGCCGCCCCCGACGCGTGCGAGCGCGGCGTCGTGGCGCGATTCGAGGTACGACTTGTAATTGACGACCGCGGGGCTGTACGGGTCGATCTTCTGGCCCTTTTTCGGCTTGGTCGCCTGGTAGCCCTTGATGCTGCCGTCGTACGCCGAGACCGGCAGTTCGGCGAGACGCACGATGTAGGTGTTATTGGTGAACTTCGATTTGTCGGCAGCAGCCGAGCCGACGCTCGGGGCGGCGACGGTCGCGGTGACAGGCACCGACAATGCCGCCACGGCGCTGAGCGCGGCCGTCGACAGCAAGGTCAGCAACGGTTTTCTGGACATGGGTCGATTCCCTCCGGCGATGCTGGGAGCACTTTGTTTTGCGGGCAGTCGAGAGAGAGGGGGTCTCAACAGCAGGGCGTCACCGGCACGCGATTCTGTCCGCTGTGCTCGGCTTCTCCCTTCCGGCAGCCCAGCCCTCTTGTTCTCTGTGTGATCAAGAGCTGTGGCTTTGCGGCCCCGCCTCGCGGCGGGTGTGCCCTTCACGCTTGCCGTGGGCCCGAAACTACGCTGCGGTTTTGGCGAAAGCAACCATGTGCAGCGGTTCGCCGGCATGCATAGCGAAGCGAACGGTTGGTTACGGAACGGTGCAAGAATTCGTACTACGGCGCAATGAAAAAGGCCCCTTCCTTGCGGAAGGGGCCCCTTCATTTCGCCGACTGTCTTGTCGGCGGATTTTTACGGCCGCGCGATCGTGATCACGGGCGACGTCCACGTCTCCCAGTGAGCCGGATTCGCTTCGTCGCCGAGTGCCTTGAGCACCGACACCTTCACGACGTAGCTGCCATTCGGCACCTGGTACCACTGGCTCGCGTTCTTGCCCTTGCCGGTGAACGTGGTGCCGTCCCAGGTCCAGGCGAAGAAGCCGCCGGGCGTCGAGCTGCGCGTGACGTATTCGTCGTCGCTGACGCGATGCCACGCCTTGCCGGTGACGGCGTCGAACGCCTCGAGCCGGATCCGCCGCGACATGTGGTCGAGGTGCATCAGGAAGTACGGCACGTCGTTGCCGACGAGCGTGTACGTGCCGCCGTTGGCGCGGTTGGCGTACGAGTTTCCGACCAGCTGTGCGAGCCACGGGAAGCCGTTGGCGGTCGGCGTGAGCACGCGCGTCGTCTGGTAGTCGCCCTTGAAGCCCGCGAACGGCACGCGATAGAGCGCGCTGCCGTCGGTCGGCGTCAGCACGACGTAGCCGCCGTAGAGGCCGCGTTCCACGAGCGTGGCGTTCGGCGCGATCGTCACGTCGAACGACGCACTGCCACCGGCGGGCACCGTCACGCTCGGCACGCTGAACGTGACCGACGCCGGCGCCGAGTAGACGCCGCTGGGCGTGTAGGAAGCGCCGCTCATGACGTTCGGGCCGGCCGCGAGCGCGTCGTTGTAGCCGAGCTGGTAGGTCACGGCGGTCTTGCCGTTGTTACGCACCGTGATCGTATTGGTCTTCGCGCCCGCTTCGCTCTCGCCGAGCGACAGCTGGCTCGGCGTGACGAGCGTCGTCGACTCGATCGTGCCGATGATGTCGACCATGCCGGCGCCCTGCCGGAAGACGTGGTCGAGGAACCCGAGGCCCGGGTTGCCCTGCCAGTTCTTCGGGTCGGCCGAGTTCTGCAGCCGCGCCATCATTTCACCGGCCGGGATTTTCGGCCGTGCCTCGAGGATCAGCGCCACGCTGCCCGCGACGTGCGGCGAGGACATCGACGTGCCGGAGAGGCTCGCCGTGCCACCGAGCTCGAGCGGGTAGGCCGAGACGATGCCGCCGCCCGGCGCGCCGATGTTCGGCTTGAGGGTCAGTTCGGCGTTGAGCCCGAACGAGCTGAAGCCGGAGATCAGGCCGCCCGTGCCGAACGGGAAGCTCACGTAGGTGCCGGTCCAGTTCAGCGTGGTCGGGCCGGCCGCGATCGCGCTGTTCAGCGTCGCGCCCTGCGCCTGCGTGATGGCCACGACCGGGATCGTGATCGCCGGCGTGCCCGCGACCGTCGGGCTGAGCGCCCCGGCCGCGTTGTTGTACAGCACGACGGCGGCGGCGCCGGCGTTCTGCGCATTCGAGGCCTTGATGAAGAAGCTGCAGGTGCCGCGCTGGATCAGCACGGCCTTGCCCGTGAGGCTACCCGCCGGCAACGCGTTGCACGCGTCGTCCGTCGTCGTCGTCGTGCCGGTCTTCGTCAGCGGCAGGCTGCCGGTGGTCGGCGCGAACGGCGAGCCGGTCGCCGGGTTGTAGCCGTAGGGAATGCCGTTCACGAGGAACGAGAGCTGCGCATTGTCGTACGAGGCGACACCGATGACCTTGTCGCCGACACCGGGCGCGCCAGCTGCGAACAGGCCGTCGGGCGAAGTGCCACCGGGGCCGTTGTTGCCGATCGACGCCACCATGATGACGCCCTTGTTGACGAGGCGCGTCGACGCCTGCGCGGTCGGGTACTGCGGCCACTGCCGGCCCGAACCGAGGCTCTGGTTGATCACGTCCATGCCGTCGGCGTAGGCGCGCTCGAGCGCCTCGAGGATCACGTCGGTCTCGGTCGAGCCGGCGCAGCCGAAGACGCGGTAGGCGCCGAACTGCACGCCCGGCGCGACGCCGCGGATGCCGCCGCCGTTGCCGCCGACGATGCCAGCGACGTGCGAGCCGTGGCCGCCACAGTCGTCCGGGTTGGCATCGGGATTGCGCACGAGGTTGTACGAGGCGCTTGCCGGGTCGGCGTTGTATGCATCGCCGACGAGGTCGTAGCCGGCGACGACGCGCGCGGTCGGGAACGCCGTCGAACCGGGCGACCCGTTGCCCCCGAACGCCAGGTGGTCGATGTCGACACCCGTGTCGATGATGCCGACCTTGATGCCCTTGCCGGTCAGGCCGAGCGAATCCTGGGCCGTCTTGGCGCCGCTCATCGTGATGGCCGAAACGAGGTCGGGGCTGATCGCGTTGACCTCCGGGTTCGGCGCCGCGACGATTTCGACCGGGTAGACGGCCTTCACGCCCGCAAGCTGCTGCA
>DATMIB010000187.1:0-12999 GCA_035554635.1 Steroidobacteraceae bacterium | reverse complement strand
GCTCGTGCGGATGTCGTAGAGCGCCGTCGGGCCGCACGAGGTGGCCGCGACGAGGTTGATCGGACTGCCCGCGACGGAATGGTTGATCACCGTCGTGACGACCGCATCCCACCGGATCTCGCGCGACAGCAGCCGGCCGGTGGAGGTCACGACCAGCACCCAGTTGCGGGAATCGACCGGCAGCGGTTGCTGCATCAGTGTCGCCGCCTGCAGTTGCTCGTTGCCGGAGAGGCCCCAGGCCTTGCTCGCACCGAGCAGCACCGGCGTCGCCTGCGGCGCGTCCGGGAAGAAGGTGACTTCCTTGCGTTCCTCGACAGCGATGACACCGCCGTCGCCGAGGCTGTGCGGGAAGGACGCGGCGACGTCACCGTCCACGACGGTGAGGTCGATCAACAGGGGACGCCCCGTCGCGTATTCGCGCGCGCAGAAGTTGCCCGCGCTCGTCGTGAACGCGGTCCAGCGCGAGGCCGACGTGTTCGCCGGCGTGCTCGGGCACGCACCCGGCACCACCTTGAACAGGCTGAACTTCGATTTCTTCTTGCCGGCGACCCAGAGGTTGCCGCCGAGGTCGACCGTGAGCGCCGTACAGACGTTGTCACGGTCGAAGGCGAAGACGGTGTTGCTGCAGTTGAACAGTTCGCGGCCATCGACCGACGTGAGCGGCGGCAGCTTTTCCGGATTCGGCCAATGCCGGACCGCGTTGCCGTCCAGGCAGTAGAGGCCACGCGTCGAAGTGTTCTGGCAGGCCGTGAACGCCGTGCCCGACACCGCCGCGTAATCCGTCGCCACCCACGGTTTCGCGGCCGTCTGGGCGTCGACGTCGACGGCGACGTTGGTCGCGCCTTGCGCCTCGATCACGTCGACGCGATCGAGCCTCTGCTCCGAGAATTCGCCGAGGGTCGCCTGCCCGAAGGCGACGGAGACGCCGCAGGCGCACAGCAGGCCCACCGCGCCTGCCATGACGTGCCGCACCAAGGATTCGTTCCCACGAACCGAGTCCATATCCCTTCCTCCTGTCCCAAGCCGCTTTTTTTGATGCGGCTTTGGGGTTCGAACTCCATTCGGTCCGCTCGCCGGCGTTGTCTTGTTCTGTTGTTGCGGCGTGCAGGCCGGACCGACCGGCGGACTATAACCGTAAAAACGTGATCCATGTGGCATTTTCCAAGGTCTTCCTTGCTTTTCTGCGACCTGTAAAGCCGGCCGACGCCCGCCGCTGTTTGCGAAACCCCTCACAGGTTTGCCGCGCCGTCGACCGGCAACCGCGATTGTCCGCTGCAACGGCCTTAGACTGTTCCCAACCCCGGGGTGGCAATGACCGCAGCCGACAAGCGCATCGAAGAACTGCTCGCACGCTGGCAGGCGAGCCTCGACCTGCACGCCCGGTACGTGCAGCTCGACGATGCGGCCTATGCGCGCGCGGAAAGCTGGCCCCGGCACCAGCGCCCGACCGCCTGGGTGGTCGACCTCGCGCGCAAGCGGTTGCTCGAGCTGCGCGACCAGCTCGGACGGCGGCAGGCCGCGGGTGACGCGGCGTTCGCCGAAGCGCTCGAGTTGATGTCCTTCCTGACGAGCCTGCTCGGCTCGGAGCACATCGAGCGTTTCATTCCCATGGCGACCGGCAAGCCCGTCGATCCCGGCATTTCGGCGACGGTGCAGCAACCGCGGGTCCGCGCTGCCAAGTCCCGGGCTCCGCAAAAGCCGCGTGCAACGACGTCCCGACCTGTCGCGCGCACGCCAGCGCCCACGCCACCGGTCGCAGCGCCCGCTGCCGCACCGGATGCGGGGACGCAGCAGGTCATCTCCGACGCGGTGCGCATGCTCGGGTGGGGCCGCGAGTGGCCTGCGCTGGCGGGCCTGATCGCCCGCATGGCGGACCGGCCGGGGGAGACCGACGTCTGGAAGATCCTGCGGATGCATCGCGCCGAGATCCTCGCGCGGGCGGGCCGTCCCACGCCCTGACCGGCGATGACACCGTTCCGGCGCTTGCGGTAAGTTCGGCGTTCTTTTGCCGGACAACACCAGGAGCGCATGCCCATGTCCTCGAGCCGTCCTCTCGTCGCCACCCTAGTCGCCGCATCCTCGTTGCTGGTCGCCACGCTGGCGCATGGACAGGGCGCACCCTCGAGGGCCGATCAGGCGCTCAAGTACCGCAAGGCGGTCTACCAGGTCATCGCGTGGAATTTCGGCCCGATGGGTGCAATGGCGCAGGGCAAGCTGCCGTACGACGCCAAGGAGTTCGCCCTGCGCGCCGAGCGTGTCGCCGCGGTCGCGCCGCTGCTGACGGAAGCCTACCCGGCCGAGACGAAGGACGTCGCCAACTCCAGGCTCAAGCCGCAGATGTGGGACAACCGCGCGGACTTCGACGCCAGGCTCAAGGACATGGTCGATCGCAGCGCCGCGCTCGCCGCCGCGTCGAAGACCGGTGATTTCGCCAAGGCCAAGGCCGCGTTCTTCGAAACCGGCAACACCTGCAAGGCCTGTCACGACAAGTACCGCGCCGACTGACCCTCAGAAGTAGGCGAACGTCGCCTCTGGCGCCGCGCGCACCGCTAGCGCCAGTGCGGCGGCCAGCGCCGCCACGAGCGCGAGCGCGAGGCCGCCGCGGCTGCCGTCGATGCTCTCGCCGGCCACACCGGGCTTGCGCCCCGTGAGCATCGCCCGCACGAGGCCGCGCCGCCGGGCCTCGTGCGCGGCGACCGCGACGAGGTGCAGCACGACCAGGCCAAGCAGCAGGTTCGAGTTGAACCGGTGCACGCTCGCAAGGCGATTGCTCGTCTCCTGGTCCACCCAGCCGTAGAACGGGCCGGCGTTCGCGATCTCGTCGTTGGCGAAGAGCCCGGTCGTCGCCTGCACCAGCAGCACGCCGAGGAACGCGAGCACGCTCAGCGCGCCGAGCGGATTGTGCCCGACGTAATGCTCGCCAGTGCCGCGCAGGTATGCGACGACCGTCGTCGGCCCGCGCACGAAGCTGCCGAACCGTGCGTGACGCGGGCCGACGAAACCCCACGCGATGCGGAACAGCACGAGCACGAGTGCGACGTAACCGAGCCGGCGATGCCAGTCGAACCACTCGAGGCCCGCGTAGTGCGTCGCCCACGCCCCCGCGATGCTCACGACCAGCAGCCAGTGGCAGGCGCGCACCGGCCAGTCCCAGACGAGCGTGTCGTTGCGTTGCATGCGTGTCGACTCTCCACTCCAGCGTCGTGAGCCGTCCATCATACGGACGACATGTTGTGCGATCATGCCGCCCCCGTGACCGACACCCCTGCCACGCCGGCTGCCGCCGGCCTCCTCCGCCGCCTGGCGGCCATGCTCTACGACGCGCTGTTGCTGCTCGCGTTGTGGATGATCGTGACGGCGCTGTTCCTGCCGTTCACCGGCGGCGAAGCCCTGCGCTGGACCACGGCGCCCGCGCTGTTCGTGCTGCACAAGCTCGCGATGGTCGCCATCGTCATCGGCTTCTACGGCGTGTTCTGGACGCGCCAGGGCCACACGCTCGGCATGGCCTCGTGGCGACTGCAACTCGTACGGTTCGACGGCGGCCGACCGACCTGGGCCGATACGTTGCGCCGGCTCGGCGCGGCGCTGCTGTCCTGGGTGCCGGCGGGACTCGGCTGGTGGTGGTGCCTCATCGACGCGCGCAAGCGCACCTGGCACGACATGCTGTCGCACACGCGCGTGGAACTGCTGCCACCGCGTCGCCGCCGCGGAAAGACCTCCGCGACTTGACGGTCAGCGGCTGCGCCAGAGCAGCGTCGCGGTCAGCGTCGCGAGCAACGCGGTCGGGATCCACCCGACCAGCACCGGCGCGAGGTCGAACAGCTCACCGCTGCTTTCGAGCGTCTTGCTGATCAGCACGAAGCCCGCGCCGATCAGCACGCCGATCACCGTGCGCGCACCCTGGCCGGAGTTGCGCAACGACCCGACCGAAAACGGCAGTGCGAGCATCACCACGAACATCACCGCCGCGAAACGCGACACGCGCGACCACAACGCGGTCTCGTAACTGGTCGACTGCAGGTCGTTGCGTTGCAGGTGGGCGATGTAGTCGCGCAGGTCGCGCAGCCCCATCGAATCGGGGTCTGCGATCGCGAGCCCGAGGAACTCGGGCGACAGCGACGTCGGCACTTCCATCCGGGAATTTCGCGACGCCTCGGCGCCGCGGCCGTCGGGCGCAAAGGCCGTCGCCACCGACTTGTCGAGTTGCCAGACGTTGTCGCGCGCCACGCCGGCCGACTCCGCGCGCGCGACGCTGACGAGGCGACGCTCGGAGTCGAGCTGGAACACCTTGATGCCGCCGAACCGCCGGCTGGCGGACTGCTGGTCGACGCTGATGATCGTGTCGCCGTCGCGGACCCACGTGCCGCGGCTGCCGGCGAGGCTGAACTCGTCGAACTTGGCGAACACCTTCATCTGCCGCGCGTACTGGCCGAGCGGCGGCGCGACGTACTCGCCGACGACGAACATCAGCCCCGCGAGCAGCAACCCGGCCCAGCCGAGCCAGATGCAGAACCGCAGCGTGGTCACGCCGGCGGCGCGCATGACGACCAGTTCGCTGCCGCGCGCGAGGTTGCCGAGCCCGAGCAGGCCACCGATCAGCGCCGCCACCGGCAGCATCTCGAACAGGTAGCTCGGCAGGTTCAGCGCCACGAACAGCAAGGCCTGGGTCGCCGTGTAGCTGCCGACGCCGATGTCGTCCTGCTGGCCGATGAACAGGAACAGTGCGCCGAGCGCGAGCAGCACGAGCATGACCAGGCCCGTGTAGCCGAGCACCGTGCGCACGATGTACCGGGCGAGCACGCCAGTCACGCGGTCGCCTCCGTCTTCTGCCGCCGCTGCCACGGCCAGGCCCACGGCAGCAGGCCGCTGCCCGGGTGCAGTTCGCGCCACAGCAGCCAGGCGGCAATGACGAGCGGCACCAGGTGCACCCACCACAGGCCCCACTGGCCACCCGCCGTGTCCTTCTGGATCCACACGCGGACGGCCGCGAGCAGGTTCGAATACAGGAAGTACGCGAGCACTGCGGCGCCAATGCGGGCGAAGCGACCCTGGCGCGGACGCAGCCGCGCCATCGGCACGGCCAGCACCATCAGCACGAGCGCCATCACCGGCACGGCCGTGCGCCACGCGAGCTCCGCGCGGTCGCGCGGGTTGCGCGAGCCGAAGAGCTCTGCCGTCGCCTTCATCTCGGTCTTGTCCTTGGCGGCGCGCGTCTCGGGCAGCCGCACCGGAATGCCGTGCTCGCGAAACTCGACGATGCGCCAGTTGGCCGCACCGGGCACGCCTTCGTAGCGGCGGCCGTCGTAGAGCACGAACATCTGCTCCTGCCGGCCGGTGCCACGCTGCACCGCGCGATCCGCGATCGCGACTTCGATCGTGTCGCCGACGTTGCGTTGCACGAACACGCCGAACAGCTCGCCCGACTCGTCGACGCGCTCGGCGTAGAAGACGGCGTCGCCGCCGGCGAAGCTGCGGAAGCGCCCCGGTTCGAGCGCAGCAAACTGCGCGGCGCGCAGCGCCTCGATGCGCAGCTCGGTCGACTGCTGCCAGGCGGCCGGGACGACCCGGAACGAAAGCAGTGCCAGCAGCAGCGCGACGATCACGCTCAGCAGCACGATCGGCTTGTAGATGCGCAGCGGCCCGACGCCGCAGGCGCTCATCGCGGTCATCTCGCTCTCGTGGTAGAGCCGGCCGAGCGCGAGCACGATGCCGAGAAAGAGTCCAATGGGGACCAGCACCGTCAACTGCTGCAGCGTCGGGAGCCCGATCAGGGTCAGGACGATGTGGCCGGGGAAGTCGTTCTGGGCAGCCTGGCCGAGCACGCGCGCGAACTGGTTCGACATCAGCACCAGCAGCAGCACGCCCGTCACCGCGACGAACGTCCAGGTCACTTCGCGCAGCAGGTAGCGGTCGAGACGGTTCAGGAGCAAAGGTCGCGGCTCTCGGCGGGAATCGGTAAACTTGCCGGTCACGCGTACGCCGCGGACGGGTTCCTGCCGCCGCGTGCCACGCTGCACTAGCCGTGAGTTTAACGGGCGATTCGGCACGGGGATACGCACCCGGCGCTGCGGCTCGCCGACCAGAAGGACACTCGAGATGCGTTTATTCGTCGTGACCGCCGCCCCCGCCCGCCAGAAGACCGACTGCGCGATCGTCGGCCTGCACGAAGCGTCGGCGTTCGCCGGGGCGGGTGCCGCGATCGACGACGCACTCGGCGGCCGGCTCTCGCGGCTGGTCAAGGCCGGCGACCTGCGCGGCAAGGCCGGCGAGTCACTGCTGCTCGACACCGACGGCGCACCGTTCGCGCGCGTGCTCGTGGTCGGCCTCGGCAAGAAAGGCGCGTTCGGTCGCAAGCAGTACCGCAAGGCGCTCACCTCGGCACTGGCCGCCGTTGCGAAGACCGGCGCGAAGGACGCCGTCAGCTATCTCGCCGAAGCCGTCGAACCCGCCGACACCTACTACGACGCGCGTCTCGCCGCCGAGGCGCTCGGCGCCGCGCTCTACCGCGTCCCGGCGATCCGCAGCACCCGCCAGCCGCCCGAGCCGGCGCTGAAGGCCTTTGGCGTCGCGGTCGCCGACGCTGCACAGAAGGCGCAGGCCCAGCGCGGGCTCGACCAGGGCGCCGCGATCGCCGCCGGCGCCGCGCTCACGCGCAATCTCGCCAACCTGCCGGCCAACGTCTGCACGCCGAGCTACCTCGCGCAGCAGGCGAAGGAGCTCGCGCGCACGTACAAGACCGTCAAGACCCAGGTGCTCGACGAGCCCGAGCTCAAGCGCCTCAAGATGGGCTCGTTCCTCTCGGTCACGAACGGCACCGACGAGCCGGCCCGCCTGATCGTGATGCGTTATGAAGGCGGTCGCGCCGGGCAGGCGCCGGTCGCGCTCGTGGGCAAGGGCGTCACGTTCGACAGCGGCGGCATCTCGCTCAAGCAACCGCCCGGCATGGACGAGATGAAGTTCGACATGACCGGCGCCGCGAGCGTCTTCGGCGCGATCAAGGCCGCCGCCGAAATGGGCCTCAAGCTCAACCTGGTCGGCGTCGTGCCGGCCTGCGAAAACATGCCGAGCGGCCGCGCGACCAAGCCGGGCGACATCGTCAAGAGCATGTCGGGCCAGACCATCGAAGTCATCAACACCGACGCCGAGGGCCGCCTGATCCTTTGCGACGCGCTCACCTACACGCGCCGCTTCAAGCCGTCGGTCGTGGTCGACATCGCGACGCTGACCGGCGCCTGCGTGATCGCGCTCGGCGCGCACAACAGCGCCGTCATGAGCAACGACGACGAACTCGCCGCCGAGCTCGTTGCGGCCGGCCGCCGCGCCGTCGACACGTGCTGGCACATGCCCATGGGCGAGGAATACCACGACCAGTTGAAGAGCAACTTCGCCGACTTCGCCAACGCCTGCGGTCGCGACGGCGGCGCCATCACGGCGGCCTGCTTCCTGGCCAAGTTCACCGACGGCCTGCGCTGGGCGCACGTCGACATCGCCGGCACCGCCTACCTGACCGGCGCACAGAAGGGCAGCACGGGGCGGCCGGTGCCGTTGCTGATGGACTTCCTGCTGGCGCGGGTGTGAAGGTCGACTTCTACACGCTGACCGCGGCCGACCGTCGCTCGCGGCTGGTCGCGGCCTGCCGCCTGGCGGAGAAGGCGTACGAGCACGGCCTCAAGGTCGCCGTGCGCACGGGCAGTCCGGCCGACACCGCCGAGTTCGACGAACTGCTGTGGACCTTCGGCGACGGCACGTTCGTGCCGCACGGCGTGTGGCCGGCGGACCCCGAAGTGGCCGCCGCGACCCCTGTGCTGGTCGGCAGCTCGGCGCTGCCGCCCTCGCATCGCGACGTGCTGATCAACCTGGCCGCCGATGCACCCCCCGATTTTTCGGCCTATGCTCGGATCTGCGACGTCGTCGGCGGCGACGAGGACGGCAGGAAGGCCGGCCGCGTGCGTTGGCGCGTCTATCGCGATGCCGGCTGCGCGCCCGAGGCGCACCCGATCTGAGAGGTCCGGCGGAGCCCCGATGAACAGCCAGGTCCCCGAAGACATCCCCGTGCTGACCGACATCGTCGAACCGGACGGCCGCTCGTCCAAGTACATCGACGACACGGTGCTGTTCCTCGGCGAGCTCGAGGCACACCTGACCGCCGTGATCCACGAGCAGGCCGACGAACTGGTCCACAACGCGCTGCGCGAAATGGAAGCGCTGCTGCTCGAACAGGTCTCGGACCGGCTCAAGGCCGAGCTGCCGGGCCTGATCGCCCGGGTCATCGCCGAGCACTTCCACGGGCCGGCACGCTCGAACTAAGCCCTTCACCCACCCGGTATACTCGACGGTTCGCGCCCAGAGACCGTCGATGGACAAAAGCTACTCCCCCCGCGATATCGAATCCCGCCTCTATGCCGGCTGGGAAGCCGCCGGCTGGTTCGCCCCGGCCGGTGACGGCCCGCCGTATGCCATCGTGATCCCGCCGCCCAACGTCACGGGCACGCTGCACATGGGCCATGCGTTCCAGCACACGCTGATGGACGTGCTGACGCGCTTCCACCGCATGGAAGGCGACCGCACGCTGTGGCAGCCCGGCACCGACCACGCCGGCATCGCGACCCAGATGGTCGTCGAACGGCAGCTCGCCGCCGACGGCAAGACCCGTCACGACCTCGGTCGCGAGGCGTTCGTCGAGCGCGTCTGGGAATGGAAGGAGCAGTCGGGCGGCACGATCTCACGCCAGATGCGCCGGCTCGGCGCCTCGGTCGACTGGTCGCGCGACCGATTCACGATGGACGAGGGTCTCTCGGCCGCCGTGCGTGAAGTGTTCGTGCGGCTGCACGAGGAAGGGCTGATCTACCGCGGCAAGCGGCTCGTCAACTGGGACCCGGTGCTGCACACCGCCCTCTCGGACCTCGAGGTCGTCTCGGAGCCCGAGGCCGGCCACCTCTGGCACCTGCGCTACCCGCTCGCCGACGGCTCGGGTCACCTGGTCGTCGCGACGACACGCCCCGAGACCATGCTCGGCGACACCGCCGTCGCCGTGAACCCCGAGGACGAACGTTACAAGCACCTGGTCGGCCGCGAGATCCGGTTGCCGCTCACGGACCGGCTCGTGCCGATCGTCGCCGACGAGTACGCCGACCCGGCCTTCGGCAGCGGCTGCGTCAAGATCACGCCCGCGCACGACTTCAACGATTACGAACTCGGCAAGCGTCACGGCTTGCCGACGATCAACGTGCTGACGGCCGACGCGGCGCTCAACGACGAGGTGCCGGAGCCTTACCGCGGGCTCGACCGTTTCGAGGCGCGCAAGCGCATCGTCGCCGACCTCGAGGCGCTCGGCCTGGTCGAGAAGATCGAGCCGCACACGTTGCCGGTGCCGCGTGGCGACCGCAGCGGCGCCGTGCTCGAACCCTGGCTCACCGACCAGTGGTACGTCCGGATCGCCCCGCTCGCCGCGCCCGCGATCGCCGCGGTCGAGGACGGTCGCATCCGCTTCGTGCCGGACAACTGGTCCAAGACCTATTTCCAGTGGATGCACAACATCCAGGACTGGTGCATCAGCCGCCAGCTCTGGTGGGGTCACCGCATCCCGGCGTGGTACGACGCGGACGGCAACGTCTACGTCGCGCGCGACGAGGCCGACGCGCAGGCACAGGCCACGGCGAAGCACGGCACGGCCGTCGCGCTGAAGCAGGACGAGGACGTGCTCGACACCTGGTTCAGCTCGGCGCTGTGGCCGTTCTCGACGCTCGGCTGGCCGCAGCAGACCCCGGAACTGAAGACGTTCTACCCGACGTCCGTGCTGGTCACGGGTTTCGACATCATCTTCTTCTGGGTCGCCCGCATGATCATGATGGGCCTCAAGTTCGCCGACGAGGTGCCCTTCCGCGAGGTCTACATCACGGGCCTGATCCGCGACGAGCACGGCAACAAGATGTCGAAGTCGAAGGGCAACATCATCGACCCGCTCGACCTGATCGACGGCATCGACCTCGAGTCGCTGGTCGCCAAGCGCACGAGCGGCCTGATGCAGCCGCAGATGAAGAATGCGATCGAAAAGGCGACGCGCAAGCAGTTCCCGCAGGGCATCCCCGCCTTCGGCACCGACGCGATGCGCTTCACGTTCGCCGCGCTCGCGACCATGGGCCGCGACATCCGCTTCGACCTCGGTCGCGTCGAGGGCTATCGCAACTTCTGCAACAAGCTCTGGAACGCGGCCCGCTACGTGCTCATGAACACCGAGGAGCACATTGGGGACCTGGGCGCCGGCCCGTGCGAGTACTCGGTCGCCGACCGCTGGATCCGCGGCCGTCTCGGCGCCGCGGTCACGGCCGTACGCGACAACCTCGCCGCCTACCGCTTCGACCTCGCCTCGCAGGCGATGTACGAGTTCGTCTGGTACGAATTCTGCGACTGGTACCTCGAGCTGTCGAAGCCCGTGCTGCAGGCGGCAGACGCCGACCCGGCCGCACGTCGAGGCACGCGCAAGACGCTGCTCGAGGTGCTCGAGGGCACGCTGCGCATGCTGCACCCGCTGATGCCGTTCATCACCGAGGAAATCTGGCAGAAGGTCGGCCCGCTCGCGGGTCGCGAAGGCGCCTCGGTGATGATGCAGCGCTACCCCACCGTCGCCGAGTTCGCCGCCGACGCCGAGGCGGAACGCGCGATCGCCGCGTTGCAGGCCGTCGTGCTCGGCATCCGCCAGATCCGTGGCGAGCTCGACGTGCCGCACTCGCGCGCGACGCCGCTGTACGTCCGCACGGACAAGGCCGGCGACGCCGAGGCGCTCGCGTCGCTCTCCTCCACGATCCGCAAGGTGGCCAACCTCGAGTCGATCGAACTGGTCGAGACCGAGGCCGCACTGCCGCCCTGCGCGATCGCGATCAGCCAGGGCCGCACGGTGCTCGCGCCGTTCGACCGACTGGTCGACGACGTCTCGGCCGAACTCGCGCGTCTCGACAAGCGTCGGGCCAAGACCCAGCAGGAGCGTGACAAGGCCCAGGGCAAGCTCGCCAACGCCAACTTCGTCGCCAATGCGCCGGAGAGCGTCGTCGTGCAGGAGCGCGAGCGCGTCGCGGAGTTCGAGCGCCAGCTCGCGCAACTGGCCGAGCAGGTGCGACGATTGTCGGCAATCGCCCCTTCCGCCACGGAGCGCTAGCCAGATGGCATCTACGGTCGAGGCCGTTCCCGGGACTTCGGAAGCACCGCTGCGCGGCCTCGTCGACGCCGCCGTCGCGGGACTCAACGAGATCATCCTCGGCAAGGAGGCGCAGATCCGTCTCTGTCTCGCGTGCCTGCTCGCACGCGGGCACCTGCTGATCGAGGACATCCCCGGCGTCGGCAAGACCACGCTCGCCCACGCACTCGCGAGCTCGCTCGGCCTGTCCTACCAGCGCATCCAGTTCACGAGCGACCTGCTGCCCGCCGACATCATCGGCGTCTCGGTGTTCGAAGCCGACACCGGGCAGTTCCGCTTCCACCGTGGCCCCGTGTTCGCGCAGCTCGTGCTCGCGGACGAGGTGAACCGTGCAACGCCCAAGGCCCAGAGCGCACTGCTCGAGGCGATGGAGGAACACCAGGTTACCGCGGACGGCCAGACCTATCCGCTGACCCAGCCGTTTTTCGTGATCGCGACACAAAACCCGGTGTACCAGGTCGGCACGTTCCCGTTGCCCGAGTCGCAGCTCGACCGCTTCCTGATGCGCATCGAGCTCGGCTACCCGGCGCCGGCGCTCGAGCGGCAGCTGCTGCTCGGCCGTGACCGTCGCGACCTGCTGGCGTCGCTGCCGGCCGCGATCACGCCGCAACAGCTGCTGCGGCTGCAGAACGAAGTGCCGCGCGTGCACGCCTCCGACGCGCTGCTCGACTACGTGCAGGAAATCGCGCGTTACACGCGCCAGGCGCAGGAGTTCGAGGCCGGGCTGTCGCCGCGTGCCGTGATTTCGCTGCTGCGGGCCGCACAGGCCTGGGCTTTCATGCACGGCCACGACGGCGTGCTGCCCGAGGACGTCCAGGCCGTGCTGCCCGCGGTCGTCGGTCATCGACTGGCGCCGCGCGACTCCGCGCGGTTCCGCAACGCCGGGGAGATCGGCCAGCACGTGCTGGGCACCGTCCGGGTGCCCTGACGCCGATGGCCCGCCTGCTGCAGACGGTGCGGGCGCGGATCGACCGGCGCACGCGGCAGTGGATCCTGCGACGCCAGGGACGCGACACCGATCCCGTCGAGCTGCGCCGCCAGCGCATCTACATCCTGCCGACACGCCTCGGCGTCGCCTATGCGGCGATGCTGTTCGCAATGCTGCTCGGCGGCATGAACTACAACAACAACCTCGGCCTCGCGCTCACGTTCCTGCTCGTGGGACTCGGGCTCGTGACCATGCACCACTGCCACGGGACGCTCGCGGGGCTGCGGCTGCGACTGCTCGCGGCGGAGCCCGCCTTCGTGGGCGACCACGTGAAGTTCCGCTGGGTGCTCGAGAACGCCGCGACCCTGTCGCGCCCCGCCATCGAGCTGCGGCTCGAACGCATCGGTGGCGCACGCGGCCGGCCGGTCGAGGTGCCGGCGCTCGGCGCCGTCGAGTCCTCGCTGCGGTTGCCGGCCCGCGCGCGTGGCCTCGTGTCGCTCGAGCGCTTCGTCGTCTCCACGGCCCATCCGCTCGGGTTGTTCCGCGCGTGGGCGGTCGTGCATCCGACCCACGCCGCGGTCGCGTGGCCACGACCCGCCACCCGCGATCGCGCGCCGCCGCGGACTGCTACCGATACCGGTGGCGCGCAACTGCAGTCCGTCGGCGACGAGGACTTCGCCGGCTTGCGCCCGTTTGCGGCGGGCGATTCGCTGCACCGGGTCGCCTGGAAGGCCTATGCGCGCGGCCAGGGTCTGCACACCAAGCAGTACGCCGGTACCGACGTGGTCTCGCACCTGTTCGACTGGGACAGCCTGCCCGGGCTCGGCACCGAGGAGCGTCTCGCGCAGCTGTGCCGCTGGGTGCTCGATGCGCACGAGCG
>DATMIB010000186.1:0-12737 GCA_035554635.1 Steroidobacteraceae bacterium | reverse complement strand
GTTTTCTCGTCGAAGGCCAACACGGCCTACACCCAGCTGTTCCTGACCCACATCGACGAGAACGGCGAGTCGACGCCCCCGGTATTGCTCGAACGTTTCACAGCGACGGATCGTGCCGCCAACATCCCGGAATTCGTTTCGCTTCCGGCCGACGCGATCACGAAGATCAAGGAGCAGTTTCTCGACGCCTACTCCTTTCTTCGGGCGGGCATGGCCAACGAACGGACCGGCAATTACGCCGCGGCCGTCCGCGCCTACGAGCGGGGGCTCGCCGTTGACCCCCAGAACGTGGAACTCCTGAACTCGCTCGGATTCGCATTGTTCCAGCAGGACAAGAGCAAGGAGGCGATCGTCGCACTGGAGAAGGCCGTTGCAATCGACCCGAAGCACTGGAAGGCCCACAACAACCTGGCCCTCGCCGCCGTCGACATCGGCGAACTCGAATTGGCCGAAGCCCACTATCGGGATTCACTGGCGATCAAGCCGCAGCCCGCGATCTACAACGACCTCGGCGTCGTGCTGGAACGCGAAGGATTGCCCGAGGAGGCGCTTGCGGCGTTTCGGAAGGCGGTGAAGCTGGACCCCGCGTCCGCGTCGGCGCATTTCAACCTGGGGTCGTCCCTCGTTCGAAGCAGGAAGTTTGCCGAGGCCGAGCGCCACCTGCGTCGCGCCGTCGACAAAGACCCCAACGCCCAGACCTACACCGGGCTCGCGATCGTCCTGTCGCAGATGGGCCGCAGTGACGAAGCCATCGCAAACCTGAAGTCCGCGATCGAGGCGGACCCGACGCATGCGACTGCCTACGACCAGCTCGGGACAATCCTGGTCGAGCAAGGAAAGCTCGAGGATGCCGCGACCACGTATCAGGGCCTCATCCGCCATCGTCCCAGCGCCGCCGCCCACCAGAACTTAGCGAAGGTGCTCG
The DNA here is from genome assembly GCA_035554635.1 of Steroidobacteraceae bacterium. GTDB lineage: Bacteria > Pseudomonadota > Gammaproteobacteria > Steroidobacterales > Steroidobacteraceae > RPQJ01. The sequence continues at coordinate 11,812 of DATMIB010000186.1, read as the reverse complement.
AGAGGCTCGGAAGAACTGCCGAGGCACGCAGGGAGATCGAGCTCGCGCAGACGATTGAGTGAGGTGCGGTTGAGGCGGGTGCCCCCCATGCAGATCGCACGCCATATCGGGCGATGCCACACGCCCGTTGCGAATCAAGAACTTAAAAGTGGTGGCTGGGGACGTAATCGAACCTTCGACACGACGCAACCGAGCCCGTGCCGAACCCCCGGGCGACTACCGATCGAGTTGTGGGGCCCTGGCCGAGGTGCAGTCACTGCGGACCCCGCGGCGCGGGACATGCGTCGAGCCAGGCCTGTTCCTCCACATCGAAGACCCGCGACCGCGTGAGGAATCGCACGCCCAGCGGCGCCTCCAGCGAGAACCCGCCACCGCGCCCCGGCACCACGTCGATCAGCAGTTGCGTGTGCTGCCAGTACTCGAACTGCTGGGCGCCGATGTAGAACGGCGTCCCCGCGATCTCGCCCAGGAACACGTCACGCTGGCCGACCCGAAACTCACCGCGCGGATAACACATCGGGGAGCTGCCGTCGCAGCAGCCCCCCGACTGGTGGAAGAGCAGCGGGCCGTGCCGAGCCTCAAGTCCGCGCAGCACTTGCGCCGCCGCATCGGTGATCGCGACGCGTGCGACGCCCCCGACCCTCGTCGCGGCCACGGCGCCCACTCAGAAGAAGCCGAGCTTCTTCGGGCTGTAACTCACCAGCAGGTTCTTCGTCTGCTGGTAGTGGCCGAGCATCATCTTGTGGTTCTCGCGCCCGATGCCCGACTGCTTGTAGCCGCCGAACGCCGCGTGCGCGGGGTAGGCGTGGTAGCAGTTGGTCCACACCCTCCCCGCCTTGATGCCACGGCCCATGCGATAGCAGGTGTTGGCATCGCGACTCCACACGCCGGCGCCGAGCCCGTACAGCGTGTCGTTGGCGAGCGCGAGGGCGTCATCGAAGTCCTTGAACGTCGTGACCGACACGACCGGGCCGAAGATCTCCTCCTGGAAGATGCGCATCCGGTTGGTGCCCTCGAACACCGTGGGCTGGATGTAGTAACCGCCCTTGAACTCGCCGGCATGAACCCGGCGCTCACCGCCAGCCAGCACCTTCGCGCCTTCCTTCCTGCCGATATCGAAGTAGCTCAGGATCTTCTCGAGCTGGTCGTTGGACGCCTGGGCCCCGAGCATCGTGGCGGGCTCGAGCGGATTGCCCTCGACGATCTGGCTGACGCGCGCGAGCGCCCGCTCCATGAACCTGTCGTAGATCGACTCCTGCACCAGCGCCCGCGACGGGCAGGTGCAGACCTCGCCCTGGTTCAGCGCGAACATCGTGAAGCCTTCGAGCGCCTTGTCGAAGAAGTCGTCGTCGTCCGCGAGCACGTCGCCGAAAAAGATGTTGGGCGACTTGCCGCCGAGTTCCAGCGTCACGGGAATCAGGTTCTCGGTGGCGTACTGCATGATCAGTCGCCCGGTCGTCGTCTCGCCCGTGAAGGCGATCTTCCTGATGCGCGGGCTCGAGGCCAGGGGTTTGCCCGCCTCGACGCCAAACCCCTGTACGACATTGACCACGCCGGGCGGCAGGATGTCGGCCATGAGTTCCATGAACACCATGATCGAGACCGGTGTCTGCTCCGCCGGCTTGATCACGACGCAGTTGCCGGCGGCGAGCGCCGGGGCGAGCTTCCACACCGCCATCAGCAGCGGGAAATTCCACGGGATGATCTGGCCCACGACGCCGAGCGGCTCGTGGAAGTGGTACGCGACCGTATCGTTGTCGAGCTCCGACAGCCCGCCTTCCTGGGCGCGGATCGCACCGGCGAAATACCTGAAGTGGTCGACGGCCAGCGGCATGTCGGCGTTCGTCGTCTCGCGAATCGGCTTGCCATTGTCGATCGTTTCGACGAACGCGAGCGTGTCGAGATGGGCCTCGAGGCGGTCGGCGATCCGGTTCAGGATCAACGCCCGCTCGGCCGGCGAGGTGACGTTCCACTGCACCGCGGCGGCGTGCGCCGCATCGAGCGCGAGTTCGACGTCCTCGCTCGTGGAACGGGCCACGTCGCAGAGCGGCTTGCCGGTGATCGGCGTCGGGTTGGAGAAGTACTGGCCCTTGAGCGGGGCAACGTACTTGCCGCCGATCCAGTTGTCGTAACGACCACGGATCGGCACGGCAGGCTTGAAGCCCGCCGCGGCCGACGGCAGCGTGGCGGCTGAGTTTCTCTGGACGTCGTTCATGGGGTCCCCCTGGTCTGGCGACCGGGCGGCCGAAGCGACCGCCCCTGGCGGTGAGAAAGATTCGGCGCGAGCGCCGAGAGTCAGGGCTTCAGCTGCCCGCGAATTTCGCCGTCCTTATGCGCTGCACTATGCACGTTGACGTACAACTCGCCGGCTTTAAACATCTTGTACTGATCAGCGGTGAGCTTCGACCCTGCAGGCACGCTCCACACACCGGGCGATGTCTGCTCCAACGGGATCACCGGCGGACCATTCTTGCCGACGGCGCCCGAGTGGATATGCGCCGCGACCCCTTTGATACCCTTGGTGGTGACGCTGCCGCTGACGGTCATGTCGTCATTGACCTTGATCGTGCCCGCGCCCGTGGCAGCGGTCGACACTGGCGGGACTTCTTCGGCTCCTGTCAGCTTGACCTTGATGTCACCTGCGAAGGTCGTGACGGCAAACGCCAGCGCGCTGACGCTCGTGATTGTGCGCAGTAGGGACATCATGATTCCTCCATGAATCGTCATTGACGAGGCTTCGTCGAGCGGTCGCACGCGTCACCGAGGCCGTCGCCGTCCGTGTCGGACTGGCTTGCGTTGGCAATGCCTGGGCAATTGTCGACAGCATTCGCGACGCCATCGCCGTCACGATCGGCATCGCACACGTTGCCGATGCCATCGTCGTCGAGGTCGGCCTGGTTCGCGTTCCGCGTGTTCGGACAATTGTCGATCGTGTTGACCCGGTGGTCGCCGTCGCGATCGTTGTCGCACGCATCACCGATGCCATCTTCGTCGAGATCGCCCTGACCCGGATTAGTCGCGTTCGGGCAGTTGTCACTCCGGTCCGGCACGCCGTCGCGGTCGGAATCCACCGGCGCGCCGGTCACGTGCCCGTTTACAAAGCTAAAGAAATAGTCCTTGGGCAGGCTGCCGCCGTCGAGGCCGCCGAGCGGATTCGGCAGTTGGACCGTGTCGCCCGCGCCCCCGGTTTCGAGCGAAAAGCCACCGACACCCTGCACGACGGTCGTGTTGTATTGGTCTTCGTCCCCGCGAGGCGTGTTGCGGCCGTAGCGTAACCGGAGGAAGAAGTCACCACTGTCGCCGTTCTTGTACAACACGACCTGCGTGTAAATCGTGTCGGGGCTCGAGTCGAGGTCGACCCACGTGACGGCAAACGCCGGCCCGCGTTGGGCGGAATCGGACGGTGTCGGATCCGACGTCGCACGGTAATAGCTCGCGCCGCCGACGAAATCGCCGAACGGTCCTCCACGGGCTTCGTCGAACAGCGCCAGGTTGAATTCGCGCACGTCGCGTTCGGGGATCGTCAGGGCCGAGTAGAACGGCGCAATGAACGGCCGGTTCTGCACCGGGCTTACGACCGATCGCACACCCGCGATGTCCGTCGCAGGCGAAAACTCGCCGTCGGCTATCGCGAACGGACCGCCAAATGTGACGAAGCCGTAAGTGTTGATGTAGAGCTCGTCGTACAGCTGGTCGCCGATCTGGACGGAGAAGCCGAGCTTGATCGCCGACGTCGTGCCGTCCGCACCGAAGGTGATGCCGCACGAGTGGATCGCGGTCGAGCCATCGACCTCACAATCCGTGGAATCGAACACCCACGCATCGCCGCTTTCGGTGTTGGCGCCGAAGTCGACCACGATCCGCCGGGCCTGCGTTGCAGTGCTGAGCAACAGCAATGTCAGGCTCGCGAGGACGACGCTCAACGCGCGCGCAGTGCCGCCCGACCATCCGAAGTCCTGACGATCCACGAACCCACTCCCTGGGTACGTCGACGGACGGTCACGATGCTCCCGTGTCTCGCGGACCGTCAAGAAAGAGCACAAGCGGGCCGTGAGCGGTCCGTACCCGCAATCGCATGAGAATCAAGGAGTTGAGCTTATCGACAGATAGCTTGCACCTGATTCCGAGCACATGGTTTACACATTTCCGCATTTGGGGGGGACTCCCAGATACCCTGGAAAGGGTGTAGACGGATGGATGAACGCCTCCGCTTCATAGCCCGCTTGCTGGAAGGCGAGAAGATGGCGCCGGTGTGCCAGGAGTTCGGCATCTCCAGGGTCACGGGCTACAAGATCTTCGAGCGCTACGAGGCCTGTGGCCTCGATGGGCTTCACGACCGCAACCGGGGACGCCGCTGTCGATGCAACGGCTCCGCGATTATGGTCGTGGCACGCTCTGCAGCCTGGATCACGACCCCGCACGCATGCAGCAAAGCTGGCTGTGGCCGCGCACGCTCGTACCCGAGCTCTGGCTCACCGAGCGGCGTCGCCGACGCGATGACGGGCGGCGTTGCGTCGGCCGTGCGATTACGGGCGTGAGGAAGTTGGCACCGATCCGCAAGAACGTGTTCGACTCCCCGACCCGCCGCTGACGACCTTGGACCGTGTGTCGAGGGGCCGCGCTGCTGGTGCGCCTTCGCCGTTTCTGTCTGCTGCCTCGCTAGCCACCTCCGTTCAGGCACTCGCCGGAACTCTCGATCACCAGATCGACGCGACGGGTCATGACCTCCAACACGATCGACGGCTCGCCGTTGGCCCGATCCTGGAACCGACGCGCCGCCTCCATCGCTTCGAAGTTTTCCCATCGGTTCTTTCCGGCGTCCATGATTTCGAAGTCGTGACCTTCGACCCCAGCCTCAGCCGGAGGGCAGTCCAGTGACTTCGGATCCTCCGGCTGCAGCACTTTGATGACACTCTTGCGCCGGAGTTCGGCCAGGTACCAGTTCATGTCATCCGACGAGACGCCGTCCCTTGCGGACGTGCAGTCAAAATCCCTCGAGCTTGCAAACCCTTGCACATCGAGTCGCGCAGGCTTGTTTGCCGACGAACACGCCCGCAGCCAACATGCCGTGCGCTGGAGAGGCGTCTGTAGCGCAGGATCGATCGTCGCCAGCGCCTCGAGCGCCACATTGTTCCTGGTGCTGCACGGGACACCTTCGACGCGCGCAGGGAAGAACGGCAGCACGATCCGATCGCGCATCTCCTGCGTCCCGCCCGGTGCGTGGATGATGGAGAGAAAGGTCATGGGTTGAGAAGTCGCAGGCGGGTTCGGCGGCTTCGGGCCCGTCGCTGCCAGTGATCCGAGTCCGGCCATGGTGACGGTCAGGTACCCCACTGCCTTTCGCGCCCCGTCGACCTCCCCTTTCTGCACGAACTTCACCACGCCCGGCCAGCTGTCGATGGCGAGCTTCCAGAGGCCGAACAGCACCACGCCCAGGCTGGACACTCCGGTCACCGAGCGCGCGTCTCGACCAAAGATCCTGACCAGGAGCAGACCGATGCCGACCCCTACCACCGTACACACAACGGCATAGGCGACGAGTCCGGCCAATCGCCAGGCCTTGTCCTCCTTGCGTTGCGAAATCTCGGTGGACGCGTTCGCCTCGAGTTGTGCTGACATGGCACTACTCCGTCGGTCCCTTGTCGAGCAGCATCCTCACCAGGTTCGGCATGCCCCGGCCCTGCAATGCCCGCGCCCTGCCGAGCGTCACGCAGTTGTCGAGCAGGATCCTCTTGACCTCGTTGGGCCGCCCGATGAACTCCTGCTTGTAGCTCAGGTACGCCGCGAGCAACCCCGACACGTGCGGCGTGGCCATGCTCGTCCCGCTCATCTCGAGATAGAGATCCTCCATCGTCTGCGCCTTGCCGAGCGGCCGATTCCGGCACGACACGATACGCTCGCCGGGCGCCACGACGTCGGGCTTCTGGCGACCGTCGGCCGTGGGTCCTTTCGACGAGAAGTACGAGACGCCATACGTGTGTGGCTTCGACTTGTGTACGGAACCCACCGCGATGGCCTCCTCGAGGTTCGCCGGGTCCCCGATCGAAAGCGCCATGTTCGCTTCGATTTCCCCTTCGTCCGATACCAGGCGCACGTAGCCTTCGTTGCCGGCCGCGAGCACGACCACGACGCCGAGTTGCCACAGCCGCCGCAATTCGTTGCACAGCGGCGTGTAGCCGCAGCCGAAGGAACTCTGGTCGAACGGCCCACCGAGCGAAAGATTGACACCCTGGATGATCGGCCTCGTGCAGCCTGCGTTCTCCACCGTCTCCGCGATGTGGTCCAGCGCCCTGATGATCCAGGAGTCCTTTCCCGTGCCGTCGCGGGCCAGCACCTTGTATGAGATGACTTTGGAGTCCGGCGCCATGCCGATCAGGGGCACTACCGGCTTCTTGTCATCCCTCGACGGGAACTCGCCCCGTCCCGTGATGATCCCGCACACGTGGCTGCCGTGGCCGTTGTCATCGGAGTTCGCGCCCGGTTCCACCGACCGGATTCCACCAGGCTGCGTGCAGTCCCATTGCTCGAGAATCCGTTTGCCGTCGAAATGGGGATGAGCGCCGTTGACGCCCGAGTCGAGCACGGCCCAGGTGATGCCCGCCCCGGTCGCGTCGTAGGAGCGGTGTGCAGGGGTGACCTGAAGCGTCTTGGCACTCTCGTTCAACAAGGCGAACTTCTCGGCATCCCGCCAGACGTGGCGGACGACTCGAATGCCGCCCAGCGTCCGCAGATTGCTCGCGAGCCGTTCAGTCTCCTCGCGCGTCAGTGACACCGCCACGTATCGACGGAGCTGTGACAGCTGGCGCTCCTCGGCCGATCCGGACAGCAGGCACTTTCCGACCGCGTCGGCCACTTCCTTGCGCAAGTCCGCCAGCGTCTGCGGGTCGTCCGCATCGTCCAACGCGAGTTCGATCAGCAGCTCGTGCTGCTTGTCGCTGACACTCGATTCCATCTGGCGGCTGGCGTCCCTCGCAATGACGAAAGGCGCCACCGGCTGGAAAACCGCCAGGTCCACGGCGTCCATGACGGCCGCCCTGACGTCTTCCGTGCGCAGGTAGCCCGACCCCGAATGCGGATGCTCCGGTGCATCTGGGTTCAGCACCTGGACGTCTTCGACCTTGACGCCGCGCGGCGACGCGTCGAATTCACTGCGAATTCTGGCGTCCAGCGCGACGGGGTCCCGCGGATCGGCGGCATTGATCCACCTGGTCACGCATTGCGGGACCGCCAGGCTTTCCTGCTTGGTCAGCCGCTTCATTTGATCCTGGACTTCGGTGATCCCGAGCGGAGAGCCGATCGTGACGAACAGGCGAACGTCACATTCGTCGAGAGACAGGCGCGAAAGGACGTCGTAGGCGATCATCGATCCCTGGCTGTGCGCGATCACCACGAACGGCCCACCACCGACGCGGAGCCTCGCCATGAGGCTCTCCCGCATCTCCACGCGCCGCCCCCGGACGAAGAAGTAGTCGTTCACGTCCTTGAGGAATGCCTTGGTGAGCTGCCTCGTGATCCAGGTCCGCGCCAACTCCGGAAGCCACAGCAGTTTTGCCGACTTGTCGCCCGTCGCTGTCTTATCGCCCGGCATCGACACCTTCGACAGCCTCTCGGAGCCTTCGATGCTGGCCGCGATCTTGGCCAGCGAGACCTTCGCTTCGGCTGACCTCGCGATGTCGTCGATGGTCTCTCCGGTCGGGTCCCGGGCAAGACGCGTGGCAATGTGGACGCCCGACTGCCTGCGATCGACCATGGGCGAAACGTCCCCGGCCCGACATTCCTCCTGACTTGGTTCCGGGTAGTACTCCCGGCTCACCCAGTACGCCAGACGGCTGCGCTCTCCCAAGTCGAAGCCGAGCAACGCGGTGTCCCACTGGCACTTGAGCACCGATGCGATCGGCTTGTTGCCGATACCGTGGATGTAGACGATGGTGTGCGCCTCTTGGCTCGTGTCGGCCGCACCGGCCACCCTCGCAGCGCCTTTCGCCTTTGCAGTGCTTTTCGCCTTTGCAGTGCTTTTCGCCTTTGCGCTACGCGCCGGTGATTGGCCCGTTGTGACTCGCTTCCTTCGAGTTGCCATGTGTACTCCTGCTCTGGCGACGGTGCCCGGCGACAGGTGGCGCACTACGAAAGGACCATCACCCGAGGAACACAATCATGGGAGACCTGCGGCTACGCGCGAACCGGCATGTCGCACCGGCGCGCGCAGCACGACCTCCCTTTCGCGTTTTTGCTTCTTCCGCCCTGCCCCGGGCGTTATCCAACTCCGCGCTTATACTCCACCGGTCGATCTGCTGGTTCAAGCTGCGCTGCAGCATCACTGCGAACCGGGCAGTGCAGCACCGCGGCTCGCAGCGACCGGCTACATAGTCTGCGAGCGCTACAAGGCCTGCGGTCTCGATAGGCTCGACGACCGCAGCAAGGCGCCGTATCGGCAGGCCAACAAGTTGCCGCTTCAGGTCGAGCGGGCGATTCTCGGCATCAAGAAGGACTTCCCATCCTGAGGCGTGCCGAAGATCCGCGACAAGTTGATCCACGACGACTCGAAATGCGGGACACTAATCGCCAGCCTCCGAGTCTTCGTGTCTGCCTCGCTGTCTTTCGTCCGCGGAATCCTAGGATGGGACGTATTCTCCCTTATCGTCTGCGACCATCGCAGAACTCAGGTCAGCTGCTCTGATATCCAGGGGACTTAGCGGCGGCACAGTCAACAGGTCCATTCTGCTGCGCACGAAGTGCTCGGTGCTCTTGTCCAGGAAGCACACATAGCAGCCCTTCATTCCTCGGCTGAGCAGAACGCGATACGTGTTCTTCACGAACTGCAGAAAGTTGGACTTGGACTGCTTGACCGTGCGATCCCTCGACTCCTCTTTGCGTGGAACCCAGGTCTGCGACTCGAAGTCATAGGCCAGATCCCTTCCCCACACGACTCCAATGTAATCGACCTCGAATCCCTGGGCCGTATACACGCAGCCGACCTGCTCTATCCCGCCCGGATCAGTGGCCCAAAGATCCGCGGGCGGAATTCCCTTCGCGAGGCGGCCGGCGTCGGGCCGTGCGTTCCAAGGCTTCCGCCATGACCCGACGACAACGTCGTCAACGAGGGTCCCATCAGCCCGGGGCTTGGACCAATCCCAGCAATAACCTGCAGCCAACCTCGCCGTGTTGCCCGCCATTGCCTTCCTTCTGATCGCCACCTCCATTGACTCGGGTGACGGGAAGATCTGGAAATCGAAGGCCTCCGCCCCCGTCCAGATCTGGTTTGCCGTCCGCTCGATGCCCAGGGTGTTATTGATCCAATTGACGAAGCCGGCCGAGCCTGCGCACCGAAACTGTACTTCGAGGTCAATTGGGTCCGGGGGCTCCCGGCGGTAGAACTTTTTCGCGGCGTCCTTAAGGTATTCGATCGAACCGATCTCCTTCGGCCGAACGGTCTGGTGATCATCGATAAAGAAGACGGCGACCTTTGCAGCGCGCAAGAGCTCTTCGATCTGGGGCTCCGTCGATCGCTTGGCCTTCGGCGTGAAACGGCTGTTACTTGTCTCGCGAATGCGGTGCGCCTCGTCGCAGATCAAGATATCGATTTCACCGGGTGCAGCGCCCTGGTAGCTGTTGAAGTACTTGAACACCGCCTTCGAACGAGATCCGAGGATCTTCCACAGGGTCTGGGTGAATGCCCGCGACCCGGTTGCGTAGTGAGCCGTCCGACCCTCCGTTAGGCATCGCGCGAGGAGATTGATCGCGAGGACGGACTTTCCGGTGCCGGGGCCACCGCGCACCAGGATCATCTGGTTCCGACCGTGCTCTACGGCTTGCACGACGGCTGCGCGGATCTTCTCAAAGACGACGACTTGATCGTCGAGGAGCACCCACGGGCTGTGGCCATCAATCGTCGTCGCCACGTGGTCCATCAGCTTGCGGCTCGGGCGGTACTTGCTCTGCTCGATGCGTGCCAGCACCGGAGTACCCTGCCCGGCCGCGAGCCGACCCTGCAGATATCTGGTCAAGTCATCGACGGCGTCCGAACCGAACATCGGGTAGCGCGCGATCGAGTCCGCGAACTTCGGCGCCAACAGAACATCGTCAGGCCGAACTTCGTAGTTATGCAGGTAGCAGCAGGCGTCGAGCCGTATCGGCAAGGAAGCGTCGTTGTCGCCATAGAACGCCGAGTGTGTATCCGCCAGGTATTGCTGGTACTGGCCTACCTGAACGGACGGGTGCAGTACCTCCCGATACTTGCCGCCCACCCATGTTGTCACCAGGCCGTCGGCGTCCGCCGGATCGCACTGTGACCACTGCTTCAGCTCGACGATGACGGCTTGGTCGCGCAGTGAAGCATCGCGACCGCAGATCATGAAGTCGAGTCGGCGCGATGAGCTCGGCAGTTCGTACTCGACAGCGACTCCGTGGTCCGCCAGCTCGGCGTGCTGGACCACCTGCGCCATCGCGCGCAGCGAGTTGCCCCAGGCCGCGACTTCCGCCGGCCCTGGCTTGTACCCGTAGTAGTTGAAGAACGCGTCCGACAGCTTGCGCGCAATCTGGTTGCGGACCGTGTCGTCGATGAAGGCCTTCGACATTCCCGCGTAGAGCCGCACCGTCAGAGCTCCGAGTACTTCTTGCTGGACCCGCGCGCCTTGTCGACCGGGTACTTCCTGGCGTTGAGAGCGAGCTTCTCCTGGGCGGCCGCGACGAGATCGACATCGAGCTTATCGGCCAGGCGAACGAGATAGAGCAGCACGTCGGCCATCTCGAGCCGCACCTGCTCGCGCTTCTCTGGCGGTAACCGCTTCGACTCGGCGCCCGTCAGCCACTGGAAGTGCTCCATTAGCTCAGCTGATTCCACGCTCAGCGCCATCGAGAGATTCTTGGGCGAATGGAACTGATCCCAGTCGCGCTCGGCTGCAAAGCGTCTCAACGCGTCACGCAGCATGTCGAGAGATGTCGCTGGATCGCCGGACCGCGGGTCGCTCATGCTCTGAACCTGTTCTCGTTGTGCCAGATGAGAAAGTCGGCACTGGGTCGATTGATGGCGTCGACGGGCTGCAGCCGCAATGCCTGCCCGTGGTACGCGTAGTACTCCCGTCCGTTCTGCCATTCCGCCCGCAACTTCTGGCTGACTTCCAGGCGAAGGTGGGGCGTTACCGTCACGTACCCGAGATCGAACAGCTTGTGCAGGTCCGATCGCAGCAACAGGCCGTTCGATACTCTATGGGGCCCCTGCAGCGCGTACGGTTTGATGTGGGCCGCCTCAAGTACGGGCAGCGTCTTCTCGCCGGTCACGGCACAGCGGCGCTGGTAAGCGTCCGTGACGAGTACACGGAAGGCTCCCTGCCCAAGGCGGCCGCGGGTCAGGTACTCGCTGCCATAGCGGGGATCGGTGCCGACGGCATGCTGAGCAGTCAAGTCCGCCACGCTCTCGCGGCGAAGCGCAGCCTGCACCGCGCCCCACAGCGCCTGACCGTCCGCGGCGGCGGTATCGTAGGTCTTACCCTGAACGATGTTCGGCGCCCAGTCCGAGGGGACAGGAATCCACGCAGAATCGGGAAGGAAAAACGGTTCGGCCAGGACGTTGCAACCGATCACCGGATCGAGGGAGTCGTCGGCCTTACGGTAGCGGCGAACGCGTGCGACCAAGTTGTCGAGGGACGTGACGCCGTTCTTGGGACCGAACGCATCCCAGGCCAGGGACGACGGCAGCGCGGAATACCGGACGAAGGACCCGCCGCCGACGATGAAGTTGTACGGGCTGTGCAACTTGAAGAGGAAGGGCTCGCCGGGTTGGATCGCACGAAACTCCCGCGACCCGCTCGGCTGC
>DATMIB010000185.1:0-11159 GCA_035554635.1 Steroidobacteraceae bacterium | reverse complement strand
GACGTTATGCGTCATCGAGCCGATCCCTTGCTTCTTCTGGTTTGTGTCGGCCGGTTCCGGCCCATGTCTCGCCGCACCGCAGTCTACACACGCACCGGGGTGACCGGTCCCCAAAGGGACCTCGCACCTGCTGCGCAGGACGGACCTTGACGGCAGGCCTCGCCTCCCCGCCAATAGCGGGCGTCGTCAAGGGAGGCACAGGATGACCATGTTGCGTCGTAGCCTGCTTCTGGTCGCGCTCCTGTTGTTCGTCGTCATCGCGATCGTCGCGATCCGCACCTGGACCTACCGCTCCGCGACCGCTGTCGACCCGAGCATCGAACTCGCGCCGAGTCCCCCGCTCGATTTCGAGCGCGCGGCGCAGCGCTTGTCCGAGGCCGTGCGCATCCGCACCGTCAGTCACCAGACGCCAAGCGAAAACGATCCGGCCGAATGGGACCGTCTCCACGCCTGGCTCCAGGCCACCTACCCGGCCGCGCATGCCGCCATGACGCGAGAGACCGTGGCCGGTCACACGCTCGTCTACACCTGGCGGGGCAGCGACCCATCGCTTCCGGCAGTGATCCTGATGGCGCATCAGGACGTGGTGCCGATCACGCCGGGCACCGAGGGTGACTGGAAACATCCGCCGTTCGACGGTGTGATCGCCGACGGCTCGGTCTGGGGCCGCGGCACGATCGACGACAAGGGCTCGCTGGTCGGCCTGTTCGAAGCGCTCGACGCGCTGGCAGCGAGTGGCTTCGCGCCACGCCGGACGCTGATCGTCGTCGCGGGCCACGACGAGGAGGCGGGTGGCGGTGGCGCTCGCGCCGCGGCGCAGCACCTGCGCGAGCGCAACATCCGCGCCGAGTTCGCACTCGACGAAGGCCTCGCGGTCGTGGACGGCCTGCCGATCGTCGACGAGCCCGCCGCGCTGATCGGCATCGGCGAAAAGGGCTACGCGACCCTGAAGATCACCGCGGCAGCGACGGGCGGCCATTCCTCCGCGCCGCCGCCCGAGACCGGTGTCGAGACGCTGGCGCGTGCGGTGCTCGCGATCACGGGCGCGCCGTTTCCGCTCGAGTTCTCGGGCCCGACTGCCGACATGGTGCGTGGGCTGGCGCCGTATTCGAGCACCGTCGTGCGCATGGCCGTCGCCAACGAGTGGCTGTTCCGGCCATTGCTGGTTCGCGAGCTCTCGCGCACGCCGACCGGTGCGGCTTCGCTGCACACCACGATCGCGCCCACGATGCTGCGTGGCAGTCCGAAGGAGAACGTGCTGCCACAGGACGCGACCGCGTGGATCAATTACCGCATTGCGCCGCAGGACACCGCAGAGGCGGTCATGGAGCGTGCCCGGCGGGCCACCCAGGGCCTCGACGTGCGCCTCGAGTGGGAGAACGGCGTTGCCTACGACCCGGCGCCAGTCTCGTCGACGGATACGCGTGCGTACGGTCTGCTCGCCGCGCTCGCCGCCGACGGTGGCCGTCTGCCCGTCGCGCCGGGGCTCGTGACCGCGACGACAGACAGTCGCCACATGGTCGGCATCGCCACCGACGTCTACCGCTTTCAGCCCATCGTCGTCAGGCTCGAAGAGTTCGCGATGATCCACGGCACCAACGAGCACCTGACGCTCGACAACCTGCGACGCCTGTGCGAGTTCTACGCACGCCTGGTCGCCACGGCGACGCGTTAGGGCAAACGAACGTATCGATGACGCAGGTTCCGTAGCGTATGGGCTTTTCGTTGTGTGTGTTCTGCGGCGCCGCCCCCGGCGCGAATCCCGCCTACGCCGACGCGGCGCGTCACGTCGGCGCGGAAATCGGCCGCCGCGGCTGGACGCTGGTCTACGGCGGCGGGCGTGTCGGCCTGATGGGTGCACTGGCCGACGCCGCGCTCGAAGCGGGCGCCCGCGCAATCGGTGTCATCCCGCAGTTCCTGTTCGACCGCGAAGTTGCACATACGGGACTGCATACGCTCGAGGTCGTCGAGAGCTTTGCCGCGCGCAAGCAACGCATGGGCGAGCTGTCCGACGCGTTCCTGTCGTTGCCCGGCGGCGTCGGCACGCTCGACGAGCTGTTCGAGGCATGGAGCTGGACACAGGCCGGCCTGCAGTCGAAACCGAGCGGCCTGCTCAACGTCGCGGGGTATTACGACGACCTGCTGCGCTTCCTGGACCGCGCCGAAGACGACGGTCTGATCCGGCCCGGCGCGCGCGGCATCCTGGAGGCATCGAACGAGGTCGGCACGCTGCTCGACCGGCTCGCAGGCTGAACGCGGGGGGCGCCGCGCCACCGCCCTCCGCGAGCGACGCGAACGACGAACGACGGCGATAGTCCGCCGGCGTCGGCTCAAGTCGTCTCGACGGCCAGCCGGATGCGGTCGATCACGAGCGACCGCACCTTCTGGATCGGGTTTTCGTCCCAGGTGAACACGGGTGGCGAACGGCGCAGCAGCGCCCAGTTGCCGGTATCGAGCACCCTCTTGAGGTGCTCGAGGTTGCGCTCGATCGCTTCCATGTACGGATTGCCGCCGCCGTAGAGCGCCTCGACGTAGCGGTAGGCACTGCCGAACTCGCCGTCGAGCCGCGTGCGCATGGTCTGGTCGACGAACGCCGGCGTCTGCCGCAGCACGTCGAGCCCCGAGCCGTAGGTGACCTTGAGGCCGCCGACCTCGTCGCGGCCGAGCGCAACGCCGCCGAGCACGAACTCGGGGTAGAGCCGGTCGCGGCATTTTTCGAGGTAACAGCGGTCCGACATCTGCGCCAGCATGTCGGCCGTGCCGAGCAGGTGGCCCACGCGCCGGTCGCGGTCATCCTCGACGTGGATCTCCTCGAACGGAATCTCGTAGCCGGTGAAGTGGATGATCCGGGTCGCGACCGGCACCCACTGCGCGAGCCCGATCGTGGGCATGTAGCCCTCGAGGAACTGCGCACCGCGGGCCACGTGCGTGCGCGTGAACTCGGCGCCGTTGCGGTGCTGCGTTTCGTCGGTCTGGCGGATGTAGCCCGCGTCGTGAAACAGCGCGACCACCAGTCCCAGGATGGCGCGCTCGCCGCCCAGGCGCTGCTCCGGTTCATGCACGCGGTCATGGCCGGCCAGCAGTCGCGCCATCGCGAGCGTCTGGTCGAGCGAATGCTGCATGTCGTGGTAGACGGTGTCGCAGCCGCAGTAGCCGGGGAAGCTGCCGGTGAACAGCCGCTCGAAGTCGACGAAGGCCTGCACGAGCGGGTCGTATGCCGTCGTCGGCCACGTCTGCCGGAACAGTTCCTCGACCGCGAAGCGCACGGCCGTCGGCGAACTCACCTGCACGGTGTTCGTGACGTCGTAGTCGCTGCGGCGGTATTGCATGTCGGCGTCGGTGCTGGCGTGAAGCCCTCGATGCCGCCGGAGTCTAGTGCGGCCGAATCCAAATTCCAGAGTCAAAAAAGCCGACAGTGACGCGGTTGGCAGTCTTTTCCGCGCCGGCGCCCGCTCATATGTCAAACGTCGCGACGACCGGCGCGTGGTCCGACGGCCGTTCGAGTCGACGTGGGGCCTTGTCGATGTGACACGCGACACACTTTTGAGCGAGCGCGTGCGAGGCGAGGACCAGGTCGATGCGCAACCCGGCGTTGCGCCGGAACGCCATCATCCGGTAGTCCCACCACGAATAGGATTTTTCAGGTTGCTCAAACAGCCGGAAACAATCGGCCAGGCCGACGCTGGCCAGCGCCTGCAGTGCCGCCCGCTCGGGCGGACTGACGTGGATGGAGCCTTCCCAGGCCTTGGGGTCATGGACGTCGCGGTCCTCGGGTGCGACGTTGAAGTCGCCGAGCACCACCACGTGCGGGTGACGCGTGAGCTCGTCGGCCACGTACTGCCGCAGCGCCTCGAACCAGCGCAATTTGTAAGCAAACTTGTCGGTGCCCGGCGCCTGGCCGTTGGGCACGTAGACGTCGATGACGCGCACACCGCCGATCGTGCCGGCGAGCACGCGCTTCTGCTCGTCGTCGAAACCCGGGATGCCAGCGACGACGTGGAGCGCGGGCTGCTTCGACAGGATCGCGACACCGTTGTAAGTGCGCTGGCCGCTGAACACGGACTGCCAGCCGAGCGCGTACAGGTCGGGGCCCGGGAAATCCGCGTCGGCGATCTTCGTCTCCTGCAACGCAACCACGTCGAGCGCCGGGTTCGCGGCGAGCCAGTCGCGGAGGTGCGGCAGGCGCACGCGCAACGAATTGACGTTCCAGGTCGCGAGCGTGAAAGGCATGTGACGGTCCGCCGGGCACAAAGCCGCGAGCGTACCGTTGCGACCGGCCTAAGCGGTAGGCCCGCTGCCCACGCGTGAGACATTCCCGGCCAGGAGCTGGCGCAGCTGCTCCGCGGTCTGCTCGAGCTCGCCGGCACGCGCTTCGTACTCGCGGCGGACGCTCGAAGCAGGGTCTGGCCAACGCGCGGCGAGGCGACGCAGCGACATCGCTTTTTCGTCGACCGCGCGCAATGCCGTGTAGAGACTCGTCTCGATCGCGACGTCCTGCTCGAGCGACAACGTGCCCTGCGAATACGCGTGACCGACGTGGCAGCGGTACCGCAGGTGCCCGCCCTGCTCGATCTCCCAGAGGGCGCCGCGGCACGACGGGCAGGTGTAAGGCGAAAGTGCGCCGAGCCTGAACATCTCTTCCGGATCGCCGCCGAGTTCCGCGAAATCCACCTCGCTGCGCACTTGCGGGTCGGCCGTCGGCACGACCGCGCCGTTGATCGGCTCGCGCGCGAGGCGCGCGAGCAGCGCTCCGATCTGCTGCAGCGGCAGGCGGTGGTCGATGCGGTTGTGCATCAACGCGTTGGTGGGCATTTCCGGGTGCAGGGCCTCGTTCGGCTCCTGCACGACGGTCGTCCCGCCACAGCTCTTGACCGCCCAGAGGCCGGCCGTGCCGTCGTCGAGATTGCCGCTCAGCACGACACCGACCACGCGCGGACCGAACGACCACGCCGCCGACCGGAACAGCGGGTCGATCGCCGGCCGATGCCGGTTCTCCTTCGGTCCATGCACGACACGCAGCGACGGGCCTTCCACGAGCAGGTGACAGTCGTTCGGCGCCACGTGGATGCGGCCGAACTCGAGCGGCATGCCGTCTTCCGCGGCGACGGCCGGCAGCGGCCCCGCGCGACGCAGGATCGAGGGCAGCATCGATTTCGTCTCGGCACTGAGGTGCAAGACGACACAGACGGCGCCCCGGTGGTCGGCGGGCAGCGACCGCATCAGGCCCTGCAACGATTCCACGCCCCCGCTCGACGCGCCGATGACCGCGACGTCCCGTGCGGGCTCCCGGGTCGTGCCGGCCGCTTCTTCAGGCATGGCGGTAGGCCCGTTGCCGCGGCACGATCGACTGCAGCAGTCGCAGGACCTCGGCCGGCTCGACCGGCTTGACGAGGTGGGCATCGAAACCGGCCTCGCTCGAGCGGAGGCGATCGGCTTCCTGGCCCCAGCCGGTGCACGCCACCAGCAGCGGCGGCGCTTCCGGTCGCCGTTCGCGCAACACGCGGCAGACGTCGAGCCCGGACATGTCGGGCATCCCGAGGTCGAGGAACACGGCGTCGGGGGACCACTGCTCGGCGATTTCCAAAGCGCTTGGGCCGCCGTACGCCGCGCGCGCTTCCTGGCCGTGCGCGGCCAGCATCGAGGCGAGCGTCTGCGCCGCGTCGATGTTGTCGTCGACGACGAGCACCCGGAACGTCGCCTCGATCCTGCACTCGTGTGGGTCGTGCGACGGATCGCGTAGCAGGTGACCGGCGCGGCTTGTGAGCACCGGCAACGTGACGACGAATTCGCTGCCGTGCCCGGGGCCCTCGCTGTGGCCCTCGATCCGGCCGCCGTGCAGTTCGACGAGCCCGCGCGTCAGTGCAAGGCCGATGCCGAGGCCGCCGGCCGGTTTGCCGGCAAACTGCGTGAACATCTCGAACACGTCCGCAAGGTGCGCGGGCGGGATGCCGATGCCGTTGTCGCGCACCCTGATCGTGGCCACGCCCTCTGCCACGGCCACGGCCACGGCGATGGTCCCGCCACGGTCCGTGTACTTGGCCGCGTTGTTGAGCAGGTTGGTGAACACCTGCGTGAGACGCGTGGGGTCCGCATCGATCGGCACCGGTGCGTGCGGCAGGTCGACCGAGCAGCGGTGGGCGCGGGCGTCGAGCAACGGCCGGACGCTCTCGATCGCCTGCTGGACGATGGCGTTCATGTCCAGTCGCTCGCGACGCAATTCGACGCGGTTGCGTTCGAGCCGGCTGATGTCGAGCAGGTCCTCGAGCAGGTGCGAGAGCTGCGCCACCTGTCGCCCGATCACGTCGCGACACCAGGCGAGACGCCGCGGCTGGGTCTCGTCGTCACGACGCATCACCTCGACCGCGTTGCGGATCGGCGCCAACGGGTTGCGCAGCTCGTGTGCCAGCGTCGCAATGAACGTGTCCTTGGCGCGATCGGCCGTGCGCAACGCCTGCTCGCGCTCGTGCAGCTCCTCGAGCAGCCGGGAGCGTTCCAGCATCGCGGCCATCTGGTCGCACACGGTCTGGACGACCTGCACGTTGCCTTCGCCGAACTCCTGCCGATCGGCCGATGCGAACACTGCGATGCCCCAGAGCCGACCGCCGGCCTGCATCGGGAATGCGGCGTAGCAGCGCGCCCCGAGCCGTCGCAGCAGCTCAGGCGTGTCGGGGGCGTCGTCGTCGATGCCATCCACGACCAGCGCCGCGCCACGCCGCGCCGCGGCGCCAAACGCGGATCGGTCCAGCCAGACCACGTCCGCCCGCGGCTCGACCTGTTCGAGGAGCCCGCTGGCCCAGGCGAGCCGTGCCGTTGCGCCCGTGGGCTCGGCCTCGTAATCGAGGCAGACCTGGCAGCCCACGGCCTGGCGCAGGCGTTCGAACAGTTCGTGGCGCATCGATGCGACGTCGCCACCGAGGATCAGCGCCTGGCCGGCCTGGCACAGGATGTCGAGCTGTCGCAGCCGCTCGCGCAAGGCGCGGTCCGCGCGGCGCCGTTCGGTCGCATCGCGCGCAATCAGTGTCGAGCCCACGATCCGCCGGTGTTCGTCGCGAATCGGTGCGAGGCTCATCCACACGGGCACGCGCATGCCGCCACGCGCCAGGCGCTCGGCGTCGACATGGTCGATGGTCTCGCCTCGCCGCAGCCGGCTGAGCAGCACCCATTCCGTCGCGCGCTCCTCGCCCGGCACCAATACGTCGAGCGTCTGTCCGATCATCTCGACTGCGCCATAGCCGAACAGCCGGCGCGCGCCATCGTTCCAGCTGGTCACGCGACCCTCGAGGTCGCGGCTGACGATGGCGTCCTGCGACGACGCGACGATCGACGCGAGCCGCTCGAGTTCCTCGCGCAGGCGGGACTGCTCTTCGATGTCGATCACGACGAAGCGCACCAGCAGTTCTCTACTGGACGGGTCACGCACGCGATCCGCCTGCAGCGCGACGCGTCGCGGCATGCCGGCGTGTGGCAGCAGGCGGACCTGCAGCGAGCGGGCCTCTTCAGAGTGGATCAACTGCAGCATCTGGCGATGCAGCAGCATGCGGTCGTCGAAGTGGATGAACGCCAGCAGCGGCCTGCCGGTCGGCGACGCGGGCGACTCCAGCAGCTCGCAGGCATATCGGTTGGCCTCGACGATGGTGCCGTCGAACCGCACGATGACGTAGCCCACGGGCGCGCTGGCGAACAACTCGGCGTATCGGTCACGCGAACGCTCGAGTTCGTCCTGCGTGTTGCGCAGCTGTTCGCTCTGCACCTCGAGTTCGAGTTCGACGCAATGGGCGCCGCGCTGATGCTCGAGCGCGTCGGCCGAGGGCGGGGTGTCGGGGGCAGCGCCTGGCCGATCAACCGGCGTCGTGTCCGGTGCGATCCCATCCGCCTCACTGCGTGATGCGTATTCGCCGCCAGTCACTGCCGGGGGCGGTTGCGGGGTCGTCTCGTCTCCAGCGCTGCTCACGGCGAAAAAGCCCGCCTGCATCCCCTTGCGAAGGATGATCGTGGGCGCGCTGCCCAACGACCGCAAGCCGCAATCGTCCTACACCTGCGTCTCAGTCGCGGTGCGGCTCCTCGGCACCGGAGGCGCGATCGAACGTGAGCAACAGCAGTGACGTGGCGTTGCCGGTGGCGTCGCGGACCGCACTGATGCGTTCGTGCACCTGAATCCTGCGGCCGTCCTTGCGCACGCAGCGTCGGTTCACGCGGATGTCGGGCCCGCCACCCAGCAGGGAGCCGATGCTGGCCTGGTAGCGGGCCAGGTCCTCCGGCTCCGTGATGTCCGCGAGCCGCGTCCGCAGCATCTCTTCGCGCGAGAAGCCGAGCAGCTGGCAGAGCCAGTCGTTGGCAAACAGGTAGCGGCCGTCGAGGTCAGTCTCGCTGACGCCACCGAACGCCTGGTTGACCACGACGTTCAGACGCGCCTCGCTTCGCCGCAACGATTCCTCGGTGCGCTTGCGCGAGCTGATGTCGACGAGCGTGATCACCGCGCCTTCGATAAGGTTCTCCATGGTCCGGTACGGCCGGATGCGCAGCAGGTACCAGGCACCGCCCTTGACCTGGACCTCCGCCTCCTTCGGCACCAGCGTTTCGAGCACCTCGCGGATGTCGTCGGTCATGCGGTCGTAGCTCGCGAAGTTCGTCGCGACGTGCTCGAGCGGCCGGCCGATGTCGCTCGCGATCAGGTTGATTACCTGGGTCGCGGCAGGCGTGAACCGCGCGATCCTCAGGTCGTGGTCCACGAACACGGTGCCCACGCCCGTGCCGGCGAGCAGGTTGTTCATGTCGTTGTTGGCGCGGGAAAGATCGACTACGCGATCCTGCAGCTCGGCGTTGACGGTCGAGAGCTCCTCGTTGACCGACTGCAGCTCCTCCTTGGACGTCTCGAGCTCCTCGTTGGTCGACTGCAGTTCCTCGTTGACCGACTGCATCTCCTCGTTGGTCGACTTGAGCTCCTCGTTGGTGGTCTCCATTTCCTCGAGCGTCGTCTGCAGGTATTCGTCCTTCGCCTGCAGCTCCCGTTCGAGTTCGGCGATACGCCCTGAAGGGTCGATCGACACCTCGGAAATCTCGGCATTGATCGCGACCTCGGGCAGTTCCTCGAGCACGACAAGGTAAAGGTCGCCGGTGCCGCTGGTTTCGACCGGGCGCACCGCCATGTTGGCCCGGATGTAGTCGCCGTTCGCCTTGACCCGCAGCCCCTGGATACGTGACCACTTCCTTGTGTGTGACGGCCTTGTGCAACGCGATCGTCAGTTCGCGCCGCAGCCCGTCGCGCGCCATGTTCAGCACGTTCATGGCGGCGTCGCCGTCGGCGGGTTCGAGGAACTTGCCCGTGCGGCCGGCGATGTGGAGGATCTGGCCGCGCCCGTTGATCAGCAGGCCGGCGCGCGGACTGTGGGCGAGCATCGCGCGCTCGGTGATCTGACGCAGGTTGCCGGAGTCGTCGCCGGCCGGCGTCGGCCCTTCGTGACGCCGCTCGGCCTCCGACAGGGGCGGCACGAAGTCGGGCAGCGCATGCCGCAGCGGGCCACGCTCGCCCGGTGCGCGCGTGTACAGCTTCCACTTGCGGTCGGCGACGTGGAACAGGCGCGCACTCTCGCCGACCGTCTCCGAGGTGCCGAGGAACAGCGCGCCGCCGGGCACCAGCGCGTAGTGGAACAGCGGGATCAGCTTGCGCTGCAGGTCGCCATTGAAATAGATCAGCAGGTTGCGACAGCTGATCAGGTCGAGCTTCGAGAACGGCGGGTCCTTGATCACGTCCTGCTCCGAGAAGACAAGCAGGTCGCGCAGGTGCTTCTGGATCCGGTAGGTGCCCCGCTGGGCGTCGTGCGTGAAAAAGCGCGCGAGCCGCTCCTCCGAGACGTTGGCCGCGATGCTCGCCGGGTAAATGCCCGTGCGCGCCTGCTCGATGGCCTGGCGGTCGATGTCGGTCGCGAACACCTGGATCTTGATCGGCTTCTTGTGCGCGATGACCTGCTCGTAGAGCAGGATCGCGATCGAGTACGCCTCCTCGCCGGTCGAGCAGCCGCAGACCCAGACCCGCACCACGTCGTGGTTGTTCTTCTGGGCGAGCAGCTTCGGCAGCACTTTCTGCTCGAGCTGCGCGAAAGCGTCCGGGTCGCGGAAGAAGTTCGTGACGCCGATCAGCAGGTCGCGGAACAGCGCCTCGACTTCCTGCGGGTTCTCGCGCGAATAGCGCAGGTAGTCGTCCGGCTGCGGGATCTGGTGCAGGGCCATGCGCCGCTCGATCCGCCGCAACAGCGTCGTCTCCTTGTACTGCGAGAAGTCGTGCCCGGTCTGGGCGCGCAACTGCACGCAGATGCGCTTGAGCAGGCCGTCCCGCAGCGGGGGCGGCGCCACCGGGTGGGCGCCGCCGAAGGCATGCCGGACGTACTTGATCAGCTGCGCCGGCATTTCCGCCGGTGGCAGCACGAAGTCGACCATGCCGGTCGCGATCGCGCTGCTCGGCATGCCGTCGTATTCGGTGGTGTCCGGGGCCTGCGCGATGCCCAGGCCGCCTTCGCCCTTGACCGCTCGCAGGCCGAGCGTGCCGTCGCTGCCCGTGCCCGACATGACGATGCAGATCGCGCGCTCGTTCTGCGTGCGGGCGAGCGAAAAGAAGAAGTGGTCGATCGTGAGACGCGGCTTGCGCTCTTCGTCGTGCGGCGCCAGGTGCAGCGCGCCGTCGACGATCTCGAGGTCGTGCCGCGGCGGGATCACGTACGTGCAGTTGGGCTCGAGCTTCATGCCGTGCTCGGCCTCGAAGACCCGCATGCGCGTGTAACGACGCACCAGTTCGACCAGCACGCTCGGGTGGTGCGGAGAGAGGTGCTGCACGAGCACGAACGCCATGCCGCTCGGCTCGTCGGCGGGCATCGCGGAGAAGAACGCCTCGAACGCGGCGATGCCGCCGGCGGAGGCGCCGATGCCGACGACCGGAAAGCTCGGTGCCACGCCCGGGACCTCCACCTGCGGCGGCTGGCCCTGCGCTTCGGTTACCGGCGTCCGGACGTCGGTGCCGGGCTTCTTCTTCGTCACGTTCGTCGTCTCCGTCAATTCCCGGGCGGCGTCCTCACGCCGCGAGCCCCAGCTGCCGCAGCAGCGGTTCGAGTTCCGGCTTGCGTCCGCGAAACTCTACGAACGCTTCCATCGCGTCGCGGCTGCCGCCA
>DATMIB010000184.1:0-8254 GCA_035554635.1 Steroidobacteraceae bacterium | reverse complement strand
TCGCAACCGGATTCCCGTCCGCGTGCTCCTTGAGCGCGAGCAGGTCGCCGCCACCGGCGATGCCGTAGCCGACCGCCTGGCCCGGCTCGCCGGGGCGCAGATCGCTCCAGACCCGCACGAGCCCGAGCGGCGCGAGCGCGGCATCGTAGAAGCGGACCGACCGTGGCAGGTCGGTCACGCCGAGCGAAAGATGGTGCAGGCCCGCGGTCATGGCTTCCTCCGCATCCGTGCGGCGGGGCGCGTCACTGTTTGTAGACGACGCCCTGCTTCATGACGAACTCGACCGCGCCGAGCACGCCGACGTCGGCGAGCGGGTCGGCCGTGACGGCGACGATGTCGGCCGAATAACCCGGCGCGATCTGCCCGACTTCGGCTTCGATGCCGAGCGCCTCGGCGCCGACCCGGGTCGCCGCCTGGATCGCCTGCATCGGCGTCATGCCGTACTTGACCATCCAGCCGAGCTGCTTCGGCGCGTCGGCGTGACGGTGCACGCCCGTGTCGGTGCCCATCGTGAGCTTGATGCCCATCGCGACGGCCTTGCGAAAGTTGTCGCGCTGCACCTGCGCCACTTCGCGGTCCTTGCGCAGGAACTCCTCGAGTTCGCCACGCTTGGGGCCCTCCGACTGCGTGTACTCGGTGTTGTAGATGTCCATCGACAGGAACGCGCCCTTCTGCTTCGCCAGGTCGAGGCCTTCCTGGTCGATCAGGCTCGCGTGCTCGATCGTATCGACGCCCGCGCGCAGCGCGACCTTGATGCCGTTCGCGCCGTGCGCGTGCACCGCGACCTTGCGGCCGTGCATGTGCGCCTCCTCGACGAGTGCGGCGACTTCTTCGGCCGTGAACTGCTGCGCGCCGACGCGAGTGCCCTTCGAGAATACGCCGCCAGTGCCGCAGTACTTGATCACGTCGGCGCCGTACTTGACGTTGCGACGGACCATTTCGCGCACGGCCCACGGGCCGTCGGCCACGCCCTGGCCTTTCTCGTGATACTCGGGCGCCATCATGTTGTCGTCGCAGTGACCGCCCGTGATGCCGAGCGCCGGGCCCGAGGCGAGGATGCGCGGGCCGATGACGTCGCCGGCTTCGATCGCGTCGCGCAGCGCGATGTCGGTGTAGTTCTCGGAGCCGACGTTGCGGATCGTCGTCACGCCGGAGAGCAGCGTGTCGCGGGCGAAGTGCGCGCCCATCAGCGCGCGGCGCGGCACGGAAATGCCGTAGTCGTGGTACGGCGGCGTGGCGGGGTCCGACGTGACGTGCGTGTGCGTGTCGATCAGCCCCGGCAGCACGGTCTTGCCCGACAGGTCGAGCACCGTGGCGCCTGCGGGGATCGGCGTCGTTGCGGCGGCGCCGACGGCCGTGATGCGTCCGTCCTGCACGACGACGACCTGGTTCTCACGCACGCGGCCCGCGGCCACGTCGACGAGGCGCCCGGCCTTGATGGCCGTGACGGTGGGCGTCGTCGGCGTCGCGGCGTCCGCGCCGAGCACGGCGGGGGTGGCGGTGCAGGCGCACAGCAAGGCGGCCGCGCGCGCGAGCCGGGCCGAGGGGGTCAGTCGGGACATCGGGCAACTCCTGCGTATCGTTCTTGATGTGGTCGTCATCGTCGCGGTCGGCGCCCGTCGGCGCGTCCGTGGCTCAGCGGACCCCGCCCATCATCTTCGTCATGCGCGGGCTGATCAGCAGCAACAGGATGCCGACGCCACAGGCATACAGGACGATGTCGA
Organism: Steroidobacteraceae bacterium; assembly: GCA_035554635.1. Lineage (GTDB taxonomy): Bacteria > Pseudomonadota > Gammaproteobacteria > Steroidobacterales > Steroidobacteraceae > RPQJ01. The sequence goes on along the minus strand of DATMIB010000184.1, from coordinate 6,530 downwards.
GGTAGCGGCCGGGCATGGCCGCGAGGTTGTTCGGGTCGAACGAACCGGCGATGAGCCCGGCCATCAGCTTGCCGAGCGAACTGCCGAGGAACCAGACACCCATCATCTGGCCCACGAGTCGCGCCGGCGCGAGCTTGGTCACGGTCGACAGCCCGACCGGGCTCACGCAGAGCTCGCCGAACACCGTCAGCAGGTAGGTCAGCACGAGCAGGTAGGCGGGCGACTGCATGCCGCCCACGACGATGTTCGCGGCCGCGACCATGAACAGGAAGCCGAAGCCCAGCAACAGCAGGCCGAAGGCGAACTTGAGCGGTGCCGCCGGGTCGAGGTTGCGCTTCGACAGCCACACCCACAGTGCGGAAAACGCCGGCGCGAACAGGATCACGAAGGCCGGCTGCACCGACTGGAACCACCCCGCCGGAATCTCGAACCCGCCGACCATGCGGTCGATGTGACGCTTGGCGAACAGGTTCAGCGACGAGCCTGCCTGCTCGTAGCCCGCCCAGAACGAGGCGACCGCAAAGAACATCATCAGCACGACGAACATGCGCCGGCGTTCGATCGGGTCGAGCCCGGCGCCGAAGAACAGGTAGATGAAGTACAACGCCGCCATGCCGACCAGCACGTAGGCGGCGCCCTTCGCGAGCCGCGCCGGGTCGAGGTGCACCACGCCCGAGAACAGCAGCACCGCGACCGTGCCGAAGATCGCCATTGCGATGCCGAAGCGACGCCAGTCGGCGCCGAGGCCGGCGCCACCGTCGTTGCGGTTCGGCAGCGCGCCGGCGCCGTTGAACAGGTGCCGCGACAACCAGAACTGCAGCAGCCCGAACGGCAGGCCGATCGCCGCGGCCAGGAAGCCGATGCGCCAGCCGTACTTGAGCGCGAGCCAGCCCGCGATCAGCGGGCCGATGAACGCGCCCAGGTTGATGCCCATGTAGAAGATCGTGAAGCCGGCGTCGCGACGGCCGCCGCCCTCGGGGTAGAGGTCGGCCACGAGCGTGGAGACGTTGGGCTTGAGCAGCCCGACGCCGAGGATGATCACGACGAGGCCGCCGAAGAACAGCTCCTTCGGCCCGGGGATCGTCAGCATCAGGTTGCCGAGCGTCATGAGCACGCCGCCGGCGAGCACGGCCCGTTGCGCGCCGATCAGGCGGTCGGCGATCCAGCCGCCGGGCAGTGCGACCATGAACACGGCCGCCGTGTAGAGCCCGTAGATCGCCGTGGCAGTGCGGTCGTCGAGGCCGTAACCGCCGCTCTCGACCGCATCGACGAGGAACAGCACGAGCAGGGCGCGCATGCCGTAGAAGGTGAAGCGCTCCCACATCTCGGTGAAGAACAACGTCGACAACGCTCGCGGATGGCCTCCGAGCATGCAGTCCCCCTTTTCTTCTTGTCGCTGCGCGCGACGGTGGTCAGGTGTTCTCGGCCGGTGTGGCGGCGCGTCGCCGTCGCTGCGCCAGGCGCGCGAAGACGATGCCCAGCTCGTACAGCACGTACATCGGCACGGCCATGAACGACTGCGACACGGCGTCGGGCGGCGTCAGGAACGCAGCGATGATGAAGATGCCGAGGATCACGTAGCCGCGATTGCGCGTGAGCGCCTCGATCTTGACGAGCCCGGTGGCCGCGAGCAGGACGACCGCGACCGGCATCTCGAACGCGATGCCGAAAGCCATGAAGAGCAGCAGCACGAAGTCGAGGTAACTCGCGATGTCCGTCATCATCTTGACGCCGATCGGCGTCGTCGATGCGAGGAACTGGAACATCAGCGGGAAGACGATGTAGTAGGCGAACGCGACGCCCACGTAGAACAGCACGATGCTCGAGACGATCAGCGGCATCGCGAATCGGCGCTCGTGCTTGTAGAGGCCCGGCGCGACGAACGACCAGATCTGGAACAGCACGTAGGGCATCGCGATGAAGATCGCGACGATGATCGACAGCTTGAGCGGCGCCATGAACGGCGAGATGACGCTGGTCGCGATCAGCGACGTGCCCGCGGGCAGCTTCTCGATCAGCGGCTGTGCGACGAGCGTGAACAGCTCGTTCTGGAAGAAGGCCAGCGGCAGGAAGCAGATGGCGACCGCGATGACCGAGCGCAGCAGGCGGTCCCGCAGCTCGAGCAAGTGCGAGATCAGCGTGCCTTCGGCCAGCGTTTCCCCGTTGTTGCCCGGGTTCTCACTCATCAGGGACCGTCTTGTCGCGGCGTGTGGGGTTCGGCGTCAGGCGTGGGCGCGGCCGCAGGCGCGGCCTCTGGCGGCGTCGGGCCCGCGATGACGTCGGTGTGCGGCGGCGGCTCCGCCGCGGTCGGCGCCGGCGGTGGCGAAGCGGCTGGCGGCGGCGTGTAGCCGCTGTTCGCGGGCTTGGAGGTGTTGCCGGTCGCGAGCGGATCGATCTGCTGCACTTCCTGCTCGAGCTGCGTGCGCAGCGTGCGCGCCATCGCGCGGGCACGCCCGGCCCAGCGGCCGAGGTCGGCGGCGAGCTTCGGCAACCGTGCGGGCCCCAGGACCAGCAGCGCAATGCCGAAGATCAGGACGATCTCGGTGAAGCCGACCTCGAACATCGGGTGCGGCGACCGCTCAGCCGGTCTTGCCGTCGGTCTTCGGCGTCGTCGCCGCGCGGTCGTTGAAGTCCGCGTCGCGCGTGCCGGCGTTGCTGGCGCTCATGTCCGACAGCTGCTTGTTCTGCTCTTCCTCGCCGTCGTTCATGGCCTTCTTGAAGCCTTTGACCGCTGCGCCGAGGTCCGAGCCGACCGTCTTGAGCTTCTTGGCCCCGAACAGCACGAGAGCAATGACGAGGATGATGAGCAATTCACGAAAGCCGATACCCATGGAGTTCTCCGGGGCCCTGCAAAAAGGGGCCGCCATGATACGACAATGTCCGGGATCACTCGGTTGCGGAGGGGGTCGGTATTTGCAACCAGAATGTGACGGGTCCGTCGTTGACTAAAGCGACTTTCATGTCCGCGCCGAAGCGACCGGTGGCGACCCTGCCCGGCAGCAACTCGCGCGCGTCGGCGACGGTCCGCTCGAACAACCGGCGGCCCAGCTCCGGCGGGGCCGCCGACGTGAAGCTCGGGCGCAGGCCACGGCGCGTGTCGGCCGCGAGCGTGAACTGCGAGACGAGCAACAGCTCCCCGCCCGTCTGGACGAGGCTCAGGTTCATGCGTCCCTCGTCGTCGTCGAACACGCGGTAGGCGACGATCCGTTCGAGCAACCGACGGGCCGTCGCTTCGGTGTCGCAGGGTTCGACGGCGACCAGCGCCAGCAGTCCGCGACCGATCTCTCCCACCGTCTCGCCATCCACGGTGACGTTGGCATGGCTCACGCGCTGAATCAGGCCGATCACGCCCAGAATCCCTGCGCTTCACCCCACAAGGCGCCCATTGCGGCATTGCGGGTGCCGCAACACGGGCATGTCGTGTCAGGAGTGAACAAGAGTGGGGCTCGTGCCGTTGCGTGCGACGCAGGATCAGAATCGAGTGGGGCAGAGAGCACAGGTCGCGTGTGCCGCGTCGCCCGGTCGGGGATTTCGCGCATCAAGTTCTGGCGAGTTCGCGCGACCGTTCGAGCGCTTCCTGGGCTTCGGGATTGCGACCGCGTGCCCGCAGCGCGTCGGCAATCAACAGCCACGCGGCCGACTGTGTCCGGCCGTCGCCGATCGCCATCGACAAGGCCTTGCGCCCCATGGCTTCGGCCTGCGGGTAATTGCGCTGGTCCATGCGCAGGCGGCCCATCTCGATCCACAGCAACGGGTTGCGCGGTTCGATCCGCAGCGCTCGTTCGAGCGACACCGTCGCGCCGGGCAGGTCGCCCTTCTGGCGTTGCGACTGTGCCTGGCCGACGAGCGCCTTGCTGGCCGGGGACAGCGTCGCCGGCGCCACCTTGGGCCGTTCCTTCGGCAACGGAGTCGGCGTCGGCGCCTCGATGATCGGCTCGGTCGTGCCGGGACCGGGTCCGGGAGGCGGAACTTCGGGGATCGTGGGGCCGCGTCCCGTGGGCGACGGCGTGGTCGACCCTACGGGTTCGCCTTTCTCGAAGGGCTTGGCGGCGCAACCGGCCACGGTGGCGATCACACAGAGGGCGACGAGGTGTCGCAACGGTCGACGCATGAAGGGCTGTACCACGGCGCGATTGTCCGGTCCCGGGGCGGGCCGGATCAAGGTTGCCCGACGGGGGCGGGTGCGCCGGACGTTGCCGCGTCGGGCTCCCCGTCCGCGGGCATGTCCGGCATCAGCAACGCGCCTTCCTCGGGCGTGGTGTCCGGCGGGCACGTCGGGCTGGCCGGCAGGATCTGCCCGACCGCGAACGGCAGGCTGACCGCCGAAGGATCGCAATACGGCGAGGTTTCCCAGCCGGAGTAATAGTCGACCCAGCGGTCCTCGACGTCTTCCGGCAGCAGCGGTTCGTAGGACACGGTGTCGATCGAGGCCATCAGACGGGTCCAGGCCTGCAAGGCGCCGGTGGTGCCGGTGAGCCCGGTCGGGGCGTTGTCGTCGTGCCCCATCCAGACGACGATCAGGTGGCTGCCCGAGAACCCCGCGAACCAGCTGTCGCGGTAATCGTTCGAGGTGCCGGTCTTGCCGGCCACGACCAGGCCCGGCGGCAGCGAGCGCTTCGCCGACCGTGCGGTGCCGCGTTCGAACACCTCGATCATCAGCCGGTTCAGCGCATAGATCGCCTCGGCACGGGCAGCTTCGGTCACCTCGAGTTCGGGCGCCTTGAGCGGCTTGCCTTCGGCGTCGACGACGGCGCGAACGGCGCGCAGCGGCGAGCGGAAGCCGCCGTTGGCGAGCGTGTTGTAGACCTGGGCCACCTGCACCGGGTTGAGCTGGGCCGCGCCGAGCAGGATCGACGGGTATTTCGGCGGCGCGTCGGCGAGACCGAGGTCGACGTACGTCTGCGTCACCGGGCCGAGGCCGACCTCCATCCCCAGGTTCACGGTGGCAAGGTTGTACGACTGCGTCAGCGCGCGCACGAGCGTGACCGGCCCGTGCACCTGCCGGTCGTAATTGCCGGGTTTCCAGCGACCGCCGTTGTCGAGCTCGAGCTCGATCGGCTCGTCGGCGACGCTGGACACGGGCGTGTAGCGACCCGTCTCGAGCGCGGCGAGATAGACGAGCGGCTTGGCGAGCGAGCCGATCGGCCGCTTCATGTCGAGCGCACGGTTGAAGCCGTCGAACGATGCGCGCCGGCCACCGACGACCGCCACGACCTCGCCGGTCTGCGGCGTCGTGACGACGACGGAGCCCTCGAGCCCCTTCGCGGCCTTGCGACCGGACTTGTCCTGCCGCTCGAGTTCCTGGTTGAGCGCAGCCTCGGCCTTTTCCTGCAGCAGCGGATCGAGCGTCGTGAATACCGTGAGTCCGGCCTCGGTCAGCTCGTCCTCCTTGTAGTCCTCGCGCAGCTGCCGCCGCACGAGGTCGAGGAACGCCGGGAAATAGTTGGCCGAGCGACCGGCATTGTCGGTGATGCCGAGCGGCCGCTTCGCGGCGCGATCGGCGTCGGCCTGCTCGACGACCCCCTGCTCGGCGAGCACCTTGAGCACGAGGTTGCGCCGTTCGAGCGCGCGTTCGGCGTGACGGCGCGGGTCGTAGTAGGAGGGGCCGCGCACGATCGCGACCATCAGCGCGACTTCCTGCAGGTTGAGCTCGGCGAGCGGCTTGCCGAAATAGAACTGGCTCGCGAGCCCGAAGCCGTGCACCGCGCGCCGGCCGTCCTGGCCCAGGTAAATCTCGTTGATGTAGGCGTTCATGATGTCCGCCTTCTCGAACCGCGATTCGAGGATGAAGGCCATGATCGCCTCCTCGACCTTGCGTCGCAGCGTGCGCCGGCTGTCGAGGAAATAGCTCTTCACGAGCTGCTGCGTCAGCGTGCTGCCGCCCTGCTCGACCTGTCCTGCGCGCACGTTGACGAACGCCGCGCGCAGGATCGCGAGCGGATTGACGCCGTGGTGGCTGTCGAACTTGCGGTCCTCGACGGCCTTGAGCGCCGCCGGCAACAACGCCGGCACCTGCTCCGGCGAGACGACGATGCGGTCTTCGCCGTGGATCGGGAAGATGCTGCCGATCAGCAACGGGTCGAGACGGAAGACCGGCACGTCGGTCCCCTGCTCGTTGGCGAGCGAGGCGACGCTGCCGCCGCTGAACCCAAGCTTGAGCCGCTGGGCCGCCTGCTTCTGGTCGGCGAACGCAAAGCCGCGCACGTAGACCTCGACCGTCTCGCCCCTGCGCCGATAGGTCCCCGCGCGCTCGACCGGCGTTTGCGCGATGTAGCCGAGGCGCTCGAGCTCCTCGGCAAACCGCGCGGCCGAGAAGGGCTGCCCGACGTAGAGCTCGAGCGGCTGCGCGTAGACGCGTGCCGGCAGCGTCCAGCGCCGCCCTTCGAACTGCTGGGTCACGCGCCGGTCGAGGATCGCCACCACGACGATCGCGACGACCAGGCAGAGCACCGCCAGCAGGGCGATGCCGCGTTGCATTTTCTTCCGCACGGCGGCGGGGAACTTCTTGCGGGCCACGGGTGGACTTTACT
>DATMIB010000183.1:0-14041 GCA_035554635.1 Steroidobacteraceae bacterium | reverse complement strand
CCAACTCGCGGCTGCTGATCGGACTGCAGTCGCCCGACACGCTCGCGTCGCTGCAGCCGAAGATGGACCGGTTGATCCACCTGACGCCCCACGTCGGCGCCGACGGCTTTTTCGTGTTCTCCGTCGTGCCGGGCACCACGCCCGTGACGACCGAGTCGCGCATGTTCTGTCCGGTGATCGGGGTGCCCGAAGATCCCGTCAGCGGCAACGCGCACGGGATGCTCGGCGTCTACCTGCTCCACAACGGCCTGCTGCACGCGGAGAACGGCGTCGCCTCGTTCGTCGGGCACCAGGGCAAGTACGTCGACCGGCCGGGCCATGTCGACGTGACCGTGACCGCGAGCGGCAAGCGTGCGTCGGGCGTGCGCGTGACCGGCGACGCGGTCATCGTCTACGAGGCTTCGATCCCGCTCTGAAGCGCGCGTTGGTGCTCAACGCGCGCTCGCCACCGGCACGCGGCCGCGGCGCAGCGTGAGATCGCGCCGCACGTACGTCGGCACGTCCTCCTCGTGGTGCGAGGCGATCACGAGCGTCGCCCCGCGTCGCACGGCCGCATCGAGCCGCGTGTGCAGCTTCGACTTCGACTCCAGGTCGAGCCCGTCGCAGGGCTCGTCGAGCAGGTACAGCCGACGCGCACGCACGAATGCGCGCGCGACGAGCACGAGCCGCAACTGACCGTAAGAGAGCTCGCGCGCGTGACGCGAGGCCAGTGCGGCGAGTCCCCACGCCCGCAACTCGCCGCGGACGCGACGTCGCTCGGCCGGCGTCGGTCGTACGTTGAGCCCGATGCTGTCGTGCAGACCGGAAGCGACGATTTCGTCGACCGTGCAGCCGGTCGCCGCGTAGGTCGCATGCAGTTCCGGCGACACCAGGCCTACGCGTCGCTTCCAGTCTTCCACCGCCGGCCAGCGACGGCGCAGCGTGCCGCCGTGCCGCGGCCACAGGTCGCCGTACAGCATCGCCATCAGCGTCGACTTGCCGGCGCCGTTGCGACCGCGCAGACGCCAGTGCTCACCCTGGTGCAATACCCAGTCGAACGGCGCGATCACGGCGTGCTCGTCCCGATAGACCGCCGCACGCTCGATGCCGAGCAACACGTCGTCTCCAGTGCGCCTCGACGGCCGCACCGATGTCACGGTCGCGAAAGACGCGCGTCGTGTGCGCGTCGACGTCGGCGGCCGTGGAGCCAGCCGCGCGCCATCAGTTGCAGCCGCGCGTTTCGTGCGTGCGGTCACCGGCATCGCCGCGACCGGGCCCTGCAGTCTTCCGCCGGCGATCCGCGCGAGGTGCGTGGCACCCACCTCCTCGACGTCGGCACGCCGATGACTGCTCAGCACCCAGGTCGTGTGCGGCGGCACCGCTCGCTGCAGGGCGCGCAGGAACGCGTTGCGGCCGGCCGCATCGAGGCCGTTGAGTGCTTCGTCGAGCAGCAGCACGTCGGGTTTGCGCACGATCGCGCGCGCGAGCAGGACGCGTCGCCGCTGGCCGTACGAGAGCTTCAGGAAGCGGCGCTCGGCGTAACCGCGCAGGCCGACCTGCCCCAGCACCTCCGCGATGCGTCGCGTCTGCGTGGCGGTCGGCCGGTGCAGCGGAAACTCCGAATCGTCGAACCCGGTCAGCACGACCTGCGCGACGCTGAGCGTCGACTCGCGGCGGTCGTAGCGATCCTGCCGTTCGGGCCCGAGGTAGGCGATCCGCTCGGACGCGAACGCAGTCCGTGCCTCGACACTGCCATCGGCGAAATGGTACCGCCGCGGCTCGCCACCCGCCCGAGGCGTCGGCCACACATCGCCGTGCAACACCTTGAGCAGCACGGTCTTGCCGGCGCCGTTCGACCCGAGCAGCAGCCAGCGCTCGCCGCGGCCGAGTTGCAGCGTGACATCGCGCAACGCCCAGTGGCGGCCGAGCCGCACGCTGCAGCGCTGCAGTTCGATCCGATGCAGGTGCGGCCCCTGCGACGTCGCAGTCGTCATCGCGCCCCGAGCCACCGCCAGCGCTCACCCTCCTCTTCGAGCGCACGTCCTTCCTCGTCGAGCTTCTGCAGGTGGGCAAGCAGCGAAAACCGCGCGAACCCGTGCAGCGCGACGGGCGTGTCGTCGTAGACCTCACGCACGAGCGTGTCGAGCGTCACGGCGGCCAGCTGCCGACGCAACGCGTCGACGACTTTCTGTTCGCGCTTGAGGCGGTGCGCAATCACGCGATCGATCTCGGCGACGGCCGCCGGCATCACCGCGCCGTGCCCAGGCACGAGCGCCGTGAGCGGCAGCGTGCGCAGCCGCTGCAACGATTCGAGGTAGAGCCGCATCGAGCCGTCGGGCGGCAGGATCACGACGGTCGACCCGTTCATCAGGTGGTCGCCGGTGAACAGCCAGCCTTCCGGTTCGAGCAGGAAGCACACGTGGTTCGAGGCGTGCCCCGGCGTATGGAACGCGCGCAGCGACGCACCGGGCACGACGAACACCTCGCCGTCGTCGATCGACGCGTCCGGCGCGTAGCGTTGGTCCTGGTAGTCGTCGCGTGGCGCCGGTCGGCCGTGAACGACGGCGCCGGTCCACGCCTGCAGTGCGGCGGCGCCGGGCGAGTGGTCACTGTGCGAGTGCGTGCACAGGACCGCGTCGATGCGGCCCGCGCTCACGTCGAGGATGCGCTCGAGGTGTGCCGCGTCGTCGGGGCCCGGATCGATGACGAGACTCGTGCCGCCCAACTCGCCTAGCACGTAGGTGTTCGTGCCGGGCCCGGTCAACGCGCTCGGGTTCGGAGCGACGATGCGCGTCAGGTTGGGCGCCAGCCGGCGCACTTCGCCCGTGACGGCTTCGGCGTGGAAGTGTGCGAGTGCCTTCATGACCTTCCGCGCCGCCGATCGCGGTAGCTTCCGCAGGCTTCGTGTCTCACGGCGAGGGCCGCTTGAACACGAGCCCGCCCTTCACGACCACGGCCACGTCCTGCAACACCGCGATGTCCCGCAGCGGGTCGCCCGCGACCGCAATCACGTCGCCGAAGCGGCCGGGCTGCAGGCTGCCGACGCGATCGGCCCAGCCCATGTGGCGTGCCGCAAGCGACGTGGCCGCCTGGATCGCTTCCATCGGTGTCATGCCGCGCTGGACCATGATCGGAAACTGGCGCGCGTTGAGGCCGTGCGGAAAGACCGCGGCGTCGGAGCCGAAGACGATGTCGACACCGGCCGCGTGGGCACGCGTGAAGGCCTGGCGTTGCGCTTCGGTCGTCTCGACGTTCTTGCGCAGGAACTCCTCTGGCCAGCCCTGCCTGCGCCCTTCGGTGTCGATGTAGTCGCCGTTGTAGACGTCCATCGACAGCGCGACGCCGCGCTCGCGCGCGAGCCGGATGCCCTCGTCGTCGATCAGCGACGCGTGCTCGATCGTGTCCGCGCCGGCCAGGATCGCCTCCTTGATCGAACGCGCGCCGTGCGCATGGGCCGCGACCTTCCGGCCGGTGGCGTGCGCGACGCGCGTCACGGCCGCGATTTCCTCGGGTGTCATTTCCGGCTCGCCCGGCACGCCGCCGAAGGCGAGCACTGCGCCCGAAGCGATCGCCTTGAGCACGTCGGCGCCACCGTCGACGGCGGCCTGCGCCTTGCGCGCAAAGTCGTCGGCACCGCGTGCCACACCGAGCCGCACCTGTGGCGGGATCTCCGCTTCCGGATGACCCGGAATCACGAGGTCGCCACCGCCGCCCGGGACCGTCAGGTAAAAACCAGAGACCTGCATGCGCGGTCCGACCGTGCGGCCGGCATCGATCTCGTCGCGCAACGCCTTGTCGGCCCACCCGATATAGGTGCCGACGTCGCGCACCGTCGTGAATCCGGCCTGCAGCGTTGCTTCGGCATTTTCGCGTGCGAGCGCCACCTGTTCGCCCAGCGTGCGTCGGTAGTAGACGCTCAGGTCGGCCGTGGAGCCCGGGGTGTCGGCGAGATGCGTGTGCATGTCGATCAATCCGGGCAGGCAGGTGTGGCCGGCCAGTTCGAGTGTCGGCATGCCGGGCGGCACTTGACCGCCCGTTTCGATGGACTCAATGCGTCCGTCGCGGATCACGACGACCGTCGCCTCCCGGGGCGTCGACGAGACCCCGTCGATGAGCCGGCCGCAACGCAGCGCGAGCGTGCCACCGTCCGGCTCGTGCGCCCCGGTCACGACGGTGGGTTGCGGTGTCGCCGCCACACTTGCATGGGCCACCGCGACGCCCGTGCAGAAGGCCAGCAGACGCTTCCAGACGGCACCGCGTCGGGGCGCACCTGCCGCTTCGCTGCGACACGCCGGTGCACGCTGTCGCTGGGAATTCGTCTTTTCGTCGTTCCGTGGCAACAATTCGGCTTGACTCTTCGCGCAGTGTTTGACTTTGCGTGCGCGGCAGTCTTTCATTCGGTCGCTGTGGTGTCAAAACACGGGGATCATGGATGACGAGCGGGGTCGAACCCGTCGGAACCCTCGACGTTGCGCTAGCCCATGCCGAGCGTCTGCTCGACGGGCAGCCCTCGCTCGCCATCGAACAGGCCCGTGAGATCCTGCAGGTGGCACCGCGCCACCCCGGCGCCACGCTGATCCTCGCCGCCGCGCTGCGTCGCACGCGCCAACCGGCCGCCGCACTCGAACACCTCGTCCCGCTGGCCACTGCCCAGCCGCGCTGGGCCATGGCGCAACGCGAGCTCGGGCTGGCCCTGGGCGACGTCGGGCGCGGCGAGGAAGCGGTCTCGGCATTGCGGGCCGCCGTGAAGCTGCAGCCGAACCTGGCCGACGCCTGGCGCGCACTGGGTGACCACCTCACCGCGATCGGCGATACCGCCGCGGCCGATGCCGCCTACGCCAACCACGTGCGTCACTCGACGCGCGACCCGCGCCTGCTCGAGCCGGCGCTGGCGCTGACCGAAGGCCGCATCGCGGTGGCCGAGCCGCTGCTGCGCAACCACCTCAAGCAGTTTCCGACCGACGTCGCGGCGATCCGGATGCTGGCGGAAGTCGCGGCGCGGCTGAGCCGTTACGACGACGCCGAGACGCTGCTGACGCGCTGTCTCGAGTTGTCGCCCAGCTTCCACGCGGCCCGTTACAACTACGCCGTCATCCTCCATCGCAACAACAAGTCCGTCGCTGCGCTCGAACAGATCGAGCAACTGCTCGCGCTCGAGCCGCGGAGCCCCGGTTATCGCAACCTGAAGGCGGCGGCACTGGCGCGCATCGGCAGCTACGGCGAGTCGCTCGCGATCTACGAACCGCTGCTGCACGAGTATCCGCAGCAGGCCAGGATGTGGATGACCTACGGTCATGCCCTGAAGACCGCCGGACGCCAGGACGACAGCATCGCCGCGTACCGGCGCACCATCGCGCTCGAGCCCACGCTCGGCGAGGCGTACTGGAGCCTGGCAAACCTCAAGACGTTCCGCTTCGACGACGACGACATCGCCGCCATGCGGCGCCAGCTCGAGGCGCCGAAGCTCACGCCCGACGACCGGCTGCACTTCCACTTCGCGCTGGGCAAGGCCTTCGAAGACCGTGCGGACTGGCCGTCGTCGTTCGAGCATTACGCAGCCGGCAATGAACTGCGCAAGCAGCTCGTGCCCTACGACGTCACGGAGCTCACCGCGCAAGTGCAACGCACGCGCGCGTTGTTCACGCCTGCGTTCGTCGACTCGCGGCGCGGCGCGGGATGCCCCGAGGCCGACCCGATCTTCGTGCTCGGCCTGCCCCGCGCGGGGTCGACGCTCGTCGAGCAGATCCTGTCCAGCCACTCGTCGATCGAAGGCACGCAGGAACTGCCCGACGTCATCTCGCTCGTGAAGGGACTGAGCGGGCGTCACCGACGCGGCGACCCGTCGAAGTACCCCGAGATCCTGGCATCGCTCAGCCACGAGGAACTCGGCGCGCTCGGCCAGCGTTACCTCGACTCGACGCGCGTCTACCGCAAGCTCGGCAAGCCGTTCTTCATCGACAAGATGCCGAACAACTGGCTGCACGTCGGCCTGATCCACCTGATGCTGCCCAACGCGCGGATCATCGATGCGCGCCGCCACCCGATGAGCTGCTGCTTTTCCAACTTCAAGCAGCACTTCGCCCGGGGCCAGAACTACACCTATTCGCTCGAGGACGTCGGCCGCTACTACGCGCAGTACGTCGAGCTGATGGCGCACTTCGACGAGGTGCTGCCGGGTCGCGTCCATCGCGTGGTCTACGAACGCATGGTCGACGACACCGAGAGCGAGGTGCGCCGGTTGCTCGACTACTGCGGCCTGCCGTTCGAGGAAGCCTGTCTGCGCTTCTACGAGAACGACCGCGCCGTGCGCACCGCGAGTTCCGAGCAGGTGCGTCGACCGATCTTCCGCGACGGCGTCGACCAGTGGCGGCACTACGCCCCCTGGCTCGGACCGCTCGAGGCCACGCTCGGGCCCACGCTCGAGGCTTACCCGGAGGCCCCATCCGTCACCACCTGATTTCATTCACGCGCCCCAGGGAGCGGGGCACCATAAGGGAGAACGACAAAACATGACTCGCAGCCGAAAACGTAAACTGCAGCGACAAGTCGCGCGACCGAGCGTCGCCCGCACATTGGCCGCCGCCGTGCCGACGCTGATCGCCGGCATGTCCGCTGCCTACGCCCAGTCGACCACGACCAGCGGCGGTCTCGAAGAAATCGTCGTCACCGCGCAGAAGCGCGCGGAAGACCTCCAGTCCGTCCCGGTCAGCATCCAGGCGTTCGGCGAAACCAAGCTCCAGGAGCTCAACGTCCAGAAGTTCGACGATTACGTCCGCTACATGCCGAGCGTGTCGTACCAGACGGCCGGGCCCGGATTCGCGAGCGTGTACATGCGCGGCGTCGCGAGCGGCGGCGACGGCAACCATTCCGGCTCGATGCCGAGCGTGGGCATCTACCTCGACGAGCAGCCGATCACGACCATCCAGGGCGCGCTCGACGTGCACCTCTACGACATCGAGCGCGTCGAGGCACTGGCGGGCCCGCAGGGCACCCTGTACGGCGCGAGCTCGCAGGCGGGCACGCTGCGCATCATCACCAACAAGCCCGACGCGTCGGCTTTCGAGTCCGGCTACGGCCTCGAGGTCAACACGGTCACCCACGGCGACATGGGCTACCTGGCCGAGGCGTTCGTCAACCTGCCGATCAACGACCGCACGGCCGTGCGACTCGTCGGCTGGCATCGGCAGGACGCCGGCTACATCGACAACGTGCCGGGCAGCCGCACGTTCCCGAGCACCGTGCCGACGCCGGACCGTCCCGACTCGATCCCGGTCACGCAGTCGAACGAACGGTTCGTCGAGGACGACTACAACGACGCCGAGACGACCGGCCTGCGTGCCGCGCTCAAGCTCGACCTGAACGACAACTGGTCGGTCACGCCGCAGCTGATGGCGCAGAAGCAGAAGGTGAACGGCAGCTTCGCGTACGACCCGGCGGTCGGCGAGTACAAGCTGTCGCACTACTACCCCGAGTTCTCGGACGACCAGTGGGTGCAGGCGGGGCTCACCGTCGAGGGACGTATCGCCAACCTCGACGTCGTCTACGCGGGTGCGTACCTGGATCGTGACGTCGATACCGAATCGGATTACTCCGACTACACCTACTGGTACGACGTCGCGTACCTGGCGAGCGGGTACTACTTCTCCGACTACTTCCCGAACAACGAGGGCGGTTACAGCGACCTCGCGCAGTTCATCCACGGCAAGGACCGCTACAACCGCTACACGCACGAGTTGCGCATCTCGTCCGACGCCGACAAGCGGCTTCGTTTCGTCGGTGGCCTGTTCCTGCAGCGCCAGGAGCACGACATCGAGCAGCGCTACATGATCAACAACCTCGCGGACACCGACGTGTCCATCAGCGGTTGGGACAACACGATCTGGCTGACCAAGCAGACGCGCGTCGACGAGGACTGGGCGGTGTTCGGCGAAGTCAGCTTCGACTTCACCGAAAAGCTGACCGGCACGTTGGGCGGCCGCTATTTCGACACCGACAATTCGCTCGAGGGCTTTTTCGGCTTCAACGTCGGGTACAGCGGCAACGAGACGTACGGGCAGGGCTATTGCAACGCCAACGACCTGACCGAGCCGTACCACGGCGCGCCCTGCAAGGTCTTCGACAAGACGACCAAGGAAGACGACATCACGCCGCGCATCAACCTGACCTACAAGTTCACCGACGACAAGATGGTCTACGCGACGTACTCGGAGGGCTTCCGCCCCGGTGGCATCAACCGTCGCGGCACGCTGCCACCGTACAAGGCGGACTGGCTCGAGAACTACGAGATCGGCTGGAAGACGACCTGGCTCGACAACCGGCTGCGGTTGAACGGCGCGGTGTTCTCGCAGACCTGGGACGACTTCCAGTTCTCGATCCTCGGCGCGCAGGGCCTGACGGAGATCAAGAACGCCGGTGCGGCACGGATCAACGGCGTGGAGCTCGACGCGACCTGGGCCGTCACCGACGGGCTCGGCATCTCCGCGGGCGTCGCCTGGCTCGACTCCGAGCTGACGGAACACTACTGCGGCTTTGCGGACGAGAACGGCAACCCGGTGCCCCAGAACCCCTGCCCGTTCCCGGATGAGGACGACGACGGCAACCCGATCATCGTGTTGCAGGACCCGGAAGCCTTCAAGGGCACGCCCCTGCCGGTCACGCCGGAGTGGAAGGCCAACGCCACCGTGCGCTACGAGTTCCCGATGGGCGACTTCGAGACGTACGTCCAGGGCGCGGTCATCTACGTCGACGAACGCCGCACCGACCTCCGCGATTTCGAGAACAGCATCCTCGGCAACATGCCGAGCTACACGACGGCGGACTTCTCGGCGGGCTTCGGCCGCAACAGCTGGCGACTCGAGCTGTTCGTGACCAATGCGTTCGACGAGTTGGCCGAAACCGGCCGGTCCACGCAGTGCGCCGAGTCCGTCTGCGGCGAGCAGACGTACGTCACGCCGCAGCGGCCCCGCACCGTCGCGCTCAAGTTCTCGCAGACCTTCTAGGACGAAGCACGGGCTCCAGCGGACGGAAGCCAGGAGGCGGGTCGGCAACGACCCGCCTCTTTTTTTGGTGCGTCAAGGCTGGCGCGGCCGGAGGGATTCGAACCCCCGACCCTCAGGTTCGAAGCCTGATGCTCTATCCAACTGAGCTACGGCCGCGCGAGGGAGCGGCATTGTAACGCAGTCGCGCGCCGAAGCCCGATCAGGTTCGCCGCCGCCTGCGCAGCATGCTCATTGCGGCGCGCGCGCGCCGGCCGAGCGGCGCGTGAACCGTGTCACGTAGGCCTCTACCGGCTGTCCCGAACCGGCGTCGGGGGTCGTGACGAAGCTCAGCGTGGCCGCGTCACCCGACACGGCGAGGTGCGCGTACCCCCAGACGAGCCCGCGCGCCCATTCGGTGCGCAGTTGCGGATACTTGCGTGCCTGGTGCGTCATGAATGCCGTGTTGAGCGCACGCTGCTTGGACGCGGCGCCCGAGACGACCGCCGGCAGCGGCAAGGCGCTCCCGTCGGGCACGGCATCGCGGCAGTCGTCGTACTGAAGCTCCAGCGTGTGGTCGTGGCCGGACACGTACAGGTCGGCCTGCCGACACAACACCGGCAACAGCAGCCGCCGCAGCACCCGCGCCTGCTCGTACTTGCTGCCGGCCGACGACCACAGCGGGTGATGACCGACGACGACCTTCCAGCGCGCCCGCGAGTCGCTGAGCGCGCGCTCGAGCCAGGCGACCATCCCGCGCTCGAGCTCAGTCGCAGGCCGTGTCCACCCGTCCGGCTGTTCGACCTCGTGCGAGGGCAACTCGCTGCCGTCGTCGGCGAGTGCGTCCTCGAGCACCGTCTCCCCCGCCAGGAGCACGGTCGTGTCGATCACGAACAGTTCGACCTCGCCGTGCGCCGCTGGCGGCACGACCCGGTAGACCAACCCGTCCATGTAGAACGGCGCGGTGCGCGCGAGGTAATCGACCTGCGCCAGTGCCCCCGCACGCGAGGTGTTCCAGTCGTGATTGCCCAGCGCGACGTAGATGCGAAAGTCGGGGCCAAGGCGCGACCAGGACGCAAACGGCTCGCGGAACAGTCGGTCGAACCGCAATGCGTCGTCGTGACCGTCCTGGCCGAGTGTGGCGCCGTCCGGATAGACGTTGTCGCCGAGCATGACGGCGAAGTCGCAGCGCACGCTGCCCGCAGTGCATTGCCGCGTCATGGCCGCGGCCACCGGCACGAGCCCGCTCGCAGGCACCCAGCCGCCGTTCGCGAGCCGCGTCGCTGCCGGGGGCCGGAACTCGGCCGGAGGGCGCTTGTCCTCGAGCCACTCCGCGCGCTCCTTGGCGACGAACTGGTCCCTGGTCAGCGGCGGCTCGTAGTCCTTCGACTCGAGGTAGCGCAGGTCGTAGCCGTGGTCGCCCAGCAGCAGCATGCCCCACGGCTGCGACGCCGGGCCGGATGTCGTCACAGCGACGGCCGTGGACGCGGGCGCGGGCGCGCGTGACGACGTGGAGCACGCAGCACCGGCAAGCACCAGCGCTGCGACGATCGTCCGCCCGGCACGCGACGTCTTCATACCGGGAACCGTTCGACGAGCAGCGCGGCGACATCCGCGGGTACCCCTCGCACCGGGCCTTCCACTTCGAGCTTGAGCGTCGTCACCGCGGCTGCCCAGCGTGTCGCCTCGGCCGGCGCTGCGAGCAGCCGTCGCGAGGCATACGAACCGACACAGGTGTCCCCGCGTCCACTGCGGCCGCGCAGCGGCCGCGGCAGGAACGGCGCCTCGTAAAATTCGCCGTCGGCACGCACGAGCAGCCCGTCCTTGTGCGTCAGCACGATCTCGCGTGGGCCGAACGCCGCGAGCGCATCGGCCGCCGCGCGCAAGTCAGTCTCGCCGGTCAGGAACTCGGCTTCCACCGCGTCCGTCTTGAGCACGTCGACGAGACCGAGCACCGCACCCTGCTCCGGCCACGCCTCGTACTTGAGGCGCCCCTCGTCGGTCACGACGCGCACGTAGCCCTGCACGTCGAGCGCCAGCAGTTCGGCACGCGCACGCAGGTGCTGCAGCACGGCGAGCGGCACCTCGCCACGCACCGAGGCACTCACGAGATAGGCGCGCGAGTCGAGCGTGGCCACGTGTTCGACCCCGATCGGGTCGGCCACCGCCGCCACGGTCAGGATCCGTTCGTCGACGTTCGCGGTCGGATACTCCAGGCGCATCAGCGTCGACTGCCGCGACGGGTGTGCGAACACCGCGATGCCCTTGCCGCGCAGCGGCTCGGTGACACCCGTGTCCTCCGGCGCGAGCCGGGTCACCGCTCCCACGCGAATGCCGGCGAGGTGCGCGGCATGCGCGGCGTAGCTGTAGCCGCCACCGTCGACCTGGCGCGTGCCCGTCGTCGTCACGATCGTGTCCTTCGTGTAGTTGCCGATCGTGACCAGGTCGAATGTCTTGTCGTTGACGTCGGACATGTGGGTTCCTCAATCGCGCAGGCGGACGCGCCACAACGTGGCGACCAGCAGCATCGATGCGACCGACGAGCCGATCCAGAGCAGGCTCACCGGCCCGAAGTCGTAATGGCGCACGCCGTCGACGACGGTCATGCCGCGCTCGATCAGGTGACCGCTTGCGTGCTCCTGCAACGCGGCCCCGAGGTAGCTGAAGATTCCGACCACACCCATCACGGCGCCGGCAACCCGCTTGGGTGCGATGTCGACCGCGAACAGGCCGCCGAGCGAGGTCACGAGGCCGTTGAGGCCGACGCCGTAGAGCACGAATGCGAACGTGAGCCAGACGCCGTCCCGCGGCCCGTGGAACACCAGCAGCAGTCCGGCGAGCTCACAGCACGCGAACAGCAGGTTGGCCGGCGGCCGGCGCGCGCCGAACGCCTTGTCGGAGACGAAGCCGAACGCGAGACAGCCGACGATGCCCGCGAGCGTGCTCGCCATCAGGAAGCTGCCCGCCTCGACCAGCGAATAGCCGCGTGCCTCCTGCAGGTACAGCACGCCCCAGCTGTTGATCGCATACCGCGTCACGTACATGAGCGCGCTCGACAGCGCGAGCACCCAGATCGCCGGGATGCGCAACACCCCGAGTTGCTGGCGCAGCACCTGGGCTGGCGTCGTCGACGCCGAGACCCGCGCCTCGCCCCAGTGGTCGTTGCGCCAGTCGGCCACGGTCGGCAAGCCGAGCGTGCGCGGACGGTCGCGCATCAGCAGGTAGATCGCGCCTGCCACGGCGATGCAGGTGAGGCCGGGCACCCAGAAGCCCGCGCGCCAGCCGAGCGCGCCGACGACGGCACCGACGACCACGAACGTGAGTCCCTCGCCGATCGAATGCGCCGTGCTCCACACGCCGTAGTAGCGCCCGCGTTCGCGATTGCCGAACCACTGCGCGAGCGCGACGACACCGGACGGCGCGCCGAAGCCCTGGAACCAGCCATTGAGCGCCCACAGCAGCACCGACAGCCACAGCAGCGTCGAAAAGCCCATCGCGACGTTGAGGCAGGCCGATACGAGCACGCCGAAGGCGAAGAACACGCGCAGGTTCGCATGGTCGGCGAGGAAGCCGTTCACGAGCTTGCCGGCCGCGTAGGTGTAGAACAGTGCCGAGCCGATCAGGCCGAGTTCGCTCGGCGTGAAGATGCCCTCGTCGATCAGCGGCTTCTTGACCATCGAAAGCGCGAGCCGGCAGGTGTAGACGAGGCCGTAGCCGAGCGTGATGGCCAGCAGGATGCGCAGGCGCATCGCCCGGAACAGGCGGTCGACCCGCCCGGGATCCGCAAGCAGCGGCCGGTCCTCACCGGTCGCGAAGATGCGCAACAATCGGTTCATCCTGTTCCGCTTTAATGCGCCGTGACGGGCACGCCCGTCACCATCGGAATTTTGATTCTAAATTTTCGTTCAAATAGAATTCAAGTTCTATGCCCGTGCCGCGGGTCGTCGGAGGTCTGCAAATGTCGCGGTATCCAGCCTTACGCGTCGCGCTCGCTGGCATCCTGCTCCTGACCGGTGCCGTCCGGGCCGCGCCGGCCCCCGAACGGGAGGGCACGGTCGCGCCGCGCGCACAGACACAGCCGAGTCTGCAGGATGCCGCGAACGACGTGGCAGTCTGGATCGACCCTGCCGCCCCCGGGCGCAGCCTCGTGCTCGGTGCGGGCGGCACTGCGGGCCTCGAAGTGTTCGGGCTCGACGGTGCGGCCGTGCAACGCATGGAGGGAATCCAGGCGGAATTCGTCGATGTCCGTTACGGCGTGCCGCTCGGCGATTCGACGGCCGACCTCGTGATGGTCGCCGACGTCCCACTCGCGCTCGTGCACTTCTACACAGTCGATCGCGCCACGCGCACGTTGCGCGCCGCCGGCGGGTCACCGGTCGAGGTCAAGGCGGAGATGACCGGGCTCTGCAGTTATCGCAGCCCCGTCACTGGCAGGCTTTACCTGTTCACCTCGACGGACGACGGCGAGGTGCTGCAGTGGGACGTCGGCACCGGCGTCGGCGGTGTCACCGCGCGGGAGGTTCGACGCCTGCCGTTCGGCCGTGGCGTCGGTGCCTGCGTGGCCGACGACGCCACGCAATCCCTGTTCGTCGGCGTCGAGACTTCGGGCCTCTGGCGCATCCGGGCCGAGCCGGAATCCGATGCCTCGCCGCATCAACTCGACGGCCTCGCGCCATTCGGCACGCTGGACGAAGAAACCAAGGGGCTCGCGCTCTACCGGGCCGACGGCACCGCCTACCTCGTCGCCGCCGACGTCGGCGCCAAGCGCCTGCGCGTGTATGACCTCGAGGGTGCGCGACTCGCACGGTTCGCGGTCGGTGGCAGCACGCCGATCGAGGAGGCCGAAGCGTTCACGGCCGTCGCAGGCAGCCTGCCCGGCTACGACGGGGGCCTGTTCGTGGTCGCGGACGAAAGCAACGGCGACGCGTATGCGAACTACAAGCTCGTCGCGTGGCACGACCTCGCCGGCGCACTCGGTCTGCATCAGCGGACGACCGCACCCGACACGGGTGGTACGCGACCGACCGCAGTGACCGTACAGCCGGGCGCCGAAACGGAGCCGGTCGCGACGTATGGCGATGCGGCCG
>DATMIB010000182.1:0-4515 GCA_035554635.1 Steroidobacteraceae bacterium | reverse complement strand
CGAAGGCTTTGGGTGCCAGCTTGCCATCCTTGCAGGCGACGTCCTGCGTGAGGTGGTATGTGAGGGTCGCCGAGTCGGCAGACAGTTGGCGAACCTGCGTGTCGGCGAGGTCGTAGCTCTTGACCTCGCAGGGGTCGTTCTTGAGGTCCGCCAGGATGGCTTGCTTCCCCTTCATGACAAAGCCACTGGCGCCGACGACGATCGCATCGTCCGTCAATAGCTCGCCGTACGCCTTGGCGTCATGCGCAGCCCACGCTTTCCAGGCGCTCTTTTCCGCGGCGACGATGTCGTCCTTGGTGTCGGCGACCACGGGCGCAGACACGACGGCGGAGGCGAGCAGAAGCGCGACCATCAGTGTTTTCATCGAAGTCTCCCTTCCTTGCGATGCTGGTGATCCGGCGCCGATCATGCGCCGCCGGAGACGTGGCGCAAGCCTGACGGTTCCGTCGGTCGGTGAGGTTCGCAACCGCGCCAAAGTCGAAAGTGCACTTACACCGGGTCGACCTTGACGGAACGCTCGTTCGAGCCTTAGCGGAGCCGGCCTCGGGCAATCGCGCAAATGGGGAGGGATGTTTCAATCATCGCAGCGGTTGCGCGAAACGAACGCCAGCGCGCGTGATGCAACGACCGCGCGACGTACCGATGACGCTCGCGATTGCATCCACGACGCTCACGCGAGAGCGAGTCCACGCAATCGTGTGCTCGCCGAGAATCTTCACGTGCCACGCCGATCGTGCTGTCGATGGCTCTCGGTCCACTTTTTATGCTTTGTTCGCCGCGCTTGCGGCATTGCAAGCGACGCATGCGGCGCGAATACTTCGGCCCAGCAAGTCCGCGCACAGTGCGAACCGGGCACGCATCCAGAGTCCAGCGGACAGTGACAGGGAGGTCACGCCATGTACTCCATCAAAGCCGTTGCGTCAGTGCTGCTGGCGCTCGTCGCGGTCGGCGTGGGCGTGACGGCTCACGCGGCCTATACGAACACACCGCCCACGATCAGCGGCACGCCGCCCACGGACGTCACCGTTGGCAACACCTACCTGTTCCAGCCGACCGCGACCGACGCAGAGAAGAACAAGCTCCGGTTCACGATTGCGAACAAGCCCGCGTGGGCCACGTTCAGTGGGTTGACCGGCAAGCTGAGCGGCGCGCCGCAGGCGGGCAGCGTCGGCCAGTACGCGAACATCAAGATCAGCGTCAGCGACGGCCGCAACACTGCCTCGCTCGCGCCATTCACGATCACCGTCTTTCCTGGCCGAAAGGCCCACTACGGCCACCAGTTCGCCACCCGCTATGCGGACACGCCTGCCGACGCGGCGATGCTGTGCGAGCAGGCGGGTGTGCGTGGCGTCATCTGGCGACGCACCTGGGGCGAGGTCGAGCCGACCGCGGGCAACTACGACTTCAGTTCCTTCGACACCGTGCTCGCGGCCATCGCGGCTTCGCAGAAACCCGACTGCCAGCTCTGGCTGTTCGTCGAATACAAGAGCTTCAGCAACAGCCCGATCAAGAATCCCTGCCCGGCGTACCTGCAGGCGCAGTACTCGGCGCTCAATGCCGACGGCAACGGCGCCATGACCTGCTTCATGTGGGAGCCGGTCGTCGTGCAGGCGTACTCCGCGATGCTGCGGGCGGCCGCGGCGCGCTACGACGCGAACCCGCACGTGGAGGGCCTGATCTTCCAGGAGTCGTCGCTGGGCTTCAACGGCGCGTACTCGCAGGACCTTGCGGACGGCGGCACGTACACGGCGGAGGCGTGGCGCGACGCGCTGGTGCAGTTGGTCGGCGAGTGCGGTGCCCGCTTCGTGCGCAGTCGCTGCGTCTCGTTCCTGAACTTCATTCGCGGCGGCCAACAGTATCTGAGTGATGTGTCTGCAGCCATCGCCGCCGTGCCGAACAACCGAGCCTGCATCTCGGGGCCCGACCTGCTGCCCGACAACACCTCGCTGTACACGGTGTACCAGGTCATCGTGCGTCACCGCGGTTGCCGTTCCAACAGTGTGCAGAACGACTCGTACGGGGTCACGGGTTGCGACCTGAACTGCATCTTTCGCTTCGGTGTCGGCGGCACGTTCGGAGACTTTCCCGAGCAGACGCCGCGCGAGGGCGGCCTCTGCATCAACTCGTACCTGTTCTGGAATCACCGCGTCAACGCGAGCCCGACGGGCCTCGACTGGACCGATGCGCTGCCAGTCATCGCCGCGAACCCGTACGGTGCCGGCTGGCTGGATCAATGCGAGGGTGGAGGCGGGCCGCCCTGAGACGAGCGGCCAAGTCGACCGGTTGCCGGATACGGCGACCGGTCAGTGGATGAGTCAGTCGCTCAGCGAACCCGCTGCAGCGCCGACTCGAGCGTGTTTTTCATCAGCATCGCGACGGTCATCGGACCGACGCCGCCCGGCACGGGTGTGATGTGCGAGGCGCGTTGCCGTGCCACCTCGAACTCGACGTCGCCGACGAGCTTGCCGTTCGGCAGGCGGTTGATGCCGACGTCGATCACGACGGCGCCGGGCTTGATCCACTCGCCGCGCACGATGCCGGGCTTGCCGACCGCGACGACGAGGATGTCGGCCATCGTGACGTGCTGCTCGAGATTCTGCGTGAAGCGATGACAGACGGTGACGGTCGCGCCGGAAAGCAGCAACTCGAGCGCCATTGGTCGGCCGACGATGTTCGACGCGCCGACCACGACACAGTGCCTGCCCTTGGCAGCGATGCCGGACTTCTCGAGCATGCGCACCACGCCGTATGGCGTGCACGGGCGGATCAGCGGGTGACGCTGCATCAACCGGCCGATGTTGAACGGGTGAAAGCCGTCGACGTCCTTGGCCGGGTCGATCGCCTCGATGATGCGGCGCTCGTCGATGTGGTCGGGCAACGGCACCTGCACCAGGATGCCGTCGATCGTGGGGTCGGCATTCAACTGCTCGATCAGCGCGAGCAATTCGGTTTCGGTGGAGGAGTGGGCGAGGTCGTGGCTGTGCGAGACGATGCCGCATTCCTCGCAGGCGAGCCGCTTGTTGCGCACGTAGACCTGCGAGGCCGGGTTGTCGCCGACCAGCACCACCGCGAGTCCAGGGCGGCGCAGCCCGCGGCTGGCCAGGCGATCGGTCGCCAAACGCACTTCGCGCTTGATGTCGGCGGCGATGGCCTTGCCGTCGATGATCTGCGCGACGGACGGCTCGGGGGTGGCGGCGGGCGTGGGGGCGGTCGTCATGGCGGGAAAACCGGGCTTTGGGGCGCGTTCCGGCGCCGGGGCCGGCCATTTTCGCAAAAGGGGATCCATCTGTCGTCGAACTGCGTGCAAACGAAATTGACGGTCGGGGGGTCGGTCCGTATGATTCGCGCTCCCGTGCAGGCCCCGGTCCGATGGCGACATCGAAACGAGACCTGAAGACGCCGGCAGGTAGGTCGAAACATCGGGGCATGGCGCAGTCTGGTAGCGCATCTGCTTTGGGAGCAGAGGGTCGGGGGTTCGAATCCCTCTGCCCCGACCACTCGGCAGTCTGTACTACGATTGCAGCGCATGCGCCCGTAGCTCAGCTGGATAGAGCATCGGCCTTCTAAGCCGAGGGTCGCAGGTTCGAGTCCTGCCGGGCGCGCCAACGTCGTGAGACGGGGGCGCAAATGTTGATGGATGACACCGTGACGATGGTGGACGTAGCTCAGTTGGTAGAGCCCCGGGTTGTGGTCCCGGCTGTCGTGGGTTCGAGTCCCATCGTCCACCCCAACCACTTTCACGAGTGGGCCGTTAGCTCAGTTGGTAGAGCTGCTGACTCTTAATCAGTAGGTCGTAGGTTCGAGTCCTACACGGCCCACCAATTCCTAAGTCCATATTCGCCCACGGTGCCCGGTGTCGGGCCCCCGGGGCAATCTGCGCCGCAAGGCAAACTCAGCCCGCGAATGTTTCCGTCTGCCCGGGCCGACGCAGCATCTTGTCGACTTCGTCCTGGTGTGCGACTTCCGCCGAGATCATCGCGCGCGCGTACTCTTCCAGCCGCACATCCTGGTCGCGGACCAGTCCGAGCAGTTTCTGGTACGCGCCAAGTGCCTCGGCCTCGTGCTCGAGCGACTCACGCAGGATGTCGCCGATGTCGTGCTTGTGCGATTCGAGCAGTGGGCCGATAGCCAACGACGGATGGCCGCCGAGCCAGGTCACAAGCTCGCCCGCGGCTCGCGCGTGCACAAGGCCTTCTTCGGCGTTCTTCTCCATCCAGCTGACGATGGGAATGCGCCCATAGCCGTACACCATCAGGGCGTAATGCGTGTAACGCACGACGCCGGCGAGTTCGAGCTCCATGATGCGATTGAGCGTCGCGAGCACTGCGTCCTTATCCATCGGTCCCTCCCTCAGTTCGCTGCGGCCGCATGGGCCGTGCGCAGGTGTGCCTCGAACTCTGGGACGTTTACGCCAAATCGCGCCCCAATTCATGATGCGGCGCAAGATAGGAGCTCAAGTTGCGACGTTCGCGCCGAGCGCGAGGTTCGTTCCCGTCAGGCGAACTCCTGTCACGA
>DATMIB010000181.1:0-25911 GCA_035554635.1 Steroidobacteraceae bacterium | reverse complement strand
CGGCACGCGGTATGCGTGGTTCGGGCTCGCCGGCCACGCACTGTTCTCCGGCATCTTCGGTGCATCGCTCGGCGTCGCCCGCGCGACCACGAAGCGCTGGCTCCGGTGGCTCGCACCGCCGCTCGGCTTCCTCGTCGCGATCCTCGGCCATGCCTGGAACAATTCCCTGCCACTGTTTTTCGCGCTCGCAGCCGCCCAGGGCGGCGAGGCTGCACCGACCGAAGCCCTCGTGCCGCCGTCGATGGGGCTGTGGCAGGCTCTGCAGGCCGCGAGCGTCTCGAACCTCGTCGTGTTCCTGCCGTTCGCCATTCTGCTCGCGCTGATCGTCTGGCGCAGTGGCCGTGCCGAGCGCCGCGTGATCCTCGAGGAACTCGCCGACGAAATCGACCGCAGCGTGACGGCCGCCGAGTACGCGACGATCCGCGCCGACCGGGTCCTGCGCACGCGGCGCATCGATCCCCGGGCGCCCGCGGTGTCGGCCGCCATCGTCAATGCCCAGAACGAGCTTGCATTCCGCAAGCGACGCCTGCGGCACCGCGGGTTCGACCCGCGGCTCGACAGCCTGCTCGAACAGCGACGGCTGCAGATCGCGGCGCTGCGCAACCGCCTGCCGCGCTGACGTCGCCGAACGAAAGCGGGCGACAACAACTACGTATTCCGGTTTGCACGGGCCAGGATTGTGATGCCGGCGTCAAGCAGGCGTCCGGAGGTCACCATGTTACCTGCACGTCGCATCCTTGCCGTCGCCGTTGCCGCCACGCTCACCGGTCTCGCGAGCGCCGCGGTTCCCGCCGCCGAACTCGTGTTCACGGCCAGCCTCGACGGCGCCCAGACTCAGCCCGAACCGATCGCCACCGCAGCCAGGGGCACGGTCGAACTGCGCGTGGGCGCGGACGGCAAGACGATCGGGTACAAGGTCACGGTCGAGAACCTGGCCAACGCTGCTGCGGCCGACGTTCACCTCGGCTCGCCGAACCAGAACGGCCCGTCCGTGGTCCGGCTGTGGCGCGGCAACAGCGTCAAGCAGGGCGAGTTCAGCGGCGTGCTGGCCGAAGGCACGTTCGACGCCGGCGACCTGACGGGCCCCATGACGGGCGCCCCGCTCGCCGACCTCGTCGAGGAACTCGACGCCGGCACGGTGTACGTCAACGTCCACACCAGCGACGGCGCCGATCCACCGAACTCCGGCCCGGGCGACTTCCGTCTCGGCGAGATTCGCGGGCAGCTGACGAAGTAGTGACGAGGAAAGAGTCTGGAGTTCAGAGTCCAGAGTTCAGTCGGAAGTGCGGCGGCTGCGGCTGCGGCGCGTCTGCGCCTCCGCCTCCGACCAGACTCTGAACTCTAGACTCTAGACTCTCTGCTTCAGGCCCCGTCCAGCCGGAACACGCGCGTCGCGTTGCCCGCGAGGAAACGCGACTCGACATCCGTGGGCAGCCGCAGGTCCGCGAGCCCCTCGAGCGCCTTCGCGGGCGCGATCATCGGCCAGTTGGTGCCGAACAGCACCTTGTCGCGACCGTGGCCACGCAGGTATTCGACCAGCGCCGCCGGGTAGCGCTTGACCGTGTATGCCGAAGTGTCGATGTAGACGTTCGGGTGCTTGGTCGCGACCGCGATCATCTCCTCGGTCCACGGATAGCCGACGTGCCCGCCCACGATCACGAGTTCCGGGAAGTCAATCGCGACCTGGTCGACATAGGGGATCGGCCGGCCGAACTCCGACGGCATCAGCGGGCCCGTGTGGCCGACCTGCGTGCAGAACGGCACGCCGAGTTCGCAGCACTCGGCATACACCGGATAGTAGCGCGGGTGCGTCGGCGGCAGTTGCCAGAGCCAGGGCAACACGCGCACGGCCTTGAACCCGAGCTCGCGCACGCAGCGTCGCAGTTCGCGGACGGCCTCGCGCGGCCGCGTGATGTCGAGCGAACCGACGCCGACCAGCCGGTCCGGCGCTTCGCGCACGAACGCGGACACTTCGTCATTGGAGACGAGCTCTCCACGGGGCCCCACCCAGGCGCTCAGCAGTGCACGGTCGACGCCGCCCGCATCCATCGCCTGGAGCGTCATCCGCACGGGCCACTCGGCATCGCCGTCGAGCGCCGGTCCGTCGAGCCCGCGCGTCCAGCGCCGCAGCGAGTCGAGCATCGGCTCCTTGAGAAACCGGGCAGTGGGATGCTGTGCCCAGGCATCGATGATCGTGCGGTCGCTCATGCCGTGTTCACCCTGTCGTCCTTGTCCACGTGAAGCGCCCGTGCCAGCGCGGCGGCGATGGGGGGATGTTCCCGCCACGGGCGCAGGTTCCAGTCGAGCCGCGCCCACCAGCCGTGGCGCCAGCCGCCCTCGACCGCGCTCGCGAGGTGTGCGACGGCCGCGTCTTCACGCGCCAGCAGCAGACAGGCCGTCGCACACCAATACCGCAGGTCGCCACTGACGACGCCCTCGTCGAACGAATTCCGGGCAGCCCCGAGGAATGCTTCGAGTGCCCGCGTGCCGCCGGCCGCATCGCCCGCCTCGAGCTCGAGGTGCGCCCGCGTGATCGTGTGCGGCAGGCGCCAGACCCAGTCGTCGTTGAGCAGTTCGTCGATTTCGCGGCACGGATCGAGCTGCGCGCCGGCATACAGCGCGCGAGCCTCCTCGAAACGGCCGAGTGCGACGTGCGCGTAGGCGCGCGCGGTCACGGTGAAACAAGCCCCGGCCGCACCCGACGCGATCGCCTCGAGCTTCGCGACGTCGTGGCGGGCCAGGCAAAACGCGAGGTCGAATTCGGTGTCGAACACGTTGTCGGGCGCGCGTGCCGTCGCGGCATCCACCGCACGCGCCGCACCGTCGAGGTCGCCACGTTGCAACAGCAGCAAGCCCTGTCGCGCACGGTAGAACGCGCGCGTCGGGGCGATTGCGATCGCACGCTCGACCCAGCGCAGGGCACCCGCGACGTCGCCACGGGTGGCGTGCAGGCGTGACATGCCGGAACACGGCACCGGAAACTGCGGGTCGAGTTCGATCGCCGCCGCAAACCGTTCGCGTGCCTCCGCGTCACGGCCGAACCGCAGCGCGTCGAAGCCCGCGTTGGTCACGACGATCGGCGAGAGCGGGTCGAGTCGGTAGACGAGCAGGTTGCGTCGCGCCGCCTCCGCATACCGGCCCTGCGCGAGCAGCGCCAGGCCCAGCCAGACGTGCGCCATCGAATAGCCGGGATCGAGCGCGACGGCGCGCTCGAAGGCCGCGGTCGCGCCGGCCGCATCGTCCGAGTTGAGCCGCACGAGCCCGAGCGAGGCGTGCGCCTCGGCGAGGTTTGGCGCCAGCCGCAGCGCGGTTTCGACGGCCGGCCGTGCACGGGCGAGCGCCTCGTGCAACGGCAGGTTGCCGTAGTGACGCACCGACAGCAGGATCGACGTGTCGGCGACACCCGTGTACGCAAGCGCATAGTCCGGGTCGATCGTGACGGCTTTCCGGAACAGTTCGGCCGCGCGTTCCAGCGTGGGCTCGGTCCGTTTGTGGAAGTGAAAGCGCCCGAGCAGGTACGCGTTGTACGCCTCGAACACGCGCGGAGCCGAGTGCGCCGGCGGCGTCTGCAGCACGGGTCCGGCACGGTCGCCGACCGCGGCGATCACCGCAGCGGAAACTTCGCTCTGCAACTGGAACACGTCGCCGAGCTCCCGCTCGAAGGTCTGCGACCAGACCTGGTAGCCGTCGGTCGTGTCGACGAGCTGCACGTCGATGCGCACGCGGTCCTCGTGTCGACGCACGCCGCCCTCGAGCAGCTTCGCCACGTTGAGGCGGCGACCGATGCTGCGGACGTCCTCGTGACGGCCCTTGAACGCGAACGAAGAAGTGCGCGCGGCGACGCGCAACCCGGTCACGCGCGCGAGCTGGTTGCGGATTTCCTCGGCCAGCCCGTCGGAGAAGTACTCGTCGGCCGGGTCGCGGCTCAGGTTCGCGAACGGCAGCACGGCGACCGAGTTGGCGGGCGCCCTGCCCGTCTCCCCGTCGGGCGTTTCGGCGCGCTCCGTGCCAGGCAACAGCGCGAGCGTGCGCTCGATGCCGCGCGGCGTGATGTCGAAGACCCAGGCCAGCACGAGCGCGACCGGCAAGCCCGCGACGAGCGCGGCGATCACGAAGCGCGTGTAATTCGCCCAGTCGAAAGCGTCGAACAGCAGGTCGACGACCTGCGCGAGCACCCACGCGCCGGCGAGGTAGTACACCGCGACGCGCAACACGCGCCTGCGTCGAACCTCCGTCCACCAGTGCCGCCACCGCATGCCGGCCTCCTCGCGGCCGGGATCCAGCGGGCACTGTGCGGGGCGTCGACGGCGCCCGTCAACGCTGCCCCGGCTGCCGGATGCGTCGCCCCGGCTCAGCTGCCGGCGGTCGCCGCAGGCTCGTTGACGTTGATCATCCAGGGCGTGCCGAACTTGTCGACCAGCATGCCGAACGCCGCGGCCCAGAAGGTCTTCTGCAGCGGCATCTGCACGGTTCCGCCATCGCCGAGTTCGGTGAACACGCGCTGGGCTTCCTCGACCGACTCGTAGTTCATCGACAGCGCAAAGCCACGGATGCCCTCGAACGGGTCCTCGCTGACGGCGTCCGACGCCATCAGCGCGCGCCCGTCGAGGTCGAGCCGTGCATGCATGATGCGGTCGCGCTTTTCGGGGCTGACGTCGGTGGCGGCAGGCGATTCGCCGTAGGTCTGCATCATCTCGAGCTTGCCGCGGAACACCCGTTCGTAGAACCGCATGGCGTCGGCGCAGGTGCCGTCGAAGAAAAGGTACGCATCGAGGTGGGCCATTTTCGTCTCCGGGCACGACGGGCGGGCCTGGACATGGTCCACGGTGCGGTGCGCCCATGCAGTGGGACGGGCGGACGACCCACATAGGAGTTCGACGACAGCCGCGCGACGTCAGTCGGTCGGCTCCCCCCTTGCAATCGGCGCGCGCGCCTCAATCCTGGCGGGCGTTCGCGACAGGCCTGACGCCGGTCGCCGGACGCGCGATAGG
Source organism: Steroidobacteraceae bacterium (assembly GCA_035554635.1). GTDB lineage: Bacteria > Pseudomonadota > Gammaproteobacteria > Steroidobacterales > Steroidobacteraceae > RPQJ01. The sequence goes on along the minus strand of DATMIB010000181.1, from coordinate 20,920 downwards.
CGTGGCCTATCAGATGTCGAATTACAATCTATTTGCCGACAGGTCCACGAAGCACCGACAATTCGCGCCATCGATTCACGTTGCCGTGACGGCAGTACCCCTGGAGTGAGGAACAACATGTCCCTGATCAACACGACCGTGCAGCCCTTCAAGACGACCGCGTTCCACAATGGCAAGTTCGTCGAGGTCACCGACCAGTCGCTCCGCGGCAAGTGGTCCGTCGTGATCTTCATGCCGGCTGCGTTCACCTTCAACTGCCCGACGGAAATCGAGGACGCCGCCGACAACTACGCGGAGTTCCAGAAACTCGGCGCCGAGGTGTACATCGTCACGACCGACACGCACTTCTCGCACAAGGTCTGGCACGAGACCTCCCCGGCCGTCGGCAAGGCGAAGTTCCCGCTGGTCGGCGACCCGACCCACACGCTGACGCGCGCCTTCGGCGTCCACATCGACGAGGCGGGCCTCGCACTGCGTGGCACCTTCGTGATCGACCCCGAAGGCACGATCAAGACGCTCGAGATCCACGACAACGCGATCGCGCGTGACGTCAAGGAGACGCTGCGCAAGCTCAAGGCCGCCCAGTACGTCGCCGCGCACCCGGGCGAGGTCTGCCCGGCCAAGTGGAACGACGGCGCCCGCACGCTGAAGCCGTCGCTCGAGCTGGTCGGCAAGATCTGACCGCACCGGCCCAGTCCCCCGGGGGCCGCCTTCCTCCCTGAGGCGGCCCCGTCCCCTCCCCCTCCGGTTTCGACCCGGAGGGGAATTTTTTGAACGAGAAGAACACAGGCGATCCCATGCTCGACGCAAGCCTCCAGAGCCAGCTGCAGGACTATTTCGGCCGCATCACGCAGCCGATCGAAATCGTCGCCGCACTCGACGCGAGCGACGCCGCGCGCGAAATGCAGGAACTGCTGCAGGGCATTGCGGCGCTGTCGAGCATGATCGGCTACCGCGAACTGCGTGACGGTGACGTGCCGGCGGGCACGCGCCTGCCCTCGTTCCGCATCACGCGTGCCGGCCACGACATGGGTCTCACGTTCGCGGGCATCCCGATGGGCCACGAGTTCACGTCGCTGGTGCTCGCCCTGCTGCAGGCCGGCGGCTACCCGCCCAAGGTCGACGACGCCGTGATCGAGCAGATCAAGGCGCTCGATGGCGACTTCAACTTCGAGATCTTCATCTCGCTGTCGTGCCACAACTGCCCCGAGGTCGTGCAGTCGCTCAACCTCATGGCCGTGCTGAACCCGCGCGTGCGCGTGACGATGATCGACGGCGCGCTGTTCCAGCAGGAAGTCGAGAGCCGCCAGATCATGGCCGTGCCGTACGTCTTCCTGAACGGCCGCGAATTCAACCAGGGCCGCATCAGCCTCGAGGAGATCCTCGCCAAGGTCGACACCGGCGCGGCCGCGCGTGCCGCGGCCCAGATCGGTGCCAAGGACGCGTTCGACGTGCTGGTGGTCGGTGGTGGCCCGGCGGGCTCCTCGGCCGCGATCTACGCGGCACGCAAGGGCATCCGCACCGGCGTCGTGGCCGACCGCTTCGGCGGCCAGGTCATGGACACGCTCGGCATCGAGAACTTCATCTCGGTCAAGGAGACCGAGGGGCCGAAGCTCGCCGCCGCGCTCGAGGAGCACGTCAAGCACTACGACGTCGACATCATGAACCTGCAGCGCGCCGCGAAGCTCCTGCCCGCGGGCGAGGACGGCCTGTTCACCGTGGAACTCGAAAGCGGCGCGTCGCTCAAGAGCCGCACCGTGATCGTCTCGACCGGCGCACGCTGGCGGCAGATGAACGTGCCCGGCGAGAAGGAATACTCGGGCAAGGGCGTGGCCTACTGCCCGCACTGCGACGGTCCGCTGTTCAAGGGCAAGCGCGTCGCGGTGATCGGCGGCGGCAACTCGGGCGTCGAGGCGGCGATCGACCTGGCCGGCATTGTCGCGCAAGTCACGCTGATCGAATTCGACGGCAAGCTCCGCGCCGACGCGGTGCTGCAGCGCAAGCTGCGCAGCCTGCCGAACGTGCGCGTGATCGTCTCGGCGCAGACGACCGAGGTCCACGGCGCCGACGGCAAGGTCAATGCACTGAGCTACAAGGACCGCGCCACGGGCGACCTGCACCGCGTGGACCTCGAGGGCGTGTTCGTACAGATCGGCCTGCTGCCCAACACCGACTGGCTCAAGGGCACGATCGCGCTTTCGCCACGTGGCGAGATCGAAGTCGACGCCAAGGGACAGACCTCGCTGCCGGGCGTCTTTGCGGCCGGCGACGTGACCACTGTGCCGTACAAGCAGATCATCATCGCGATGGGTGAAGGTTCGAAGGCTGCACTCGCCGCCTTCGACCACCTGATCCGCACCTCGGCGCCGGCGACCGGCGACGACGAAGCCGCCGCCGCCTGATCCGCGGCCGCACCCCTCCCACGCGATCGTGCGTGGGAGAGGTGCCGCGTCGCGTTACTTCGACTTCTCGCTCACCGTCACCTCGGTGAAGCCCGGATCCTGCCGCATCTCCCCTTCCGCGTACGGCAGCTTGACCCAGCCGTACTGCGAAAAGAGCCGCGTCATGTCCGCGTAGTGCGGGTTGGCCGGGTCGCTCGACTGCGAATACGTCACGATCGCGCGCGCGTCCGGCCCGCTCGGACCGAACGTCACCGCCTGGATGTAGCTCGAACCCGCGAAAATGGGTGTGTAACCCACGTTCGGCACGAGCGCCCCCGTCGTCATCGCGTTCCAGACGCCCGACGTGCCGCTGCCGCCGTGGATCGGGATCGCCTGGCCATTGCGTTGGTCGAACTGCACCTGGCCCCACGGCCGGTCGAGCGGGATGCCGTTGGTCGCGAAGAACTGCACCGTCAGCGCGAGGTCGCCCATCACGCGCGTGCGGACGTTGGCGTTGGCCACGTTGAGCGTGCGCGGCGTGTTGACCGGGTCGTTCGCGTCGAACGGCACCTCGTACAGCACGCCCGACACGGACGGCAGGCCGCTCGCGGGGTTGCCGGTCAGCCGGCCCCACAGCACCGTCCAGACGTGGGCACCGACGCTCTCGAGCCGGTTGCGACGGTCCCACTGTTTGAGCACCGCACAGGCCGGTGCGACGTTCGTCGTGACGCCGCCGACCGTCACGAGCGTGTTTTCGCTGCCACAGAGCTGCAGTACGCCGTCGAGCATGATGTCGGCGCTGTAGTGACGATTCGAGTACAGCACGTCCTGCAGCCACTGCCGCGTAAAGCCCGTGCCCGGCAGGCCGTCGCTGCCCGCGAGACGGTCGTTGACCTGGTCGTGTCCCACGCGCGTGCGGAAGCCCTGCGGGGCGCGCTCGTCCGCGCCGACCAGCCGTGAATACCCTTCGAGCGGCTGCTGCGGGTTGGTGAGCCAGTAGCTGTCGTTCGCGTTGTGCACGTAGTCGCTGCGCAGCAGGCTCGGCAGGTTGCCCGCGCCGAAGATGCCGGCGACCGGTGCATCCGCGTCGGTGCCCGGGTCGCACTTCGCGAGTGCACCGTTCAGCGTGTAGCTGCGCGCGGCGGAGAGCCCCTGCGCCACGGCGGACCCGCGGCACTGCGTGTCGGCGAGCTGCGCGTTCGTGACGTTCGGCACGACCGTGATGTCGGCGTAGTACGCATGGCCCTGCGCGTCGGTCGCGATCGTGTTGACCCACGGCATCGCCACGTGGCGGGAGAGCGCGGCACCGATGTCCTGCACGCTGCGCGACTGGCCGATTTCGCGGTACATCGCGAACGCGCGCGAGTTCTCGAGGTTGGCGTCCGTCAGCGCATAGGCCCGTGTCGTCGTCCACGGCGCGATCGAGGCCGGCACGACGACCGGGCCGAACTGCGTGTGCCAGATCGTGTGCTGGTACGCCGCCGGCGCGCCGAGGATCTCGACCGCGACCGTCTCCGGCGTCATCGCCACGACGTTGCCTTCGTAGACATAGGCGCGCGGATTGCCGGGCGCCAGCGTGAGTTCGCGCAGCACGAAGCGTCGCGCGGTCGAGACCGTGTGGGTCCATGCGACGTGGCGGTTGAACCCGATGTTGACCATCGGGAAGCCGTAGATCGACGCCCCCATGACGTCGTAGCGCCCGGGGATGGTCAGGTGCACGGCGTAGAAGCGCTCGATGCCGAACCACGGGAAGTGCGGGTTGCCGAGCAGCGCACCGGCACCGCCGGTGAGCTCGCTGCCGAGCGCAAGTGCGTTGCTGCCGAAACGCTCGGGCGACCAGTCCGGCAGGTCCTCCGGAGCGATCGTCACCGGCGATGCGTCGACGTCGCCGGCCGCGGCGAGCGCGGGCTGCGGTTCGAGCGAACTCACCGACGACCACGCGAGTGTGGCCGGCGGGGCCGCCGCGAGCAGCGCCGTCGTGAACTGCCCCGTGCTCGCACGCACCATGAGCTTGCGCAGCACCTTGAGCACGTCCTTGCCGTCGATCGCACGCACCCATGCGGCGTTGCGGCAGTCGGCAGGCAGGCCGTCCGCGCCGACCTCGCGCAGGTGTCGGTTGTACCCGGCGGCATAGCCGTTCAGCAGGTCACGCGTGTCTTCGTCGACGACGCTCCACGCCGCCTCGACGCGCGCCGGCGAGTTCACCATCTTGTAGGTGACGTCGGCTGCGAGGTTCGCGCTGCCCGTGCCCACGCCGAAATACTTCGACTGCGCGCCGTTCGACGTGACGACGTCGCGCGCGAGCACGCAGGCGTTGTCCTGGGCAAACGCGTAACCAAAGCCGTAGCCGAGCCCGCCCCAGTCCTGGGCCTTGATGTGCGGGATGCCGTAGGCGGTGCGATAGACCTGGGCGTGGTAGTTCTGGTTCTTCGCTTGCGCGGTCGTCACGCAAGCCGGGGCGGCGCAGACCGCCAGCACGGCGGCCGCAAGCACTCGATCGATGCGCATGTCTGTTTTCCCCTTCCCATGTGGACCCGTCGTTATTTCGTGCAGGGCGCCCCGCACGACGCGTGCTCGTGGCCGGCCGCGCGGCTCGACTATAACGCGCCGCCGATGCGCCGCGGTCGAGCGTCACGCGCGGCTTCGCGTCGCGTCGTTTCGCAGTGCAACAAGGCACCGCGTGCAAGGGGGGATCGCGGGGATCGCAGTGGTTTTGCGCCGCAGCGCCGACCGACGCCCGGCGCGCGAGCTCAGCTCGGGCGCATGGCCTTGTAGAAGGCCTCGGCCACGGAGGCGTCGAAGTCCGCTTCAGCGTCGCTGCCTTCGATGCAGCGGTCGTCCTCGTACTGTACGGAAACGCGACAGAGCTTGCCCTGCCCGCGCACGGCGCGGCCGCGGTCGTCGACGAGGTGCACGGCGATGATGTTGACGGGGCGATGCGCCGACTGCACGAAGCGCCCGATCTCCCTGCGTACCGACTCCCGCAGGGCGTCAGACAGGTCGAAGCCCTCAGCCGTGATCACCGTTCGCATCGCCATCCCTCGCAGGAAAGTCCGTTCCCCCGCCGCGCTGCGAGCATAGCAGGCGACGAGGTGACGTCGCTGTGGGAATAGGCTTACGCGAGTTCGAACAGGTGCGTCGCGACCGCGACCACGTGTGCGACGGTCAGGCCGATCAGCACGCGAGCGCCTACGACGTGGGCCTCGCGCCAGACGAGCGCGTCGCCCGATCCCTGCGTGAACCACCAGCCGGCGCCCGTGATCGCGACGAGCAACAACGCGGCGAGCAACAGGCCTTCGATCACCGCGAACAAGCCACCGCCTTCGGCCGAAGGCAGCCGTCCGCGCAGCAGGCCGGCCACGTCGCGAGCCAGTGGCCGCACGTCACCGACGACCCAGGGGAAATGATTGCGCCAGCGACCGCCGCGCATGCACGCGAAGGCGTACGGCAACGCCAGCGTCAGCGCGAGCGCACCGACGACCACGTGTGCATAGTCGAGGAACCCTGCGCTGCTCGGCATGCGGCGCAGCATCGCGATCCATGGACTGGTGAGGATCAGCCACGCGCACAGCAGCGCCAACGTCACGTGCAGACGATTCTGGATTGTCTCGCGGCCGCCCTCGCTCACGCCTGGACGCTCCGGCCGCCGGCCAGTGCCGACAGCTGTGCCGTGAACTCGCGCACCTTGTCCCAGTTCGTGAACTCGACATTGGTGTGCAGGTCGGTCGGGCCCTTGGTCAGCGTCATGATGAAGCGGATCGCGTAACGGTCGAACGCGCGGTATCGCTGGTAGTCGAGCACGCCACCGAAGATGCCGATCAGACGCGGCTTCCACGGCGACTTGGCCACGAACTCGCGCACGTACTGGTTCGTCTCCGGCGTCTGCTTGGTCGGCTTGCGCGCGATCAGGCTCACGGAGAAGAACGCGCTCGGCATGCGGTCGAGCAACTCGCGTTGTGCGCGCACGAAATCCATGACCTCGGCGTGGTGCTTGCCATGGCGGATGCTCGAGCCGACCACGAGCGCATCGAAGCCGGCCGCATCGGCGGCGCCCTCCGCGAGCGGTCGCACGACGACCTCGTCGCCGCGCGCACGCGCTTCCTCTGCGATGAACTGGCTGATCTTGAGCGTCTGGCCGTAGACCGATGAGTAGAGCAGCAGGATCCTGGACACGCGCGGCACCCGTCGATCGATGTCCGTACGCGACGGACGATACGCGCGATTTTACCGGCCGCGCGGCGTATCGCGGGCACCCGGGACGCTCCGCCCTCGGAAATTACCGATAATCGCTGCGTCTTGAGGAAGGTGCCCCCGCAGCGACAGGGACGTACGAACTGCGCGAGCACCTCGGCTGTCGCACCGCCGCACCCACCCACGCGTGGCTCGACCAGGTTGAGGCCTGGGCTCGCGGCACGGTGGATGTGGCGGCGGGCGAGCTGCGCCTGCGCGTCTACGCCGCATGAGCGGCGGCGGTCACTCCTCGAGCAGCGAACGCAGCATCCACGCCGTCTGTTCGTGCACGGTCAGCCGCTGCACGAGCAGGTCGGTGCTCGGTTCGTCGCGGTGCTCCTCGACGGACGGCAGCAGGTCGCGCGCCGTGCGGGCCACGGCCTCGTGGCCCTCCATCAGCAGGCGGACCATTTCCATGGCCTTGGGCGGGTCGATCGGCGCGTCGGGCAGCGAGCTCAGCTTGCCGAACGCGGCGTACGAACCGGGCGCGACGTGACCGAGCGAGCGGATGCGCTCGGCGATCGGGTCGACCGCGTTCCACAGCTCCGTGTACTGCTCCATGAACATGGCATGCAGGCTGTTGAACATCGGCCCCGTCACGTTCCAGTGGAAGTTGTGCGTCGTCAGGTACAGCGTGTACGTGTCGGCCAGCAGGCGGCTCAAGCCGTCGCTGATGGCCTGGCGCCCCTCGGCGCTGATGCCCAGGTCGACACGCATGGCCGGTCGACTGGTGCTGGCTGCGGTCTTGCTCATTCGGGTGCTCCGCGTTGACGTAAAGACGATCCCGCAACGATACCGCACCTGACCGGCCCGACTCACGTCCTGCCGTGCGTGAGCTGCGTCCAACCCGCGCGAGGACGACGTGAACGGGCATCGTTGCGGGCGCGCCCGGCACCACACGCATGCTGTCATGTGGAGACCGGGTCCAAAGTAAATATCGTGGTTACCGTATCGACGCTGGCGGCCTTCATGCATAAGGTCGGGCGCCCAACTGGGCGCTGTCGTGCCCGCACTCGAGCGACCGGCCAAGAATGCGAAACAAGGACTGCTCGATCGACACGCACCGAAACCGGGCGCGAAGCGCGTGGCCCGGACTGGGCCCGTGGTTGCGCGGGCTGTTCGGAATCCAAGGATGACGCCGAGCGTGCCCGCGATCACGGCCCTGGCGAGCAACGCCGCGATCCTGCTCGCGCTGCTGGCCTTGTCCGAGTTGCTGCCAAGGCGCAGGCATCGTACGGGACGGTTCGTGGCGATCGGCGTGGGCCTCGTGCTCGGCGGGCTCGCCGTCGCGCTGATGGCGTCGGCCTACTCTCCTGCCCCCGGCGTCATCGTCGACTCGCGCGGCGTGCTGATCTCGACGGCGGGCCTGTTCTTTGGCGCGATTCCCACCGTCACGGCGATGCTCGTGGCTGCCGGGTATCGCCTCCACATGGGCGGTGCCGGCGCCTGGTACGGTGTCGCCGCACTGCTCGCGGCCGGCGCGGCCGGCCTGCTCTGGCGCCAGGCTCGGCGCAATTCGCTGGCCCGGATCGGCGGGGTCGAATTGCTCGGGCTCGGCCTGCTGGTGCACGCGGCAACCGTGATCGCGCTGCTGCTGGCCCCGCCGACCGTCGACCTCGGCGGGCTGCTCGTGTCGGTGCTGGTCGTGATGCCACTGGCCACGGTCGTCGTCGGACAGCTGCTCGTGCGACAGCTGCGGCGACGCGAAGTCGTGCAGGCGCTGCGCGAAAGCGAGTCGCGTTACCGCGCGCTGTTCGCGGACAACCACGCGTCGATGCTGCTCGTGCGGCCGTACGACAACCGCATCGTCGGCGCCAACGCCGCGGCGGCACGTTTCTACGGCTGGTCGACCGGGCAACTCGTCTCGATGCGCATCGAGGATCTGGATGCGGATCCCGGGGCCGCAGGACGTCCGGGCCTCTCCCTGCCCGCCATGACGGGCGGCGACGACCTCGTCCATCGTCATCGGCTCGCGGACGGTTCGTTGCGCGACGTGGAGATCAGCTCCGCACCGATCATGGTCGGCGGCGCCCAGCTGCTCTACGCGATCGTTCGCGACGTCACCGAACGCGTGGCCACCGAGCGCGAACTGCGCGAAGCGCAGGCCCAGTCCGACCGACTGCGCATGGAGGCCGAACGCTCGCGCGACGAGCTGATGCACGCCGTCGCGCAGCGGTACGAGGCCGAGGAAGCGCTGCGCGGCCTCAATGCGGAACTCGAACAGCGTGTCGCCGAACGCACGCGCGACCTCGCCGTCGCGCGCGACGAGGCTGAGGCCAGCAACCGCGTCAAGAACATGTTCCTCGCGACCATGTCGCACGAACTGCGCACGCCGCTCAACTCGATCATCGGGTTCAGCGACCTGCTGCTGCACGGGCTGGCCGGGCCGCTGGCCGGCGAGCAACGCACGCAGATCGAGATCATCAACCGCTCGGGCCGCACGCTGCTGGCGGTGATCTCCGACCTGCTCGACGTCTCCAAGATCGAAGCCGGCAAGCTCGTGCTCGAACTGCAGCGAGTGTCACTCGCGCAGCTGGTCGAGCAGCAATGGCAGAGCGCCGCGATCCAGGCCGAGGCACGCCACCTCACCCTGCAACTGCCTGAGGGCCCGGCCGGCGTCGTGGTCAGTGCCGATCCGCAGCGGCTGCGTCAGGTGCTCGGCAACCTGCTGTCCAACGCGATCAAGTACACCGACCACGGGTCGATCACGGGAGGCTGGCGCGTGGACGGCACGCGGGCGACCGTGTGGATCCGCGACACCGGCGTCGGCATCCCGGACGAGCACCGCGCGCTGCTGTTCCGGCCGTTCCACCGCGTCGAGGGCGCGCGATCGCGGACACGCGAGGGCACCGGTCTCGGGCTCGCGATCTGCGACCGGCTCGTCCGCGAAATGGGTGGTGAAATCGGCTACGAAAGCACGATCGGCGTCGGCAGCACGTTCTGGTTTTCGCTGCCGCTCGCGCCGGTCGAACCGACCGGCACGCCGCGGGTCACTGCAGGAACAGCGGCATGAATTCGCGGTCGGTCTTCAGGAAGTGCCCGGCGACGACGTCCTGGATCAGGAATTCGATCAGGTCCGCGAGCGACACCGTCCCGCCCGGCATGCGCGCCTGCAGCTCGCGCGCATGCCGCAGCAAGGCACCGTGGGCGCGCTGGTGCCGCGCGAAGTCTTCGTAGTCGGCGCGCACCAGGATCGCTTCCTCGTCGTGGAAATGACGCTCGATCTGCCCGATCATGTCGTCGAGCATCGCGCCGAGGTCGGGGCTGCCGCGCAACGCCGCGTCGATGAGCAGGTTCGCCTGCTGGAACAGCCCCCTGTGCTGGGCGTCGATCGTCGGCTCGCCGCACTCGAAGGCTTCCTCCCACTGCAGCCGCAGGCCGAGCGCAAGGACCAGGTCGTTCGTCCCCTGCTCGTGCGCCTCGTCGACGACCACGCAGTTGCGTCCTGAGCGCTTCGCGTCGTACAGCGCACGGTCGAGTCGCTCGAACCAGGCCTCGAACGTCTCGTCGGCCAGCCGCTCGGCCACGCCGGCGCTGATCGTGATCGAGCCGACCTCGGCGAAATCGTGCGCGGCGATGGCGTTGCGGATCTTTTCGGCGATCCGGCGCGCGCTTTCGAGCCCGCCGCGCGAGACGAGCAGCGCGAACTCCTCGCCGCCCCAGCGAAACAGGTAGTCCGACAGGCGCGTGTTCGCCTCGATCACGCGCACCGCCTGCTGCAGCACCCGGTCGCCGACTGCATGCCCGAACCGGTCGTTGACCCGCTTGAAATGGTCGACGTCGAGCAGGATCAGCGAGGTCGAGCGCGGCGATTCGGAGCCGGAGTGCATCGCGAGCAGGCGGTCGAACTGCCCGCGGTTCCAGGCGCCGGTCAGGTGGTCGGTCGCGGCGAGACGCTGCAGGTGGCTCACGAGACTGCGCAGGCGCTCGACCTCGGCGTCGAGCGGCACCGCTCCGGCGCCCTCGGCCAGCAGCAGCGCGTAGTGGTCACGCACGCGCAGGGCGAGGCCGCGGCGCTCGATGCCGGCCGGAAACGCGGCCGCGGCGATCGAGGCGACGTATTCGCCCTCGCCGGCGAACTCGCCCAGCACGGTGGCCTGGATGTCCCCGTACCGTCGCGTGAGTTCGCTGCTCACTCCCGTGGTCGCGCCGTCGGCATCGAGCAGCAGCAGCGGCAGCGGAAAACCCAGCAGCGCCGCCGCGATCTCGGTCCACTCGGTCGTGGCATCGAGGCGCATCCCGTGTTCCATCAATGTCTTGCGCAGCACGTGATCCCCGGAGTCGGTCAGGCGCGGGCGAGACCGGTCGACTGTTTTGCCATCAGCTCCAGGGCGTCGTGCAGCACGGCGATGTCGCGCAGCTTGCCGTCGGGGTTCGTCGTCCGGCCGATCAGGTCGGCCGCGTCGAGCGGGCTCACCCAGCGCACCGCCTGGGTTTCGGCGCTCCAGTTGCCGGTCTCGGCGACCGGTCGCATCAGGAAATAGAGGTTCTGGGTCGCGCCGTCGTTGTAGACCTTGGGGATCAGGCCGACGATGCGCGCGAACACGCCCGTCGCCTCGAGCACCTGGCGCAGCGCCGTTTCCTCGGCCGTTTCGCCGGGGTTCGGCCGGCCCTGCGGAAACGTCCAGGCGAAACCGTCGAAATGGCCCTTTGGTTCGATCAGGAGCACCTGGCCGGACTTGTCGAGCACCACGCCCCCCGTGGCGAACTTCTTCGTGGTCATCCCTACGTTCTCTCCTGGTGGCCGGCGAGTTACCGGCAGCCCGCCATTGAATCCAAGCGTGCCGCGGCGAGCCATACGGATTTCGACGGACCGTGCCGGAACGGCGCCATCCGGGCCCGCCAGCCCCTTTTGTCGACGCGCCCGGTTCACCGCGACGTCAACGCCCGCCGCGCGCCGTCGTTGATGCCAGGACGTAACGCAAGGAGTTTCATCGATGCAGGATTTCGGATTACGCAGTGCGGTGATCGCGCTCGCACTCGCCCTGCCGGCGTTGCCGGCCCTGGCCGGTCATCCCGGACTGGAACCGGACAAGGTGGAGGCGCGGATGCAGGCGGCGATCGATCGACTCGACCTGACCGCGGAGCAGCGCGGCCAGCTCGACCCGGTCGTGCGCGAGCACGTCGCGCAGCTGCAGGCCGTGCGCGCGAAGTATCCCGCGGACGCGTCGCGCGAGCAGAAGCGCGAAATGGTCCGCGAGGTGCGCGCGCTGCACGACGGCTACGAGGCAAAGTTGCGCGCCGTGCTCACCGACGAGCAGGAGAAGAAGTGGGAGGCGATGCGCGAGGAGCACCGCGAGCGCATGCGCGACCACGCCAGGCACCGGCACGCCGACGCACCGGAAAAGGCCACGCAGTAGCGACCCGCGTGCGGGAGGTCGCGCCCGCGGCGACCTCCTGCCCCACGTCCGCACGCGGCCGCGCAACGCCCGGCGCGAGCGATCGAGGGGCTGCCCGCCCAGGCGACGAGTTGCGGCCGGTCGGCGACGGTCGGTACGCTTGCGCCCATGGACGACACCGCACTGCTGCTCGCACGGTGGCAGTTCGCCTTCACGGTGAGCTTTCACATCATCTTCCCGGCCATCTCGATCGGCCTGGCCAGTTACCTGGCCGTGCTCGAGGGGCTCTGGCTGTGGACCAAGCGCAGCGTCTTCCTCGACCTGTTCAACTACTGGAAGAAGATCTTCGCCGTCGCCTTCGGCATGGGTGTCGTCTCGGGCCTCGTCATGAGCTACCAGTTCGGCACGAACTGGAGCGTGTTCTCGGACAAGGCGGGCCCGGTGATCGGCCCGCTGATGGGGTACGAGGTGCTCTCGGCGTTCTTCCTCGAGGCCGGGTTCCTGGGCGTCATGCTGTTCGGCCTCAAACGCGTCGGGCCGAAGCTGCACTTCTTCGCCACCTGCATGGTCGCCTTCGGCACCGCGCTGTCCGCGTTCTGGATCCTCGCGGTCAACAGCTGGATGCAGACGCCGCAGGGCTTCGCATTCAACGAGGCCGGCCAGTTCGTGCCGACGGACTGGGTCGCGGTGATCTTCAACCCGTCGTTCCCGTACCGGCTCGTGCACATGGTGCTCGCGGCGTACCTGACCACGGCGTTCGTCGTCGGCGGCACCGGAGCATGGCAGTTGCTGCGCGGTCGCGGCAACGGCGGCACGCGCATCATGCTGTCGATGGCGATGTGGATGGCCGCGCTCGTCGCGCCGATCCAGGTGTTCGTCGGTGACCTGCACGGGCTCAACACGTTCGAACACCAGCCGGCCAAGGTCGCTGCGATGGAAGGCCATTTCGAGACGCGCAGCGGCGCCCCGCTGCTGCTCTTCGGCTGGCCGGACATGGAAGAGGAAAGGACGAAGTACGCGGTCGAGGTGCCGAAGCTCGGCAGCCTGATCCTCACGCACGACTGGAACGGCACCGTGCGCGGGCTCAAGGAGTGGCCGCGCGAGGAACGCCCGCCCGCCGCGATCGTATTCTGGAGTTTCCGCGTGATGGTCGCGGCCGGTGTCGCGATGTTCGCCGTCGGGCTCTGGAGCCTCGCGTTGCGTGCACGCAAGCGGCTGTACGACCAGAGGACGTTCCTGCGAGTCGTCGCTGCGTTGAGTCCGGTCGGCATCGTCGCGGTGATCGCGGGCTGGATCACGACCGAGGTCGGCCGCCAGCCCTACACGATCTACGGCCTGCTCACTACCGCGGAGTCGGCCTCGTCGGTCGCCGCCGAGGCGGTCGGCGCATCGCTGCTCGCGTTCGTGCTCGTCTACTTCGCGGTGTTCGGCGCCGGCGCGTTCTACATGTTGCGGCTCATGAGCCACCCGCCGCACCCCTCCGAACCGGAACTGCCGCCGAACGAGCCGATGCGCGCATCGGGCCTGATGCCCGGACCGATCATGGCGTCGTCGACGGCGCCCGGCTCTGCGGACGGCGTCGCAGCGACCGCGTTCGAGGGCCACACGCACGCGCGCGGTCCGCGGGAGGGCACGCGATGACGCTCGACCTTGCGATGATCTGGGCCGGCCTGATCGCGTTCTCCGTGATCGCCTATGTCGTGCTCGACGGGTTCGACCTCGGCGTCGGCATCCTCTTTCCGTTCGTGCCGCAGGAATCGCACCGCGACGAGATGATGAATTCGGTCGCGCCGGTCTGGGACGGCAACGAGACCTGGCTCGTGCTCGGCGGCGGCGGCCTGTTCGCGGTCTTCCCGCTTGCCTACGCGATCATGATGCCGGCGTTGTACGCGCCGGTGATCGCGCTGCTGCTCGGCCTCATCTTCCGCGGCGTCGCGTTCGAGTTCCGCTGGAAGACCAAGCGCGGCAAGTTCCTGTGGGACTGGGCCTTCGCCGGCGGCTCGACGATCGCGGCGTTCGCGCAGGGCGTCGCACTCGGTGCGCTCGTGCAGGGCATTCCGGTCGAAGGGCGCGCCTACGCCGGCGGCTGGTGGGACTGGCTCACGCCGTTCAGCCTCGTCACGGGCGTCGCGGTCGTCATCGGCTACGTGCTGCTCGGCGCCACCTGGCTGATCCTGAAGACCACGGGCCACGTGCAGGAGCGCGCGTACCGGTTCGCCTACCTGAGCGGGCTCACGACCCTCGCACTGATCGGCCTCGTCAGCCTGTGGACGCCGTTCCTCGAGTCGGCATACATGCAGCGCTGGTTCGCGTGGCCGCAGATCCTGTTCGTCGCCCCGGTGCCCGCCATGGTCGCCGTCGCGGCCTGGGTGCTGCTGCGCGGCCTGCAGCAGCGTCACGAACGCAGCCCGTTCTTCGCGTCGCTCGCGCTGTTCATCCTCTGCTACATCGGCCTCGGCATCAGCTTCTATCCCTACCTCGTGCCGACGTCGGTGACGTTGTGGGAAGCCGCGGGCCCGGACAAGAGCCTCGGCTTCCTGCTGGTCGGCGCAGCGGTGCTGATCCCGCTGATCCTGGCGTACACCGCCTATTCCTACTGGGTGTTCCGCGGCAAGGTCGACACGGCCGGCGGCTACCACTGAGCCGATCTCCCTGCCCGGCCCCGACCCGGGGCCGGGTCATCATGCATAGGTCGCTCGAACCGGCGTACCATGCCGGCGCAGGCGCAGTCGTGTCCGGTGCACCAGGGAGGTCGCGATGGGACGGATGCAGCATACGGGGCTACGCTGGCTCGGGGTCGCAGGGCTCGTTGCCCTGCTCGCGGCTTGCGGCAAGGAACCTGTCGCACCGGCACCGCCCGCGCCCACCGACACTTCTACGTCCGCAGCGCCACCGGCCGCCGCCACCACGGACGCCACCGTCGCAGCGGCCGATTCTGCTGGTCCCGCCGCGGATGCGACGGCGGGCACGCTGACGCCCGAGGCGCTGGAACAGCTCGCGGCACCGATCGCGCTCTACCCCGACGTCATCCTCGGCCACGTGCTGACGGCCGCTACCAATCCGCAGGAAGTGCTCGACGCCGGCAACTGGCTGCTCGAGCACCAGGACCTCGACGGCGCCGCGCTCGACGATGCCGCGTCGAAACTCGGCATGAGCCCGTCGATGCGCGCGCTGCTGCAGTTCCCCGAGACCGTCGACATGATGTGCATGAAGCTCGACTGGACGACGCAGCTCGGACAGGCCTTCACGACCGACCAGGCCGGCGTGCTCGATGCCGTACAGCGTCTGCGCGCGCAGGCCAAGGACGTCGGCAACCTCGCGAGCGGCGGCCAGCTCGAGGTCAAGACCGAAACGCAGCAGGGCAAGGAGGTCGTCACCGTCGCGCCGGCCGACCCCAAGGTCGTCTACGTACCGAAATACGACCCCGTGGCCGTCTATGCGCCTGCTCCCGCAACGATTCCACCGCCGACCACGGTCGCGGCGCCGCCACCCGGGATGACGACGACCACCACGACCACGACGACGACCGGCCCGGCGGGCACCGTCAGCACACCGGCGACCACGACGACCACGCCCGCCGCGAGCGAACCCGAGGACAAGGGTCACAGCACGGGCACGCTGATCACGACCGGCCTGCTCGCGTTCGGCGCCGGGATTCTCGTCAACGAGGTCTTCGACGACGACGACGACTGGGACGACTACTACCCGAACTACTACCACGGCGGCATCTACTACGGGTCGCGTCCCTACTACCCGCCCCCGCCGTACATGTACCGGCCGCCCTACGGCGGCGGCTACTACCCCGCGCACGGCTACACGCGGCCGCCGAACTACCAGCACGGCTTCAACAACAACACGATCATCATCAACAACGGCGGCAACAGCTACTGGAACGATTTCGACAAGGCCTCGCCGCGCGTGACGCAGACGCGAGCGAAGAGCCCGATCACGCAGGCGCGTCCGAACCGCCCCGAACTCGCCGAGCTCAACCGCGCGGCGACGGATCGTGCGCGGGCACCGGCCGATCGCACGGCGCGCAACGCGGCCGTGGCAGGCGCCGCCGGTGCTGCGGGCGCTGCCGGCGTCTACAAGGGCGCGACGGCGGCGGGTCGCGAGCAGCGCGAGCGCATGGTCGAGAACTCACCGCGGGCGACAGATCGTCCCGGCGCGGCGTCCCCTGGCGCGCGTGATGCGCCGAGGCGACCGCAAGGCGAATACGCCGGCGCGAAGAATCGTCCGGCAAGCAGCGATCGCGATGCGAGCCGACCGGCACAGGGCGCGGTGCAACGCGAAGCCGCGCGGCCGCGTCCGGCGACGGGCGTCGGCGACCGCGGCCGCGAGGTCGACGACGGTCCGGCGCGTGAGACGCCGCGACCCGAACGCATCGATCGACCGGCCACGTCCGAACGACCGGCCGCGATCGCAGAACGCAGTCGCGACCTGCCGCAGACCGAACGACCCGCCGCACCGATGCCACGAGCGGAAGTTGGCGGGCACGCACGTGGCAGCCGTGAGCACGCAACGGCCTTCGACGGTGCCGGCCGCAGCGCCGCGGCCGAGCGTTCCGCAAGCCAGCGCGGCCGGGCCAGTGTCGGCGGCGGCGCCAACCGTCCTGCCCGCGGGCGCTAGGAGGTCGACATGAACGCCAGCAGTGTTCGTCGAATGCTCGCAGCGCGCGGCGCGGCCGCGACGCTGGGCTGCATGCTCGCGCTGAGCGGTTGCGCACAACGCGATCCCGACCACACGGCCTACGCCGATGCCGACGCGGCCGTCGCGGCGCTGGTCGACGCCGCCCGCAAGGACGACGTCGCCGCACTCTCGAAAGTGTTCGGGCCGGGCGCCGGCGAGATCGTCGACTCGGGCGATCCGGTTGCGGATCGCAGTGCCCGCCAGCGCTTCCTCGCGATGTACGACGCGAAGCACGAACTGGTCGACGACGGCGCCGACCGCAAGCTCCTGCTGGTCGGCGAGCAAGGCTGGCCGTTGCCGGTGCCGCTCGTGCACGCCGCGCGTGGCTGGCGGTTCGACGGTGCCGCGGGCGCCGACGAGGTCGTGTTCCGGCGCATCGGTCGCAACGAACTCGGCGCGATCGCGGTCTGCCGTGGCTACGTCGAGGCACAGTTCGAGTACGCGGCCGCGGACCGCGACGGCGAAGGGTCCGGCATCTATGCGCAGAAGTTGCTCAGCGACCCCGGCCTGCACAACGGACTCTACTGGCACACCGCTCCCGACGAGCCACCGAGCCCGGTCGGGCCGTTCGTGGCCGAAGCGGCGGCCGAGGGTTACCGTGCCGGCGGCGCATCGGCCTATCACGGCTATCGCTACCGGCCGCTGTTCCGCCAGGGCGAGCACGCCAACGGCGGCGCCGTCGACTATTTCGACAATGGCGTGCTGGTGCGCGGCTTCGCGCTGGTCGCATGGCCGGCGGAATACGGCGTCAGCGGCGTGATGACCTTCATCGTCAACCAGGATGGCGTCGTTTTCCAGAAGGATCTCGGCGCCGACACGACGACGGTCGTCGATGCACTGCAGGCGTTCGACCCCGACCCGAGCTGGGTCGCCGTGACCGAAGGCGGCGAGACGACGTAGTCGCCGCGACACGGTGCCGGCTCACGCTTGGGGCGTCGGTCTCCTGCGGGCATCGCAGTAGGCCACAAACCCCGCGACGAACCTCTGCAACGACTGCCGCGTGGCGTCGTCCTGCAAGGTGCCGTCGGCGGCGAACACGTTGGAGGCGCGCGAGACCATCAGCCGGCCCTGCAGCCAGAGGTCGACGCCGAGCGTGCGCATCACCGGCAGCCACGCGGCCTGCGACAGGATCGTGCCGAAGCCTCCGGGCGACGCGCCGACGATCGCGAACGGCCGCCCGCGAAACACGCGGCCGATGTCGTCGGGCGGCCGGGACAGCCAGTCGATCGCGTTCTTGAACACGCCCGGGATGCCGTTGTTGTACTCCGGCGTGACCAGCAGCACGCCGTCGCTCGCGACGACCTGGTCCTTGAGCGCGTTCACCGCGGCGGGGATGCCCGATGCGCTTTCGACGTCGCCGTCGTACAGTGGGATGCCGTGCAGCGTCGCGACGTCCAGCGTGCTTCCGTCGGGCACGAGCGTGGTGGCGGCCCGGAGCAGCGAAGTATTGTAGGAGCCGCGCCGCAGGCTGCCCGAAATGCCGACGATCCGTGCCATTCGTCCGTCTCCTGTACCACCCGTGGCGACCTAGCGTAGCGATCCACCGTGTCGAATCAAACCGACCCCGACGACCGGCCGCCCCTCGCGCGGCGCCTGCTCTGGTTCGTGGCCCTCTGGGTCGCGAGCGTCAGCGTCCTGTCACTGGTCGCGTGGGCCATCCGCTCCGTGCTGCTGTGACGCCGGCCGCCACGTCACGACGCGGTACAGGTAGGTGAGCACGATCGCGCCGACGACGACATTGGTCACGGGGTCGAGCCAATGCGTGACGGACTCGTACCCGTCACTGAGCGCGTGGCCCGCAAACGCGAGCGCCGACGTCCACATCAGGCTGCCGAGCGTCGTGTAGACGAGGAAGCGTCGCAGCGACATGCCGAAGAGGCCCGCCGGCACCGAGATCAGCGTGCGCACCGCGGGCACGAGCCGACCGACGAGCACCGCCTTGCCGCAATGGCGCTCGAACCAGTCGTGGACGTGGTCGACCTGCGCGGGGCCGAGCGTGAGCCAGCGTCCGTGCCGGACCGCCCACTGTCGCAGTCGTTCGTACCCGAGGCGGTGCCCGACGTAATACCAGGGCAGTGCACCCGCCACGCTGCCTGCCGTGCCCGCGACGATCACGCCGGCGAGGCTCAGCCTGCCGTCGGCCGCGACGAAACCGGCCAGCGGCATGATCAGTTCCGACGGCAACGGTGGGAACAGGTTCTCCAGCAGCATCAGCAGCGCGATGCCGGCATAGCCGGTGCGCTCGATCAAGCCGGCGATGAACGCGAACATCGCCTCACCGCCGGCGCCTGGACGACGACGTCACCCGCGGCGTCGTCGTCCCCACGCGACTCAGTGCCCGACGCCGGGTTGCGAGATGTTCTCGAGCGCCTGGCCCGACTGCTTCGGCTTGGCCTCGCGGCTCAGGTCGCCCAGCGAGACGATGCCGACGAGCCGCCGTTCCTTGTCGACGACGGGCAGCCGGCGGATCTGCTGGTCACCCATTTCCTTGAGCACGTCGCCGACGTTCTGGTCGGCGAAACAGCACTGCACGTCCGGCGACATCACGTCCCCGGCGGTGCGCTGCTCGACGCCTTGGCCGCCTTCGGCGAGTGCGCGGATCACGATGTCGCGATCCGTGATCATGCCGAGCAGCTGGTCGCCCTGGGCGACCGGCACGGAACCGATGTCCTCGTCGCGCATGATGCGCGCGACGTGCTGCAGCGGCGCCTCGGGGGGCACCGTCGTCACTTGCTGGGTCATCACGTCTCGAACCTGGCTGGCCATGGCCGCTCCTCCTCGTCTCGGTGCAAGCGCGCTGGTCGGTGGACCGCGCCTCGGAGCGTCGAGGATAGGCACCCACCCCCGTGGCGACGGTCAGGCCCGGGACCCGAACCGAGTCGGAATGTTCTTGCAGCAGTCGCCACGTGTTGCGGCGCGTCACCGCAAAGCGTAGTTTTTTCCGCCGGCGCCCTCGCCACGGCAGAGAGATCTCGATGACCATGATCCGTTCCCGGACCGTTCCATCCCGTCACTTGACGCGCGTGCTCGCGGTCGGCTGCGCCACACTCGCCTGCGCCGCGCTGACGCCAACGCGCGCCTCGGCCGACATCGTCACGGGCACGGTCGCGCCCGCTGGCGCAAAAGTGGTCATCGTCGACGCGTCGGGCAAGACCGTCGCGGAACTCAAGCCCGGCGCGTACCAGGTGCAACTGCCGGTGGGCAAGTACCAGGCGAAGTGTTCGGCCCCGAAGCAGAAGACCGTCGACGTGCTGGTGCTGTCCGAGCCCATCACGCTCAACGTCGACTGCGGCTGACCGTTGCGGCCCACGCGGGACGCGGGCGCCTCGCTGCGACCGCGCCCGACCCGGCCACACGCCAATACGCATGACTGCCACCGACAGCGGGACGCCGCCCCCCGAGACCCTGCGGCCACGACGCGACTGGCGCGACAACGTCAAGTTCGCGGCGAGTGTCGTCAACAGCCTGGCCGTGCCGTTGCTGACCGTCGCCGCGACGGCCGTCGGCATCTACGCGACCAACACGCTCAAGGAACGCGAGATCGCGATCGCGACCGAGAACAACGCGCAGGCCCTGCGCAACCAGCGCGAGGAATCGGAGACGAACCTGCGCTCGGCGATGTTCCGCGAACTCGTGGGGCCGCTGCTGCAGAGCGAGACCGAGGCCGCGGCCCGCGGCGGCGACGCCGACCTGCCGCGTGCACAGCGGCTCGCGCTGCTCGCCGAGCTGCTCGCGCTCAATTTCCACGAGCACTTCGAACTCGGGCCGCTGCTGCGCTACGTCGACACGCTGCCCGGCCAGACCGACGAGGCACGCCAACGGCTGCGCGGCACCTCACGGCGCGTGATATCGCGCCAGCTGGCGCCGCTGCTGTCGTCGGCGGTCGGGGACAGCCAGCAGCACCCCGCGTTCCTCGAACTCTCGCTCAACGCCGACGCGTCCGAGCCGGCCGACCGGCCGATCTCGTGCGCGTTGCCCGAAGGCACGCCCGCGAACCAGGCGGTCGGTGGGTCGCTGTCGCTGCAGTGTTCCGGCACGGCGGTCGGCACGCCGTTGCGCATCGTGTCGCCCGACGGCAAGGACAGCCTGCAGGTCAACGTGCGGGCAGTGAGCTGGGCGGCGCAGACGGTGGGCATCTATTCGGTGCTGCTCGGGCCGAACGGCGAGTCGCAGGCGCACACGCCGCCGATCGAGTTCACGCTCTCGCCCTACTCGTTCCCGTTCTCGGACAACACGCTGCTGCCGAGCGGCAACCGCTTCGGCCTCTACCTGACGCGGATC
>DATMIB010000180.1:0-22888 GCA_035554635.1 Steroidobacteraceae bacterium | reverse complement strand
CGCCAGCGGCTCGCGCGTCGCCCGGTCGCGCACGAATTCGAGCACGGCGAACAGGCCGTGGCCGCCGCGCACGTCGCCGATCGCGCGATGTCGCGTCGCCAGCGCGCGCAGGCGCTCGAGGAGGTCGGCGCCGAGACGTCGCGAGCGTTCGACCAGCCCCTCGTCGCGGTAGGCATCGAGCGCGGCGAGACCGGCGGCGCAGCAGAGCGGGTGGCCACAGTAGGTGAGCCCGGTGCCGAGCACCTGCTCGTCGAGACGGCGCGCGAGCGAGGCCGAGAGCACGACGGCGCCGAGCGGCAGCATCGCGCCGGTGAGCCCCTTGGCCAGCGTGATCACGTCGGGCGTGCCGGCGCTGCCGTGGCGCTGCCACGCGAACCACTCGCCGCAGCGGCCAAACCCGCTCATGACTTCGTCGGCGATCAACGGGATGCCGCGCTCGCGCGTGTGTCGTCGCACTGCGGGCCAGTAGCTGTCGGGCGCGACGATGCCGTTCGAGCCGGCGTTGGGTTCGAGTATCACCGCGGCCACCTGGTCCGCGCCGAGTTCGTCGATGCGTCCACCAACCGCGGCGGCCGCGAGTTCGCCGCATTCGTCGTCGTTGCGGCTGCCGTAGGGGCAACGGTAGGCGTAGGGCGGCGCGACGTGGCTCACGTGCATCGCCGCGGGGTCGATCATGGCGCGCGTGCGCGAATCGCCCGACAGAGCCATCGCGAGGTGGGTCGAGCCGTGATACGAGCGGTCGCGGGCGACGACCGTGCCGCGCGGCTTGCCCGTCGCCTGACGCACGATCTTGACGGCGTGCTCGTTCGCATCGGCGCCGCCGAGCGTGAAGAACACGCGGCCGCCGTCGAACCCGGCGAGCTCGAGCAGCCGTTCGGCGAGCGCCGCACGTGGCTGGGCGCCCCAGGCGTTCGTGACGAAACAGAGTTGCTCGGCCTGGCGGCGGATCGCGGCGACGACGCGAGGGTGCTGGTGGCCGAGGTTGCTGCATTCGGCCAGGCTGCTGCAGTCGAGCACGCGCCGACCGTCTTCGAGATGCAGCCATGCACCGGAGCCACCCGTGACCGTCGGTGCGTCCCAATCCTTCTGGGCGCACCAGCTGTGGAGCACGGTGTCTCGTTCGGGTCGCAAGATTGCGTGGTCGTCTTTTCCTGGGAGACGCGGCCCGATCATCGCATGAAACGCACCGCAGGCGGGATGGGCGGCCAAGCGGTTGCTGTGTTGCTGCAGTGCCGCCCGCCAGCGGCGAGGTCGCGGCGCAGCGGAGCGGCTGGATATCGGGCGGCCGTGATCGCCCCGCAGGCTCCGGCGCGACGACTTACCGCTGCGTCTGCACCTGCAATTCCTCGCGCCGGAAATCGATCACGAGCGAGTCGATCGTGCCGAGCACGTCCATGCCGATCATCAGTGCCGGCTCCGACAGCAGTTTCCAGTGCTCGAAGATGTGCAGGTCGGCGAAACGGATGTCCGCCCGGCGCAACGCCAGGCTCCCGATCACGATCGTGGGCACGCGGACGCGCGTCGCCGCCTGCACGTCCTCCGTCACGCCGATGACGGCGTCGTCGAACGGATCCTTTTCGCCACGGTGCCGCGCGAGGGCCTCACGCAACGCGAGGTTGCCGATGGTCGCCTGGCCGCCCGTGTCGATGATCGCGATGGTCTTGACCGGGCCGACCATGACCGTCGTACGCAGGCCGAGCGGGCGGACGTACTTGAACGGCACGATCGAGTAACCGGGCGGGGCCGGTTGCTTGCGCGAGCGCGCGATCGAGATGCGGTCGTTGCGGAACTCGACGAAGATGCGCTTGTCCTGCAGGCCGTCGCCGCCGAGCACGCCGTCGGCGCCGCCGAACACGTCGGCGACGATCGGCACCGTGACGTCTTCCACCAGCAGGTCGCCGAACTGCAGCGATTCGATTTTCGCGGTCGGCACCACCGCAGAGCCCGTCACGCCACGGACTTTGGCGCCCCGTGTCTTGACCGGCAGCGCGAGTCGCTCGGCGACCCGCGGCACGATCGCGGACTTGCTCGCACCGGTGTCCAGCACGAGCCGGAACGGTCCCTGGCCGTTGATGAGCACCGGCGCCCAGATGCGACCGATGCTGTCGCGCGTCGTCGGCGCAACGTAACGCGGCTCGGGTGCCGCGACGACCACTTCCTCGACCGCGGTCTCGGGCGTCGGGTCGGGCGCGGCCAGCGCCGTTGGCGGCGATGGTGGCGGTGTCGTCGGCGACGAAGGTGCGACCTGCGCGCGCACGGTCGCGGACGACAACAACAGCATCGCTGCTGCGCAGGCCAGTGGCAGCGCAGCGCCCCTTCGTCGCGCGGTCCATCGCGCGAAATCGATCGCCTTCCCCGAACTCATGATTGGAATCGATTCCCGGACAAGCCCCGGCGCAGCGTATACCAACACGACGATGGCCTAGAATCGCTTCGTCGTACGCAACGAACGGCTCGCCGGCTCGAGGCGGGCCGCCTGCAAGGAGAACTGGATGGGAATTTCCATCGTCACCGGTGCCAATCGCGGCATCGGACTCGAACTGTGTCGTCAGCTCAAGGCGCGTGGCGCCGACGTCGTCGCGGTCTGCCGCCGCAGTTCGCCGGAACTCGCGGCCCTCGGCGTGCGGGTCGAGGACGGGTGCGACGTCACTGCCGCGGCGACCTGGGACGCGCTCGCGTCGCGGTTCGCCGGGCAGTCGATCGACCTGCTGGTGCAGAACGCCGGCATGCTCGTCGCCGACACGCTCGACGACGTCGACCCGCGTGCGGTTCGCGCACAGTTCGAACTCAATGCGCTGGCGCCGCTGTTCCTGACACGCGCGCTGGTGCCGAGCCTGCACCGCGGCGCGAAGGTGGCGCTGGTGACGAGTCGCATGGGTTCGATCGGCGACAACGCCTCGGGCGGCTATTTCGGCTATCGCATGAGCAAGGCGGCGCTCAACGCCGCGGGCGTCTCGCTCGCGCTCGAACTGAAACCGCGTGGCGTCGCCGTCGCGATCCTGCACCCGGGCGCCGTGCGCACCGAGATGACCGCGGGCCACGGCATGATCGAGGTGGACGAATCGGTGCGGGGGTTGTTGCAGCGGATCGACGAGCTCACGCTCGAGACGAGCGGCCGCTTCCTGCACATGAACGGCGAAGCGCTGCCCTGGTGAGTGCTCTCACCTCTCCCGCCAGGGCGGGAGAGGGAGCAGAGACTCAGCGCCTCCTGCGCACCACCAGGTACGCGACGACCGTCACTGCGAGCGTGAGCACGCTGAACCACAGCTGGCTCGCGAGCGCGGGCGTCAGCGCCATGGCCACGAGCACGGCAACCATCCCGGCGATCGCGGCGTAACTGAGCCACGGGAACAGCCAGACGCGCACGGCTTTCGTTTCGGTCTCGGGATGGCGACGACGCAGGCGGATCTGCGACACGGCCGTCATCAGGTAGACGAACACGATGACCGTCCCGGCGGAGCTGACCAGGAACGCGAACACTGCATTGGGCGAGACGATCGCCAGCACGACGCCGATGACGCCGACGATCGACCCGAGCCAGATCGAACGTGCCGGCACGTGGCGCGTGTTGACTTCGACCAGCCAGCGCGGCGCATCGCCGCGATCGGCGAGCACGTGCAGCACGCGCGAGCAGACGTAGACCGCCGAATTGAGGCAGGAAAGCACCGCGGTCAGGATGATGAAGCTCATCGCCGCGCTGCCCCAGCCGTAGCCCATCGTGTTCAGCGCGAGCGTGAACGGCGATTCGCCCGCCACGATGCGGGTCCAGGGGACGACGCTGACGATCAGGAACAGCGACGCCACGTAAAAGACCAGGATGCGCCACGAGATCGAGGTGGCCATGCGCACGACGGCCCGCTCGGGGTCCTTCGACTCGGCCGCCGCGACGGTCGTGATCTCGGGCCCGACCATCGAGAAGAACACCGTCGTCACCGCGGCCAGCACGGGCGCCCAGCCTTGCGCCACGAAGCCGCCGTGGGCGGTCAGGTTGTTGAAGAGAGGTTCCTCGGGCGAGGCCAGGCCGAACACGTGCGCGGCCGCGACCAGCCCGAACGCGACGATCGCCGCGACCTTGATCGACGAAAACCAGAACTCGAATTCGCCGTAGGAACGCGCGGAGAGCAGGTTCACGGCCGTCATCACGGCCATCAGCACCAACCCGATCTGCCAGACCGGGAGCGGGAACCACAGGGTCAGGATCTGCGCGCCGGCGATCGCCTCGATCGGCACGACCACGATCCAGAACCACCAATACAGCCAGCCGGCCACGAATCCCGCGCCGTTGCCGAGGCCGAGTCGCGAGAACTCCGCGAACGAGCGCACGTGCGGGTGCGTCAGCGCCATTTCGCCGAGCATGCGCATGACGACGAACACGATGGCGCCGGCGATCACGTACGACAGCAATGCCGCGGGCCCGGCCGCGGCAATGACAGCGCTGCTGCCGACGAACAGCCCGGCGCCGATCACGCCGCCGATGGTGATCATCGTGATGTGACGGGGCAGGAGGGTCCGGCTGAGTTCGTGCGGCTTGCCGGTTGCCGTCTCGGTCGCGGAATTCATGTGTCCGGCATGGGAAAGCCGAACGTGCCCCGAAGTCAAGCGTGCGCCGCGGTCGAGGTGACGATGCGGGGGCAGCGGCAGTCGCCGTCGCAATGCGGGCGCAGCGTCGGTCGTGATCGCGGTGACGGTCAGTCGACGGCCGGCCCACCTCCCTGTGGAACCGACCGTCGACCATCCCCACGTCGTCGCGCGAACGCGTCGACGACGCATCCCCCGCATTCACCTCGCGCGATGCGTGCGCCTCATCAGCGGCAGGGTGCGACCGCCAGTCGCAGCACTTCGCCCGCAGTCGACGAGGTGCTGAAGTTCGTCAGGTACGCCGCACCGTCGGGCCCGATCGCGACGCCGGCAGCGAACGTGAGCCCGCTCAACAGTACTTCCGGCATGCCGCCCGGGCACACACGCAGCAGGCGGCCGATGCCCAGCCCCGGATTCGGTGGCGGCGGTGGCGGGAACGGCCCGACCTGGCCGCGCGCGATCTCGAGCACGTACAGCGCCCCGCCCGCGTCGAACGCAAGGTCGACGACGGCCGTGAGCCCGGGCACATACGTTTCGACCGACGACCCGTCGCTCGCGACACGCACGACCGAGGCCGTGCCGGGCCAGAACGGGAACGACGTCAGCTCGCCGACATAGAGCGCGCCGTCCGGCCCCTCGGCCACGGACGTCGGCACGGGTTCGCGGGGCGCGGGGATCGGCGGCACCGGCGGCAGGAACGGGATCAGGCTGAACGTGCGGGTCTGGCCGTTGGGCCGCACCTCGATCAGCGCGTTGGCGCCGGCGTCGGCGACGATCCGGCGCCCCGGTTGTGCGAGCACGCTGTACGGGTTGGAGTCCACGTTGCCGCCGGCCGGATTTGCCGCGACCTCGTGCGCGGCGACATCCGCGAGCACTTTGCAGGTGCCGCCGGGCGTCGTCTGCAGCAACGACCCGAACATGTACCCCTTCGGGCCGAGCGGCGCGCGCAGCGCGGGGTTGCCGCCCCAACTCATCGTCACGATCGCGGCGGTGCCGAGGAACGACACGTCGACGGGGCCGCCTTCGGCGGTGCCGTCGGGAAGCCCGAGCGACGGCAGGCCCGTGACCACGCGTTCGAAGCCGCCTTCGGGCAGGACCCGCGAAATCGCGCCGGTCTCGCCATAACAGCGCTGGTTGGCCGGGTTCGGCGGCGAAAACGTGCAGTTGCCCTGGCCGCCGGTGCCCGATTCGGCGACGTACAGGTCGCCGTTCGGCGCGAAGGCCAGGCCGCGCGGGTTGGCAAGGCCGCTTGCGAGGGTGACGGCGTCACCGACGTCGGCCGGCGCGTCGACCGCATACAACACGGTGAGGAGCAATGGCAGGGCTTGCGCCCGCGCCATCCGGGCGCGACTCGCTTCGGTGGTCACGGGGTTCCCTCCTGGTCGTTCATGATGTTGTCGGTCGGCGGTTGCGACGGTCGAGACGGCGACGGCCTTGCGCCAGTGTCCGCTGGCCTGTGGCGAGGTCCATGGCCGGAACCTGACGGATCGCTGACATCTTCCTGACCGGCGCGCTGCCCGGTATCGTGGGGCTGCAGAACGGGTGCTGGACGGCGGGCTGGGCGTGGGTTCCGCGAGGAATCCGGGGGTTGGCACATGACCGCGAGCCGGGTGATCCGTTTCGACGGCTGGACGCTGGACTGCTGCACCGGCGAGCTGCAGCGCGCCGGGGTGCGGGTGCGGTTGCAGAGCCAGCCGCTGGCCGTGCTCGAGTCGCTGCTCGCGCAACCGGGCGAGATGGTCAGCCGGGAAGAGCTGATTGCGCGGTTGTGGCCGCGCGGCGTCGTCGACTTCGACACGGCACTCAACAGTGCCGTGCGGCGCCTGCGCACCGCGCTGCAGGATCATGCCGACCATCCGCAGTACATCGAGACGATTCCCAAGCGTGGTTACCGGTTCATCGGCCGTCTCGACGAGGACGTGCGGCCTGCCGGGTCCACGGAGTCCGCAGCGCGGCGATCAGCGCCGGTCGCAGCACGTGCGACCGCCGCCGCCGATGCGCCGATCGCAGCGCACGAGATCGCCGCCGCCGATCGGCCGATCGCGGTCATTGCCGCGCGACCGCGGATCGGGATGCCCAGGGTCGCGCTGGCGCTCGTCGCGGCCAGCCTGCTCACGGGCCTGCTGGCCTGGCCGGCGTGGCGCCCGCAGGTGCCGGCCTTGCCTGCGGAACTCGTCGCCGCGCCGACGACGGCCGTCGTGCCCGCCGAGGCCGAGGACGTCTATCGCCAGGGCCGGTTCCTGCTGCAGCGTCGCGGCCCCGGGGACGTGCAGAGCGCGCGCGAACGGTTCGAAGCGACCGTGGCGCTGTACCCCAGCCATGCGCGGGCATGGGCGGGCATTGCGAGCACCTGGTGGCTCGACGTGGTCGAGCAGCGCACCGCGCCGGCCGGTGGCCTCGCTGCGGTGCACCGGGCCGCGACACGCGCGCTCGAGCTCGATCCGCACGTCGCCGAGGCCCACCTGCGGCTCGCGAACGTCGCGTGGTACACCGGCGAGCGCGTGGCGGGCGACGCCCACCTGCGCGAGGCGGTCGCGCTCGAACCGGACGACCCGCTGGTCTCGAGTTTCGCCGCCTCGGCGGCGGCCGAGCGCGGCGACTGGGCGACGGCGGTCGCAATGCAGCGACGCGCAGTCGACGCCGATCCGCTCGGAGGGGCGGTGCGGCACAACCTGGCCGTGTTCCTTTACCTCGCGGGGCGTTACGACGAAGCGGCCGCGCAGTTGCAGGAGCTGCGGACGCTCAATCCGACCGACGCCGACGCGGCGGCGCTGCTGGGCGTGGTGCGCGTGCTCGCCGGCGACCTCGCGGAGGCGCTGCGCGTGGCCGACCAACTGGGCGACGCGGCGTCGGCGGCCCAGGTCCGAGCCCTGGCCTACCACGCGCTCGGGCGACAAGACGAATCCGACCGTGCCCTGGAAGCGCTCGAGCAACACGCCGGTGGCCCGCGCGCGTACCTCGTGGCGGAAGTGCACGCCTACCGTGGCGAGGCCGACGCCGCCTTCGAGTGGCTGGAGATTGCCGCCGATGCCGGGCCCGGCCAGTGCGCCGCGCCCCGCTGCACGTCGCTCGAGTGGCTGCCGTCGTCGCCGTTGCTGCGGACGCTCGCGAGCGACGCGCGCTGGCAGCGATGGCTCGCGCATGTCCACTCCGTCGCCGCCGCGTAAACTGCGCGCATGCCTGCGACATTGCCTCGCGCGTTGGTGCGCCGCCTGCTTGCGCTCGTCGTGACGGTCGCCGTCGCGTACGGGTTTGCCCTCGGTCTGCGCTTCGGGCTCGTCGAGCGCGACGACCTCGGTGCCTACTGCGACGTCGCGACGCCGGCGTGGTGGTGCACCGTGCGCATGCTCGTCATCCGCGGCTTCCAGTTCGGCGTGTACGGTTACGCGAGCATCGTACTGGCGGCGCTCGCCTCATGGCGTCGATCGGCCGGGCTCGCGTACGCCGGCCTCGCCGTCGGCACGCTGGGCATGGTGCTGTACGACTTCACGTGGTCCGGTGTCGGGGTGGTCGTCTCGGCGCTGGTGCTGGCGCGGCTGCAAGGCCAGTGGCAGCAGCACGGCGAGGCCGAGCAGCACGCACGCTGAGCCCCAGCCGACCGCGCGCAGGTTGAGTCCGGGTTCGAGCACGGGAATCGCGAGTCCGGCCAGCACGAGCCACGTCGCGAGCACCACTTCCTCGTTCGCCGAACGGTCTCGCAGTGCCCGCGCGCGCGCGCCGACATCGGCCGCAGCCGCGAGCACCAGCGCCACGACACCGGGCAGGAACAGCCAGACCGGGAAGTCGCGGTGACGACCGGCGAAGACGAGTCCGAGACAGACGTAAGCCGCGCACGCGAGAAAGCCCACCTCGACCCAGCGCGGCACGGCCACCGGTGACGCATCGCGACTGCGATTGAACAGCGCGCCGATCGCAGTGATCAGGGCGATCCAGCCCAACGTTGCGACGGCGAGCGTGGCGACCCAGTCGAGCGTGTGCACGTTGCCGTCGACCAGGTACTGCCATTGCCGGAACGCGGTCACGACGGCGATTGCGCCGAGCGCGCCTGCGGTGAGCGCCGGCCATGCAGGAGCGTCGCGCCGAACTGCGTCGCGGACTGGTCGGGCTCTCGCGGACACCGTGCGCCCACGTCGGCATCGCCGCTGCCACGCGACGACGGCACTGGTCAGCAATCCCACGAACAACGCCAGGCAGGCCACGGCGCGCCCGAGGGGCGACTCGATTACCGTGCCGTCCGGCGCGAGCTTCGGCCGTGCGAGCGTGTCGTACAGCCCCCAGTGACCGCCGACCGTGCCTTCGTGGGCCGCCTTCCAGGGCTGGTCGTAGGCCTCGATCACGTTGTAGTCGAGGCCGCGGCGCGCGGCGAGTTCCGCAAACCCGCCGAGGAACCGCGCCTGTTCGACGCGACCGGGCGTCGCGGCACCACGTGGACGTCCCGCAGTGGGCCAGCCGGTCTCGCCGACGAACAACGGCCGCCCCGGAAATGCACGCTGCAATTGCGTGACCAAGCCGTCCACAGCCGGGATCACCGCGTCGATGCCGACCGGATCGTCGTCCCAGTACGGCAGGATGTGCACGGTGACGAACGAGACGTCGCGCGCGAGTTCGACGTGCTTGAGCCAGTAGCCCCACACGTCGGCGTAGGTGACCGGCAGCGCGGTTGCCGCGGCGACCCGTCGCAACAGCGCCGCGAGCTGGGCCGGTGTCTGCTCGTGGCGCAGCAGGACCTCGTTGCCGACGACGACGGCGCGGACCACGTCGCGGTTCTCGCGGGCGACGCGGATGCCGGTCTGCAGTTCGCGCTCGTTGTGGCTTGGATCGCGCGATATCCAGAGCCCGAGCAGCACCTGCATGCCGAATTCGCGCGCGACGACCGGCACCTGGTCGAAGCCTTCCGACACGGTGTACGTGCGGATGCAGGTGGTGCGGCGGGAGAGCAGGGCAAGGTCGGTGCGCAGGCGCTCGGTCGTGAGGCCGTCGCGCGCATGCCCGGCCTGTTGCGACGGTGCATAGGACACGCAGGGCAGCCGCTGCGGCGGTGCCGGTTCGACGAGCGCCGCCGTGCCGTCGCGCCACGTGCCCCATGCCAGCCACGCGCCGAGCACGAGCAGCACCAAGGTCAACGTGGCAGGCGGGACGATGACGCGAGGGATGCGACGCGGGACGACGGTCATGTGCGTTGGTGCGGAACGGTGCGGGCAGGGGCGGAACGCGCAGTGTTGCGCAACGAGCGCCCGAACGCACTCCGGGCGATCAGAACACGCCGAGGGCGACCCCTGCCGCCAGCGTCGCGCCGATCTCCTCGCAGCGTTGCAGGTCGGCGCGGGCGATCTGCTTCGGCTGCCTGATCGCTGCGGGTGTCTGCGCGTGCGTGATCACGATCAGCGTCGGCGCGATCGGCTGCAGGCGCCAGCCGAGCGCGATCCGTTCGAGCTGCCGCGCGGCCCCTTGGCCGTCGCTGCCGGCACAGATCATCGCTGCGTACGGCCGGCCGTCGAGGCGCTCGAGCGCGTCGTAATACGTGCGGTCGAAGAAGTCCTTCATGATCCCGCTCATCGACGCGAGGTTCTCCGGCGTCGCGAACAGGTAACCGTCCGCCTCGAGCAAGTCCGTGGCGGTGGCCTGCTCGGCGCGCAGCGAGGTCACCGTGACAGCCGGTTCCGTGGCGGCGCCGCGCACCGCCGCCTCGACCATCTGCCGCGTGCCGCCGGTCATGGTGTGGTGGACGAAGAGCAGGCGCTTGCTGTCGCCGCTCAAGACCCCTCCGCTCCCGGTAATGGCGTGCGTCCGGCACGACGCGCGATCTCGTCCAGCAGCCCGCGCATCTGGGTCTCGACCTGGTTGCGCATCAGGCGCGGCCCGATCAGCGGCGGCACCCAGAACGCAGGGTCGATGTCGGCGCGGTAGACGATGCTGCAGTGGGACGCGTCGCCCGCGACCTCCCAGCCGCCGGTCATGCGTTCGAGGTTGCCGGCGATCCGGTGGAACTCGATCCGGGTCGGCGGTCGTTCGGTCACGGCCAGCGTCACGTCGATGTCGAAGCTGAACGGGCCGGCAGTGGCCTCGCCGACCTGGTGCAGCCGGATCGGTTCGCCCGCCGCACTGATCACGTCGCTGGTCCGCATCCCTGGGATGAACTGCTCGATGTGGTCGAAGTCCGCGAGCACTTCGTAACAGAGCTGCGCCGACGCGTCGGCGCCGAGCGTGGCGTGCACGCGCAGCAGCGCACCTTCGCGATCGACGCTGACCGCGAGCGACTCCGCCGAAACCGCCGCCCGCGGCCCACCGACTGCGACGACGGCCCACAGCATGCACGCGACGCGCCGGGCCATCGGCCCGCGGCACCGGGGGCGCTTGCCGGTACCCGGTGGCCTGCCCATCTCTCAGTGCACCTCGCGGTGCTGGCGCACGCCTTTCGTTGCGAGCGCAAAGCGAGGCTCGCCCGGGCAGGCCGGGTCCGTCAGCAGCGCGGCAGCATGGGCGCCGATCGCCGGCCCGTGCTTGAAGCCGTGACCCGAGCCCGCACCGAGCAGCAGCACGTCCTGCCAGCGCGGGTGGCGATCGACCAGCAGGTCGCCGTTCGAACTGTTCTCGTACTGGCAAACGCGCGATTCGACGAGCGGCCGCTCCGCGATCGCGGGAAAGCGCCGGCGCAGGTACTCGCGCATGGTAGCGACGCTCGCGGGCGTGACGAGCCGGTCGCCGATGTCGGGGTCGCAGGCCGGGCCGTGCGCATCGTGTGCGACCTTGAAGCCGCGGCTCTCGAGGTCGGGCAGCCCGTAATACATGTCGCCGCCGTTGAAGTCGGCCCAGCCCGGCAACTGCTCCGGCTCGAACCGTCGGTCGCCGTCGGGCGGTGCAAAGAAATACACCTCCTGGCGCGTCGGGAAGATTCGCGGCCCGAGAACGTCCGGAAACACCTTTGGCAGCCACGGGCCGCAGGCAAAGACGAAATTCGTCGCGCGCAGGACCGTGCCGTCGGTGCACTGCGCGGCCCCGAGCCTGACGACACCCTCGGCGGCGTTCGGCGGCAAGACCTGCGCGAGACGGTATTCGCCCCCGGCCCGCACGAACTCCTGCACGAGCGTCTGCACGGCACGCCGCGCCATCAGCCCGCCCAGCGCGGGTTCGAACAGCCCGAGTTCGACGCCTTCCCAATGCACCTGCGGATAACGGCGTTCGAGGTCCGCGCGCGTGAGTTCCTCGAGCGGCATTTGCAGCCGGCGGTGCACCTCGAGGCTCTGTTCGACGAACGGCTCGCGTCGACCGAAGAACATCAGCGCGCCGCACCGGTGGAACACAGGCAGGCCCGAGCGCCCGGAGAGCCATTGCCAGTCCTCGAGCGACTCCACGGCCATGCGCGTGTAGATCGCATCGGCGCCGTAGATCGTGCGGGTCAGGCGCGATTCGCCGCCGGAGGAAGAGCGTGCGTGGGCGGGCCCGACGGCATCGACGAGCAGCACCCGCTGGCCGCGTCGGCGCAGGTGCCATGCGGTCCAGGCCCCCATCACGCCGGCGCCGACGATTACAGTGTCCCAGGCATCCGCCCGTGTGCCTGTAGCGCCGGTGCCACGCGCTGGTTGTGTCGCCGTCGTCCCGGCGGCCGGGGGCGACGGTGCGGAAAAAACCCTGCGCGTCAGCATGTTGGCTGTCCTTTGCCGAGGGCGGGAATGGTCGTTCGGCCCCGTGGTCGGTGCGATTGTGGTCTATTCACTTAAGGATTTGCTTATTCCATACTGCCGCGCGCCATAACTTCAAGACAGGTGAGGGATTACCTATGTCTTCCACGCGTCTGCGTTCCGCAGTCCTCTGCGCACTGGTGGCCCCCGGCGTCGCGCTCGCCCAGCAACCGCCGCAGGGCGTTAGGCAACTCGAGGAAATCATCGTCACGGCGCAGAAGCGCGCCGAGTCGCTGCAGGACATCCCGTTTTCCGTGGCCGCCGTCACCGACGAGAGCATCCGTCGCTCCGGTTCGAACAACATCGTCGAACTCGCACGCAACGTGTCGGGCCTAACCATCACCGACCTCGGTCCCGGCCAGAGCCAGGTCGCGATTCGCGGCATCAGCGCGGGCCAGGTCGTGCGCGACCAGCCGGGCGTCAAGGAATCGGTCGGCATCTATCTCGACGAATCGCCGATCTCGATCGCACTGTTCACGCCGGACCTCGACCTCTACGACGTCGACCGCGTCGAGGTGCTGCGCGGACCGCAAGGCACGCTGTTCGGCGCCGGCTCTTCGTCCGGCACGCTGCGCTACATCACCAAGCAGCCCGACCTCGAGGGCTTCACCGCGTCGACCGAAGTGGGTGCCTCGTCGGTGCAGGATGGCGAGGTCGGCTTCAACGTCAAGGGTGCGCTCAACGCACCGCTCGGCGACACGGTGGCGCTGCGCGTGGTCGGCTATTACTCCGAGCTGCCCGGCTTCATGGATTCGATCTATCCCGACCGCGGCAAGAAGGAGGACGTCAACAGCGGCGAACGGACCGGCGTGCGTGCAGCGTTGCGTTTCCAGCCGAACGACCAGTTCTCGATCACGCCGCGCATCGTCTACCAGAAGCTCGAGACCGACGGTTACCCGCGCATCGACGTCTGGAACATCCTCGGCAATCCGTACACGACCACCGAGTCGCCGGTGCAGTACGGCGAGCGCACCCAGGTCACGCAGATCCGGGAAGGCATCGAGGACGAGTTCACGCTCGGCGACCTCAAGCTCGAGTACGACTTCGGCGGCATCACGCTGACCTCGATCACCTCGTACACGGACCGGCAGGTCACCGTCGTGCGCGACGCGAGCCAGCTGACCGGCAGCGTCACCTACGACCTCGAAGAGGCCTACACGGACGAGGGCGCACGGCCCGCGGACGTGCGGCTCAACTCGCCGCTGATCGATGCGACCGATCTCAACGCCTTCAGCCAGGAGTTGCGACTGTCGTCGAACGACCCGGAAGCGATGTTCCGCTGGCTGGTCGGCGCGTTCTACCAGCAGGTCGATCGCGAGTACGGCCAGACGCTGCCGACGCCCGGCTACGACGCGCAGGTGATCAGCCGGCTGTCGATCACGCCGGGCATGGACAGCACCGACCTCGGTGCGCCGCCGGACCACCCGTACTTCTCGGACCTCACCTACGACTTCGAGCAGTTCGCCGTGTTCGGCGAGGGCACCTGGCAGTTCACCGATGCCTGGAGCCTCACGGCGGGGCTGCGCTGGTACGACTTCTCCGAGGACCGGTTGCTGACCTTCGCCGGCATCTTCGCCGACCAGGGGTACACCGACGAGCCGGGCACGACGGAGTCCGACGGCTTCTCGCCGCGGGCGATCGTCGCCTTCCGGCCGAACGAAGACGTCATGTTGACGGCGCAGGTCGCCCGCGGCTTCCGGCTCGGCGGCATCAACGACCCGCTCAACGTCACGCTGTGCGAGGGCGACGACATCGACATCTACGGCGGGCACCCGACCTGGGATGACGAGGAGACGACCAACTACGAACTCGGCGCCAAGACGCGCTGGGCCGATGGCCGCGTCCAGTTGAACGCGGCGCTCTTCTACACCGACATCGACGGCCTGCAGGTGATCGCCGACGCCGGGTCGTGCTCGTCGCGCATCATCCTCAATGCGCAAGCCGAGTCGATCGGTGGCGAACTCGAGCTCTTCGCGCGCCCGAACGAGAGCTGGGACTTCGCGCTGACGGCGACCTACGCCAAGGCCGAGATCACCGAAAGCCAGCTCGACGCCAACGGCAACCCGATCGCGGGTATCCGCGAAGGCAATCGCCTGCCGACCTCGCCGGAGCTGCAGGCGGCGGCGAGCGCGACCTATTCGTGGCCCTGGAGCACGTCGCTGGACGGCTACGTCAATTTCACCGTGCAGCACGTCGGCTCGTCGTACACGCAGCTCGCGGACCAGGAGCCGGGCTTCGGCGAGCTCTCGACCACGCCGAGCGGCGGGCAGGGGCTGATCCGCGGCTTCGGCGCGCCGTCGATCACGGAGTTCAGCTTCGACGCCGAGCTTCCGGACTACCAGATCGGCAACCTGCGCCTCGGCGTGCGCAGCGACCAGTGGGAGGTCGCGGCGTACGTCAACAACCTGTGGGACGAACGCGCTTTCCTGTCCATCGATCGCGAACGCGGTCGCAGTGCGCGGGTGGGGTACCTCACCAACCAGCCGCGCACCTACGGCATCGCGCTCAATTACGGGTTCTGATCGAGTCGGTCGCGGCGGCGGCATCGTCCGCTGCCGCGATCCCGTCGTGGCCGGGACCTTCCCCGTCGTGCCCGTGTCCGTCGTGCTCGTGTCCGTCGTGCCCGTCACCACCGTCGAGGCCGTGGAGGCGGGCGCGCCCGCGGTGACCCTGGAACTGGCCATGGCCGTCGAGCGCGAGGGGCTGGCCTGAGACGACAGCCTGGAGCCCCGCGCGATAACCGCGACCGAGCTGCGCCACGAACGGATCGTCGTCGCGTGCAAAGTCGAGCCACGCGTAGTGATCCGTGTTGCTCGTGAAGCGACGGCCGAGGTGCGCGCGCTGCAGCCCACGCTTGAAGCCGCACCAGTAAGCGGGCTCTCGCCCCGCCAGCGTCATGGCGTCCACGCTGGACAGGGCCTGCTGGAATTCGTCTGGAGTCATCCGCCACCTCGCGTCCGTCGATGGATAGGCAGACCCGCCCGGTGCGATCGAGTGCCCGCGCACTGTGTCGCTGCGAGGCGACGTCGCGTGCGCTCCTACGCGCGGACTCGCGAGCGCGAGGCGCAGCCCACGCGTACGACTTATCGCAAGCGTGCTGCGAGGTGCATTCGCCGGCGCCACAGCCGAAACGTGCAACGAAACTTGAGAATGAAGCTTTGCGCATGGCCGCCGCGGCTGGCGAACATACAGTCGTCCCTCGCGGCTGCGGTTGGAACGTGCAACGAAGCTTGAAAATCGCAATGCGCGCTCGCGTGGTTGCCGCGACAAGACTGCGACTCATTCGCGATCCCGCCCTGACGCGCACGGTTCGACGTGCTGCGAGGTCGTAGTCTCCCGGATTGCGTCCGGTTCGCGACCGTTGCAGGTTGCTTGGAGCACCCCCGCCACCTCCGGACAGAGTCTATGACCGTCAAATTCCCCGGCATTCCCACCGTCATCCATGGCAATGGCGCGGTTGCCGAAGTCATGGGCCACGTCTGTGGCGGCGTCATCGGTTACCCGATCACGCCCTCGACCGAGATCTCGGAACTGTACGAAGCGTTCCGCGCCGGCGGCGGCTGCAACGTCTGGGGCAAGCACCCGTTCTTCTTCGAGCCCGAAGGCGAACACTCCGCGCAGAGCGGCGCACTCGGTGCCGCACTGACGGGCGGCAAGTACGTTTCGAACGCGTCGTCGAGCCAGGGCATCCTCTACGGCCTCGAGTCGCATTACGTCACCGTCGGCAAGAAGGTCGGCGGATTCGTGCTGCAGGTGGCCGCGCGCGTCGTCTCGCGTCACTCGCTCAACGTGATGGCCGGGCACGACGACGTCTACGCGCTGCTGCAGTCGGGCTACACGATCCTGTTCGGGTCGAACCCGCAGGAAGCCGCCGACCTCGCCGCGATCTCATACAAGGTCAGCGCGCAGTCGCTGATCCCGGTCGCCAATGCGATGGACGGCTTCGCGACCAGCCACATGATGAGCGCCGTGCAGATGCCGGAGCCCGAACTGCTCGCCGAGTTCCTCGGCGACCCGGCCGGTCGCATTCCGTGTCCGACGGTGGCGCAGGAAATCCTGTTCGGCGCCAAGGGCCGCGTGTTCCAGTTGCGCGCGTGGCTCACGCGTCACCGCGACGATTTCCTGCCCGCGGCCTTCGCGGCACTCGACGCGCACCTCGATGCGAACGCGACGGCGATCGAAGCCGACGCGGCCGGCGAGCGCGTCGCCGACACGTTGCAGTGGGTGCCCGAGGAACTGCACGGCCAGTGGCGCCGCCAGTGGCGCAACGCGCCCGCAAAGGGCACGCGCCAGCGCGTGCCGGCGCTGGTCGACGTCGACAACCCGGGCCTCACCGGCGGCGTGCAGAACCAGCCCGACTTCCAGGCGGGCTCGGTCGACCACCGCACGCACTTCGCCGCCGAAGTGCCGCGCTTCGTGCGCGAAGCGATGCAGGAATTCGCGGCGCTGACCGGCCGACGGTACCAGCCCGTGCAGACGTACCAGTGCGAGGACGCCGAGCACGTCGTCGTCGGCCTGGGTTCGGTGACCGATGACGCCGAGGCCGTGGCCGAGCACCTGCGCAAGCAGGGCAAGAGGGTCGGCGTCGTGTCGGTCAAGCTGCTACAGCCGTTCCCCGAGGCGGAGCTGGTGCAGGCGCTGGCCGGCAAGCGCGCAGTGACCGTGCTCGAACGTTCCGAGAACACGGCGCTGACGGGCTTCGTGACGCAGGCGCTGTTCAAGGGGCTCGAAAACGGCCAAGGCGAGCCGCGTCACCCGGGCATCCCGCCGCTGCACACGCTGCCCAAGGTCACGACCGCGATCTTCGGCCTCGGCGCGCACGACCTGCAGCCGCGCCACCTCGTGGCCGCGTTCCGCAACATGGAAACGCGCAACGTGCCGTTCGTCTACCTCGGCAGCCAGTTCTTCGCGAAGAACCCGCCGCCGGCGCTCGCCGCGTTGCAGGCGCGCCTCAAGGCCGCGTACCCCGACACGGAGTGGATGGCGCTCGAGACCGAGCCCAACCCCGTGCTGCTGCCGCCGGAGGCATTCCGCGTGCGGTTCCACTCGATCGGCGGCTACGGCACGATCGCGACCGGCAAGCTGATCACCGACATCCTCGCGGGCGTGCTGGGCCTGCATTCGAAGGCCGCGCCCAAGTACGGCTCCGAGAAGAGCGGCGCACCGACCAATTACTACATCACGCTGAGCCCCGAGCCGGTCAAGCTCACCAACGCCGAGCTCGAGGACGTCGAGATCGTGATCTCGCCCGACCACCGCGTGTTCGGGCACACCAACCCGCTGCGCGGCCTCGTCGACGGCGGCACGTTCATCCTGCAGTCGAGCCTGTCGCCGCTCGAGGTCTGGCGCGAGTTGCCCGAGCAGGCACGACGCACGCTGCGGGCAAAGCACATCGAATTCTTCGTGCTCGACGGCTTCGCGGTCGCCAAGCGCCACGCGCCGACGCCCGAACTCGAGACGCGCATGATGGGCATCGCGTTCATCGGCGCGGTCTGCGGCCACGTCGAACGGATCAAGGCCGGCGCCTCCGAGGAGGCGCTGCTCGCCAAGATCCGCAGCCAGATCGCGAAGAAGTTCGGCGCCAAGGGCGGCAAGGTCGTCGAGGGCAACCTCGCGGTCATGAAGGAAGGCCTCGCAGCCACGCAGCGCGTCGACTACGACGCGCCGGAGTTCGTCGCCGTCGACAGCCAGCCCGTGACGCGCGCGCGCCGCAGCGTCGCGTTGTCGGCGCAGATGTGTCGCGTCCGCGGCGCCACGCCCGACGGTGGCGTCTTCGACCGCGACTACTACGAGCAGATGATTGCGGCGCCGTTCCGCGACGGCACCATCGCCGAGGCGCCGGTGCTGCCGGGCACGGGCCTGTTCATGCCGGCCGGTACCGCGGCGTGGAAGGACAAGGGCCTGTTCCGTCGCGACGTGCCGAAATTCACGGCCGACCGTTGCACCGGTTGCATGGAGTGCGCGCTGGTCTGCCCGGATGCTGCGATCCCGAACACGGTGCACGACATCCACGACCTGCTGCAGACCGGCCTCAAGCTGCTGGACCTGCCGGAAGCGCCGAAGGCCGAACTGCTCGCGCACATCCATCCGCTCACGGAAGCCGTGCGCGCGCGTTACCAGGCGACCCGGAGCGGACTCGCGCTGCACGACGCCGTGGCCGAAGTGGCCGTCGGGCTCGACGGCGCCAATGCCGCGGTCCGTCGCGGGCTGCAGCAGCTGGCCGCGACGCTCAAGACGTTCCCGGTCGCCCGCACCAAGCCGTTCTTCGACGCGCCCGAAAAGGAGCGCCCCGGCAGCGGCGGGCTCTATTCGGTCGCGGTCGACCCGTGGAAGTGCAGCGGCTGCATGGAGTGCGTCGACGTCTGCGGCCCGGGCGCGCTCCAGCCCTGCGTGCAGGACGAACTGGTGCTCGACGAGCTGCAGGAACGCTTCGAGTTCCTGAGCCGCACGCCCGACACACCCGCTCGCTTTGTGCAGGACGCGGTCAGTGCCGGCGGCGACATCAAGCGCATGATGCTCGACCGCTCCAACTACTACGCCACGACGGGCGGCCACGGCGCCTGCCGCGGCTGTGGCGAAGTCACGGCGATCCGGCTCGTCACGTCGATGAACCACGCGATCCACGCGCAGCGTCGCAAGGCCCACGTGGCCGAGCTCGCGCGCCTGGTCGAGCTGCTCACGGCGAAACTCGAAGGGCTGGCCGACGACACCGCACGCCGCGAGCGCATCGAGGCGACGCTGCAGCGGCTCGAAAGGCGGCTCTACCTGCTCGAGGGCGGGCCGACGGGCAACGGCCCGGCCGCGGCCGTGATTGCGAATGCAACCGGCTGCAGCAGCGTGTATGCATCGACGTTCCCGTTCAACCCGTACACGGACCCCTGGGTCAACAGCCTGTTCCAGGACACGCCCGCAGTCGCCAAGGGCCTGTTCGAGGGCCTCACGGCGAACGCGGTCGACGACGTCAAGGCGCTGCGGATCGCGCAGCTCGAGCTCGAGGACGCCTACGAACCGGCGATCCACGACCGCTACTTCCGAACGTTCAGTTGGGACAAGTTCACGGCGCAGGAACTCGCGCTGTTGCCGACCGCGTTCAGCATCGGCGGCGACGGCGCCACCTACGACATCGGCTTCGGCGCGCTGTCGCGCGTGCTGGCGACCCGCACGCCGATCAAGGTGCTCGTGCTCAACACGGGTGTCTACTCCAACACCGGCGGCCAGGCCTCGACCGCGAGCCTGACGGGCCAGGACTCCGACCTCACGCGTTTCGGCGCCGCGCATTCGGGCAAGCAGGAAGATCGCAAGGAGCTCGGCCTGATCGCCGCGTTCCACCCGAACGTGTTCGTCGTGCAGGCCTCGACCGCCCTGCAGGGGCACTTCCTCGGCAACGTCATGGAGTACCTGAGCTACACCGCCTCGCCGGCGGTGCTCGACGTCTACACGCCGTGCCAGGCCGAACATGGCATCGCCGACGCCGCCGCCAGCCGGCGCGCGCGTCTCGCGGTCGAGAGCCGCATGAACCCGGTGTTCGTGCACGACCCGCGACGCGGTCCGACGCTGCACGAGCGGTTCTCGCTCGACGGCAATCCGGCCGTCGACCGCGATTGGACGATGACGACGCTCACCTACCGCGAAAACGGCGAGACGAAGCTGCTCGAAGTGCCGCTGACCCCGGCTGACTTCGCGCGCGAGGAGACGCGCTTCAAGAAGCAGTTCCGCCGGCTCGCCGCGGACGCGCTCGATCGCGCCGTGCCGATCCACGAATACGTCGAACTGCCGGTGGCCGCGCGTGCCGACAAGCTGCCGTTCGTCTGGGCGACCGACGACCTCGGCCGGCTCGAGCGGCTGGAAGTGTCGAACACGATCGTGCACCTGGTCGAGGAGCGGCGGCGTTACTGGCGCACGCTGCGTTACCTCGCCGGTCGTCACGTCGAGAAGCTCGACGCCGACCACCACGCCGAGCTCTCGACGTTGCAGCGTCAGTACGAGGCCTCGATGCAGGACCGCGAGGCATCGCTCGATTCGATCGCACGCGCGATGAGCGAGCTTGCCGCCGCCTCCAAGGCACCGCCCGAGGCACTCTCGGCCGCACTGGCGCCGTTCGGCGGCAGCCCGTCGGCAACGTCGCGCGTGGCGGCTGGCGCCGCGGCGCCGACCGCGGCGGCAACGGGTGGCGAGGCGGCGTCGGGCCTCAAGGTGATCCGCGAGGAAGACGTGCCGAAGTGCGTCAACTGCAAGACCTGCTACCAGCAGGTGCCGGAGCTGTTCGAGAAGACGACGCTGCTGCTCGATGGCGTCGCGACCGAGGTCGGCCACATGATCCCGGGCGCCCTGCAGAAGCTGGCGATCACGCCCGAGCTGATCGCGCGCGTCGACCGCGTGGCGGCGAACTGCGACTCGGAGATCCTGCAGTGACCGGTCACGACAACGGGTCGACCGTGCCGCTGGTCGACAAGCGGCATTTCGAGGCGCCCGCGTTCGACACGATCGGCGCCGGCGACGACGAGGCCGTGTTCGAGAAGCAGATTGCGCTGCTGCGACGGCACCTGCAGAACGACCCGCGCTCGCTGCGCGGCGTGTTCGTCGCCGACGGCGTGCAGGCGATCGCCTGGGAATTCCAGCAGCCGGCGCTCGGCGCCGCGTTCACGCGTGCGCTGTGGAACCTGCTGCTGCGCAACGACGACATGAGCACGGTGCTGCTGCGCTTCGTCTGGTTCATGCCGCTGAAGCACAAGCGCAAGTTCATCGCGGCGCTCGACACGCACCTCGCCGAGCGTTACCCCATGTTCCGCGGGTTGTCACAGGGCTGGCCCGGCGAGACCTGCATCCCGCCCTACATCCGGCCGCCGGAACAGCGCGCGAACGACTTCGAGCTCGTCAACCAGGGTTACCTCGGGTACATGAACCTCGGCTACACCGCGCGTGAGGTCGAGCTGTTCGTCTGGCTCGAGGTGCTGCGCGACAAGCAGTGCGAGGACCGGCCCTGTGAAATCGGTGTGCTGCTCAAGGGCAAGCTCGAGCCCAAGGGCGGCTGCCCGGTCAAGATCCACATCCCGGAGATGCTCGACCTGCTCGGCCAGGGCAAGTTCCGCCAGGCGCTCGAGCTGATCGAGAGCTGCAACCCGTTGCCGAACGTCACCGGGCGTGTCTGTCCACAGGAACTGCAGTGCCAGGGTGTCTGCACGCACACGCGTCGGCCGATCGAAATCGGCCAGCTCGAATGGTTCCTGCCGCAGCACGACAAGCTCGTGAACCCCGACGTGGCCGGGCGCTTTGCCCACGTCGTGAGCCCGTGGGCGCGCGCCGAAAAGCCGCCGATCGCGGTCGTGGGTTCGGGCCCCGCCGGATTGATCAACGCCTACCTGCTCGCGGTCGAGGGTTTCCCGGTCACGGTGTTCGAGGCCTTCCACGAACTCGGCGGCGTGCTGCGTTACGGCATTCCGGAGTTCCGTCTGCCGAACGAACTGATCGACGACGTCGTGCAGAAGATCACGCTGCTCGGCGGCCGTTTCGTGCGCAACTTCGTCGTCGGCAAGACCGCGACGCTCGACGACCTCAAGGCCGCGGGTTTCTGGAAGATCTTCGTCGGCACGGGTGCGGGCCTGCCCACGTTCATGAACGTGCCGGGCGAGCACCTGCTCAACGTGATGTCGGCAAACGAGTTCCTGACCCGCGTGAACCTGATGCGCGGGCTCGACGCAAAGTACGAGACGCCGCTGCCCGAGACGCGCGGCAAGAACGTCTTCATCATCGGCGGCGGCAACACGGCGATGGACGCGGCGCGGACCGCGCGCCGGCTCGGAGCACACGTCACGATCGTCTATCGCCGCACCATCCGTGAAATGCCGGCGCGCGTCGAGGAACTGCACCACGCGCTCGAGGAAGGCATCACGGTGCGCGAGCTGCGCGCGCCGTCCGAATTCCTCGGCGACGGCAAGACCAACTTCGTCACGCACGCCGTGCTCGACGTCAACGAACTCGGGCCGCCCGATCCGTCGGGGCGGCGCAGCCCGGTGCGCACGGGCGAGCAGGAACGCGTGCCGGTCGATCTCGTCATCATGGCGCTCGGCAACACCGCGAACCCGATCATGACGGAGGCCGAGCCCGGCCTGAAGACGACCAAGTGGGGTTCGATCGCGCTCGACCGCGGTTCGCAGCAGACCTCGATCGCCGACGTCTATTCGGGCGGCGACGCGGCGCGTGGCGGCTCGACCGCGATCCGTGCGGCCGGCGACGGCCAGGCCGCGGCGCGCGAGATCGTGGGCGAGATTCCGTTCGCGGCCGAGGAAATCCGCGGGCGTGTCGAAAGAGCCGCGCAGTACACGGCGCTTGGCCAGACCCACCCGACCATCGTCGGCAAGACCGAACTCGCAGGCGGCATCGTCGAGTTCAAGGTGCGCGCGCCGCTGGTTGCACGTTCGGCCAAGGCCGGGCAGTTCGTGCGTGTGCTCGGCTGGGGGGACGGCGAACTGATCCCGCTGACGCTGGCCGACTGGGACGCGAAGGAAGGCACGATCGACCTCGTGATCCAGGGTGTCGGCACGAGCTCGCTGCTCATGAACCGTATGGCCATCGGCGACTCGTTCGCCGGCATCGCGGGGCCGCTCGGCCGTGCGAGCGAGATACATGAATAC